>CAXQUZ010000453.1:0-6528 GCA_964226865.1 Myxococcota bacterium | reverse complement strand
TCCCTACCCGACGCTCGTCCGATCTCCCATGGCCAGCTCGCCGCCGACCCCGTCGACCACCGGGCTGCCCGGCAGGAAGGGGGCGAGGTGGGCGCGCACACCGATGGGGCCCATGCCCGGGCCGCCGCCGCCGTGGGGGATGCAGAAGGTCTTGTGGAGGTTGAGGTGGAGCACGTCGGCGCCGATCTCGGCGGGCCGGGCGAGGCCCACCATGGCGTTCATGTTCGCCCCGTCCATGTAGACCTGGCCGCCGTTGGTGTGGACGATGTCGCAGATCTCGCGGATGCGCTCATCGAAGACGCCGTGGGTGGAGGGGTAGGTCACCATCAGGGCGGCGAGCTCGTGGGTGTGGGCGGCGGCCTTCTCGCGCAGGTCGTCCACGTCGATGTTGCCCTTCTCGTCGCAGGCCACGGCCACCACCCGCATGCCCGCCATCACGGCGCTCGCCGGGTTGGTGCCGTGGGCCGAGGTGGGGATGAGGCAGACCGTGCGCTGGTCGTCGCCCCGGGAGCGGTGCCAGGCGCGAATGCTGAGCAGCCCGGCGTACTCGCCCTGGGAGCCGGCGTTGGGCTGGAGGCTGACGGCGTCGAAGCCGGTGATCTCGGCCAGCCAGGCCTCGAGGCTCTCGAAGAGCAGGGTGTAGCCGGCGGCCTGGTCGAGGGGCACGAAGGGGTGGAGCCCGCCGAACTGGCGCCAGGTGATGGGCATCATCTCGGCGGTGGCGTTGAGCTTCATCGTGCAGGAGCCCAGCGGGATCATGCTCGTGTCGAGCGCGAGGTCCTTCTTCTGGAGCTGGGAGAGGAAGCGCAGCATCCGGGTCTCGGAGCGGTGCTCGTGGAAGACCCGGTGGCCGAGGAAGGGGGTGGTGCGGGCGAGGGGCGGGGGCAGGGGCGCGGCGCTGCCGACGGCCGGGGGCCAGTCGAGGGCGTTGCAGAGCACGGCGATCTCGCCGTCGGTGGTGCGCTCGTCGAGGGCGATGATGATGCCCCGGTCGCCGTGGGGACGCAGGTTGAAGCCCGCGGCCCGGGCGGCCTCGACGGCGGCGGTGCGGGCCGCGGCGCTGTCGAGCTCGACGTGCATGGTGTCGAACCACGGCCCCGCGTCGATGGTGGCGCCGGCTGCCCGGGCCGACCGGGCGAGGGTCGCGGTCTGGTCCCGCCGCCGGCTCGCGAGGGCGCGCAGGCCCTCGGGGCCGTGCCACACGGCGTAGAGGCCCGCGCAGACCGCCAGCAGCACCTGGGCGGTGCAGATGTTCGAGGTCGCCTTCTGGCGGCGGATGTGCTGCTCGCGGGTCTGGAGGGCCATGCGCAGGGCAGGCTGGCCGGCGGCGTCCTTCGAGATGCCGATGACCCGGCCCGGCAGGCTGCGCCGGTGGGCCTCGGAGGTGGCGAGGAAGGCCGCGTGGGGGCCGCCGTAGCCGAGGGGCACACCGAAGCGCTGGGTGTTGCCCACGACGATGTCGGCGCCGAGGGTGCCCGGGGCCTCGAGCACGGTCAGGGCCAGCAGATCGGTGGCGACACAGAGCTTGGCCTTGTTGCGGTGCAGGGCGTCGGCGAGGGGGCCGAGCTCGTGGATGGTGCCGTCGGTGGCGGGGTACTGCACGAGGGCGCCGTAGACGTCCCGGTCGCCGGCCCGGCCGTGCAGCTCGGCCACGGGCAGCACCTCGATGCCGATGCCCAGGGGCTCGGCCCGGGTGCGCATGACGGCGAGGTTCTGGGGGTGGACGTCGTCGGCGACGAGCAGCGTGTCGCGCTTGCCCCGGCCGAGGCGGTGGGCCATCGCCATGGCCTCGGCGCAGGCGGTGGCCTCGTCGAGCAGGCTGGCGTTGCTCACGGCCATGCCCGTCAGGTCTTCGACCATGGTCTGGAAGATGAGCAGGGCCTCGAGGCGGCCCTGGGAGATCTCGGCCTGGTAGGGGGTGTAGGCCGTGTACCAGCCGGGGTTCTCGAGCACGTTGCGCAGGATGACCGGCGGGGTCACGGTGTCGTGGTAGCCGTAGCCGAGAAAGCTTCGCAGCACGGTGTTCTGGTCGGCAATGGACGCGAGCCGGGCCAGGGCCTCGTCCTCGCTCAGGGCGCCGGGCAGCGACAGCGGCGCCTCCGTCCGGATCCCGCCCGGCACGGCCTCGTCCACCAGCGCATCGAGCGAGTCGACGCCGACCGCCGCGAGCATGGCCTGCTGCTGGGCGGGGCTGGGGCCGATGTGGCGGGTGGTGAAGGGGGCGGGAAAGACCGTGGAATCGGGCATCTGGGCCTCCGGCGTCGGGGCGCCTGTCGAGGGGGATGGAGGGGCCGACCAGGGGCCGCGAAGGAAGGGCGCAGTGTATGCCAGGCGGCCCCGGCGCACAGGGGGCATGTGTGGCGCCCGTCCGGTGGGCGGCGTGTCGGGGAGACGGAGGCGGCGCGACATGCGGACGAAGCCGGCCGGCGGCGCGCAGGCGACCCCCGATCTCGCTGTCGGGGATCGTGGCGGTCTTGGGACGGGGCCGACCGGGGGCCCCGTGCTAGAAGGCTGGCCCACTGGCGGCCGACGGGCGGTCGCCCCCATCGGCCGAGGGCCCCATGAGCGAGCTGAAGCGCACCCCCCTGTTCGAGGCCCACGAGGCCGCGGGCGCCCGCCTCATCGACTTCGGGGGCTGGCACATGCCGGTCCAGTACGAGGGCACCCTCGCCGAGCACCGCCGGGTGCGCACGGGGGTCGGCCTCTTCGATGTCTCCCACATGGGCGAGGTGCGGGTGCGGGGACCGAGGGCCCTCGACGCCGTGCGCCACCTCGTGACCAACGGCCTCGACATCGTCGACGGCCAGGCCCAGTACAGCCCCATGTGCAACGAGGCGGGCGGCATCGTCGACGACCTCATCGTCTACCGCATCGCCGAAGACGACGTGCTGGTCTGTGTGAACGCCTCCAACCGCGAGAAGGACTTCGCCTGGATGGTGGCCCACAACGCGTTTGGCAGCGACGCCGTCTTCACCGACGAGGGCGACGCCTGGGGCCAGATCGCCATCCAGGGCCGCCACGCCCCGGCCATCCTCGCGCGGCTCACCGACGCGCCCGTGGGCCCGCTCGCCTACTACCACCACTGCGCGGCGACCGTGGCCGGCATCCCGGGCTGCATCGTCGCCCGCACCGGCTACACCGGCGAAGACGGCTACGAGATCTTCGTGCCCGCCGGCGAGGCCCGGGCCCTCTGGGATGCCCTGCTCGCGGCCGGTGCGCCCGAGGGCATCGCCCCCATCGGCCTCGGCGCCCGCGACACCCTCCGCCTCGAGGCCCGCATGTGCCTCTACGGCAACGACATCGACGACACCACCTCGCCCTGGGAGGCCCGCCTCGGCTGGGCCGTCAAGATGGACCGGGGCGACTTCGTGGGCAAGGCGGCCCTCGCCGCCCAGCGCAAGGCCGGCGTGCCCCGGGCCCTGGTCGGCCTGACCGTCGAGAAGCGCATCGCCCGCCACGGCCACGCTCTGCTCATCGGCGGCGAGCCCCGGGGTGTCGTGACCTCCGGCACCCGCTCCCCCACCCGCGGCGACAACATCGCCCTCGCCTACGTGCCCCGTGGCCACGGCAAGCCCGGCACCGTGCACGAGATCGACGTCCGCGGACGCATCGCCAAGGCCACCGTCGTGGCCGGCCCCTTCTTCAAGCGCGACTACTGACGCGCCCTGCCCTGGAGACTCCCCATGTCGATTCCCGCCGAGCTCAAGTACACCTCCAGCCACGAGTGGGTCCGCGTCGAGGGCGACACCGCCGTCGTGGGCATCACCCACCACGCCCAGGAGAGCCTGGGGGACGTCGTCTTCGTCGACATGCCCGAGGTGGGTGACGAGGTCGAGAAGGGCGACGAGGTGGCCGAGATCGAGAGCGTCAAGGCCGTCAGCAACATCTACGCGCCGGTCACCGGCGAGGTCGTGGCCGTCAACGAGGTCATCGACGACGCGCCCGAGACCGTCAACAGCGACTGCTACGGCGAGGGCTGGCTCCTCAAGATCCGCCTCGCCGACGCCGCCCAGGTCGACGGCCTGCTGAGCGCCGACGGCTACCAGGCCGAGATCGCCGACTGAAGCCCCGCCGGGCCCCCCGGCTCAGGCCGGCCGGGGCTCGAAGCGGATGGCGCCGCCCGGCAGGAAGTAGAGGATGGCCATGGTGCCCCCGCTGACGGTGGGCACATGCCAGCTGTCGGGGCCGTAGACCGTCCAGCCCGGGGCCTGGCCGTCGAAGCGCGGCGTGCCCGCGACGGCGAAGCACAGGTCGACCTCGCCGGCCGGGTGGGTGTGGCCGGGGCCGGGGCCGTCCATCAAGACCGCGTCGATGACGAGGTTGTGGGTCTCGGGCACGGCCTTTGCGACCCGACCGAAGCGCACGCCGGCGTTCTCGCGGGGGGTCAGCCAGCCCTCGGCCAGGCCCGCCTCGACCCGCGCCCGGACGTCGGCCAGCAGCGGGCCGTCGAGGGGAAAGCGGTCGGCGAGGGCGGCGCGGGCCGCGTCGGGGGCCGTGAGATCGAGGGCGGCGACTGCCTCGAGCACGGGGGCGAGGGCGGCGCGGAGGGCGGCCTTGGGATCGGGAGGGGTCGACATCGGGCGCTCCGGGCGCGGGTGGGACGCCGCTCTATCGCGCGGGACCGCAGGGCCCGGCCCCCAACGCAGCGCGGGGCCCGACACCGGCTGGTGCGGGCCCCGCGGGGCGGATGCGAAGAGAGGGAGGCTCAGGCGAGGTGGGCGACGAGCTCGACGCTGCGCTTCTGGCCGCGCAGCTTGCGGATGGCCTTGAGCTCGATCTGGCGGATGCGCTCGCGGGTGAGGTTGAAGCGGGTGCCGATCTCTTCGAGCGAGTACTTGCAGGGCTCGCCGATGCCGTAGCGCATGCGCACGACGGTCTCTTCGCGGCAGGTGAGGGTGGCGAGGCTCTGGCAGAGCTCCTCGCGGAGGTCGGCGCTGTCGAAGGTCTCGCCGGGGGCCACCGCGTCGGGGGACTCGATGAAGTCGCCGATGGTGCTGTCGGAGTCGTCCGAGACCGGGGTGTCGATGCTCATGGGCTCCTTGGTGAGGCGCATGAGCTCTTCGATCTTCTCGGGCTCGATCTCGAGCTGGCGGGCGACCTCGAAGACCGTGGCCTCGCGGCCGAGCTTCCGGGCCAGCACCTTCTGGGTGTAGTGGACCTGGTTGACGATCTCGAGCTTGTAGATGGGGATCCGGATGGTCCGCACCTGGGACTCGATGGCCCGGACGATGCTCTGGCGAATCCACCAGGAGGCGTAGGTGCTGAACTTGAAGCCCCGGGTCCAGTCGAACTTCTCGACGGCCTTCATCAGGCCGAGGTTGCCCTCCTGGATGAGGTCGGACAGGGGCAGCCCGCGGTAGCTGTACTGCTTCGCGATGCTGACCACGAGGCGGAGGTTGGCGCTGATGAGCGCCTGCTTGGCGATCTCGGCGTCGGGACCGCCCTCGGCGATGCGGCGGGCGACCTCGACCTCGTCCTCGCGGGACAGCAGGGGGATCTGCCCCATGCGCTTGAGGTACTTGTTGAGGAGCGGGTTGCCCTGACCCTGCTTCTTCAGTCGCTTTGCGGCAATGGCCATCTTGTCGGCTCCTTCTTCCGTCATCCGTCCTCCATGGTTGCAAGGGGCATGCCAAGGAACGGACCGGCGCCCGCGGACCGATAGGTCTCGCCGGGCATCCAGACGCAAGTCGGGCCGCATCTCCGCCACGATGCCCACCACGGGGGCACAGTCGGGGGCGAGAGATCCGGGGGCCACGCTGTGGGGGCCGCATCGGTCGCTCCATCGGTCCCTGTGCGACGATGCTGTGTCAAGAATGCGGAACGGCCGAGATTGTGACGGCGTTCAGATTTTGCGACAGGCGTCCGGGATCTTGCAGGCCGCGGCCGCGGGGGTGGCGAGGCAGGCCGCCAGAGCGCGACATCCATGCCATGCCCGGAGGGTCTGGAGCAGGGCGCCGAGGTCGCCGCCGTGGGCGTCGAGCAGGGAGGGAAGCGCCGGCGCGGGGTCACGGTAGGCCTGGTGCTCGAGCAGCCGGGGGGTGGTCCAGGGGCCGGCGGCGACGGCGGCGTGGAAGCGGTCGGGATCGGCGAAGCCCGCCCGGGCCACCCGCTGGTGGAGGCTGGCGAAGAGGCGGGCGCGGGCGGCGCGCTTCTCGGCCGGAGACGTCGCGGGATCCCGCAAGATGGCCTGCAGCTCGTCGTAGACACCTGCCAGCAGTGCGGCCCAGCGGTCCCGCTCGGCGGCCTCGGTCTCGGCGGCGGCCAGGGCCGGGCTGTCGGGGCCGAGGTGGTGGACGAGGAAGCGCCGGGCGGCCTCCTTGCCCACGAAGCCGGCGATGCGCTCGGCGAGCACGGGCTCCCGTCCCAGCCAGGCCGTGCCGTGGACCTGTTCGTGGAGCAGGGTCTCGGCCAGGTCGGGCAAGGGCAGGGCGAGCATCTCGGGCAGCAGCGGATCCCGGAGCGGTCCCCAGCTGGTCCAGGCGCCGGCGGGACGGTGGTGCACCTCGTGGCCCAGGGCCTCGCGGCGGC
>CAXQUZ010000452.1:0-6960 GCA_964226865.1 Myxococcota bacterium | reverse complement strand
CGAGGAGGGTGCCGCCGCTCGCGGGATCGCCGGCGCAGTCGGTCGCCACGAGGTCGACGGTGGTCTGGCCGCCCGTGGCCGCGCTGGCGCTCGACAGGCTGGCCGTGCCGAGGGCCAGCGCCAGGGGGCCCACGGGCTCGCCGTCGTTGGCCCCCACCCAGGCCAAGGCCGAGGCCCGGTCGGCACAGCCGTCCTCGTCCACCACCACCAGCCCGACCTCGTGGGCGCCCTCGGTCGTCCAGCGCAGCGAGCCCAGGGGGTTCGTGGAGCGCAGCCAGCCCGTGCCGCCCTCGCCGAGGTGGTAGGCCGCCAGGGGCACCCCGCCCGCCGCCGAGGCCGAGGCGCTGACCCCCACCATCGGCGTCGAGCCCGACACGAGGCAGAGCACGCGCTCGGTCGTGCCGTCCAGCAGCAGCGAGCCGGTGGGCCCCGCGGCGCAGTCGAAGGCCACCACGTCGAAGGGCCCGGTCTGGGCCTGCACGCTGCCGTCGTCGACCGCGAGCCGCTCGCCCGTGCCCGTGAGCACCGTGTCGATGGGCAGCGTGGCCTGGCCGTCGGTGAAGGCGGAGGTGGTGGCGCTGGCCACGAGGCCGAGATCGCTGCTGAGCCCCAGGGTCGCGGCGTGATCGACGACGAGGTTGCCCCACTGGTCGATGGCCTCGACCGACAGCTCCGCCTCGCTGCCGAGCTCGATCCAGCTCGCGGGGAGGGTGAGGGTGTAGTCGGCGTGGGCGTCGTGGGTGACCGCGAAGGGGGTGGACACGCCGAGGGCGGCCCCGCCGGACTGGAAGAGCAGCCGGTTCTCGTCGATGGCACGGGTGAGGAGGACCGTGCCCGAGGCCTGGCCGGCGGCCGACAGGGGCACGGCGGCCGGGGCCAGCTCGCCCCCGACGTCGAGCAGGTCGAGGCTGCTGACGGCGCCGGTCTCGTAGGGGTTGCCCCAGGCGTCGGTGGCCTGGAGGGCCCAGCCCAGCTCGTCGCCGGCCACAAGGGACGTGACCCCGCCCACGTCCACCTCGACCGCCGCCAGGGGCCCGTTGGTGACCACGAAGGGCGCCGAGCTGCCGCTGTGGCCGCTCAGGGCGGTCGTGACCGTGAGCTGCTCGTCGGGGCGGGCGGCCGTGAAGGTGCAGGGCCAGAGACTCTCGCCCGTGGCGCTGCCCATGCGCCCGGCCCGGCAGCGCACGGTGCCCCCGAGGTCGTGAAACACCGGAGCGTTGCCCACCAGCAGGCCCATCT
The DNA here is from genome assembly GCA_964226865.1 of Myxococcota bacterium. Taxonomy (GTDB): domain Bacteria; phylum Myxococcota_A; class UBA796; order UBA796; family UBA2385; genus CAXQUZ01. The sequence goes on along the minus strand of CAXQUZ010000452.1, from coordinate 5,721 downwards.
CGACGCCGTTGCCGTAGGCATCCCGGCCCTGGAGGGCGACGTCCGTGGCCGCGCCGGCCGCCACGCTGGTCTCGTCCAGCGACACCGACAGCTCGGCGACGGGGCCCGGGGTGACGGCGAAGGCGGTCGACCAGCCAGAGCGGCCGCGGCTGTCGACGGCCTGGACCCGCACCACGTCGCTGGCGACCGTGGGCCCCGCGGTGCAGGCGGAGGCGCCCACGACAAAGGCGGCGCAGCTCCCGGTGCCGACGCCGGCGCTCGTGTCGAGGCCGCCCCGGTCGTCCCGCAGAGAGAGGGTGGCGCTGTGGTCGGTGACCCGGTTGCCGAAGGGATCGCGGGCCACGACCCACAGGGGCAGCGGGCTGCCGCCGGCCTCGACCGAGGCGGCGCCCAGCTCGACGTCGTAGTCGGCCGCATCGGCCGCGCGCACGAAGACGTCGTCGGAGCGATCCGAGAGGGCCGTGGCCCCGACCGTGGCGAGGGCCTCGAAGCGGTTGCTCCGGCAGCGCTCGCCGTCGGTCGCACCGGTCAGGAAGGCATCCTGGATGGTGGCCGCGTCTTCGACCGCCACCAGCCGCTCGAAGGCCCCGGTGATGCCCGGGCAGGACTCGCGCAGGCTGACCCAGACCAGCTCGCCGCGGGTGGGGTTGCCGTCGGCGTCGAGCAGCCGCACCTCGAGGTCGAGGGCCGCCCCGGCGGTGGTGCCGGCGGCCGCGTCGGGCACCTCGAGCTCGAGCTTCGCGACGTTGAGGGGCCGGAAGTCGATCCACTCGCTCGTGCCCTGGAGGTAGTCGTCGGCGCCGAGGCCCTCGACCCGCAGCCGCAGCCGATCGACCGTGCTCGAAGAGAGCAGGAGGGTCGCCCGGCCACCGTCCCCGAGCTTGCCCTCAAGCACGCCGTTCTCGAAGTCGCTGGCCCCGTCCATGCCCGTGCGCAGGTCGACCCCACGGACCGAGCCCGAGTCGGTCTCGACCGTGACCCGCACCGAGACGGGCTGGGGCACCTCGTCCCCCTCGGGGTCTCGCACCTGGAGGGCGATGGAGGCGTACTCGCCCACGACCAGGTTGATGGCCGCCGTGGCCACGTCGATGCGGTCGGCCTGGGTGGCCGTGACGGTGAAGGCCTCGGCGAGGGTGGCCGCGTCCCCCTCTGGCGAGCCCAGCAGCAGATCGTAGCGGCCCGGATCCATGCCCGCGGGCACCCGCGCCGTGAGCTGATCGAAGCCCACCAGCACCACGTCGCGCAGGCTCGTGGGCGCTGCCTCGGGGGCCCCGTGGGGCTGGAGGGCGAGCGAGAAGCTCCGCTCGACGCCGATGGGGGCGTCACCGGCCACGCGGATCTCGGGGTAGAAGCGGCTGCCGATCACGGCCACGTCGGTGTCTTCGCCCGTCCAGCCCCGGGCCGGGCTCACCCGTTCGAGCACCGGGGTGGGGAGGTCGGGCGCGCAGCCGGCCACAGCGGCCGCGAGGGCGAGCGAGCGGAGCGGCAGCGGGCAGGAGAGGCGCACGGTGGGATCATAGCCCCAAACCCGCGCCGGACCGACCCCTCTGGCCGTCCCGGACGGTCACGTGCGCCCCCAAACCGGCGGGCTCAGAGGCGGGCGCGGTAGCCGAGGCTGGCGATGACGCCGCCGACCGGGCCCTGCCAGCCGAGATCCGCCGCTCCGGCCGTGAGGAAGAGCCACGACAGCTCGGCCGTCAGCTCGCCGGTCCGCAGCCCGAGGGCGCCGCCGATGCGCAGCTCGGCACCCGGCGGGGCGAGCTGGACCCCCTGGACCGTGTCGAGGGCGCCATAGGTCACCTGGAGGCGGGTCGGGGCGAGCACGAGGCTGGCGCCGGCCCAGGTCGCCGTGCGGCTGCGGTCGGCCCGCAGGTCGGCCCCCAGCGAGACGGGAATGGCGATGAGCTGGAGATCCACCGACTCCTGGCCCGAGGTCTCTTCGACCGTGGCCGAGAGCCGGTAGGCCCCCACAGCCCCCCGCAGGTGGAGCCGGTCGTCGAGCCGGTCGAGGGGGCGGCCGAGGGCCAGGGCCGCGTAGGGCGAGGAGATGCCGCCCAGGCCCGCGAGCCAGCCGAGCTGGACCCCGGGCCACCAGCGCGATCCCGCCGGCACCAGCTCCAGCTCGGTCGATGTGGTGGCGAAGCGGCCCTCGGGAGAGCGGGCGGTGATCACCACCCGGCCGAGATCGGCGCGGGGCTCGGGTCGGTAGGTGGCCACCACCGTGCCGTCGGGCCGCACCCGGGGGGCGTCGACCGAGCCCCGGGAGGCCGACAGCTCGACCGCCTCGCCGGTGACCGGCCCGCCGCCGCCGTCGATGAGCTGGAGGGTGATCCGGGCCTTGGCCTCGGGACCGAGCTCGAGGGACCGGGGCGCGCTCGTGAGGAAGACCTCGCGCACCTGGCCCGCGACGACGGGCAGGCTGAGGCCCGCCGTGAGCGGCGCCCGGGCCGGCTGGATCGGCAGGCCGGGCACGCAGAGGGCCCGCACCGGCGGCGCGCCCGGCACCGTGGCGCGGACCTGGGCGGGGGCCCCGGCGAGCGGGTGGCGGAGGGCACCGGAGGCGTCGGGCACGCGGGCCACGGGCGCGCGGCTGTCGTCCGACGGGGCGGCCCCGAGGGCGGCGAGCGTGACGGGGGCCCCCGCCACCCCGCGGCCCGCGGCGTCGGTGGCCAGGGCGGTCACCACCGCCGCACCGCTGGCGTCGACGGCACAGCGCAGGGCCAGCTCGCGGGCCGGGCCCACGGCGGGGGGCCGCTCCAGCACGAGCTCCACCCGCTCGGCGCCGTGGGGCACCGCCGCCCGGCCGTCGAGGGTGGCCCGGAGCTGGGACGGGGTCGACGCCAGCTCGACCAGGCTGCCGTGGGTGGCGCGGAGGCTGAGCCCCTCGGCGGAGAGGCGCTCGCCGCCGGCACTCTCGACCCAGGCCCGCAGCACCGCCCGGGGGGCGGCGGACGAGAGCTCGGGGGGCGCGGCCGAGATGCCCACGGCGTGGGGGCGGTTGCCCAAGGTGGGCAGCTCGACGCCGTTCTGGGCCAGCATGCTGAGGTCGCAGTCGATCCGGCGCGTCGGCGGGCCCGCGGTGGCGGCGGGGCCCAGGGCCGCCCGCCACAGGCCCGGCCCCAGGGGCACGAGCACCAGCGCGTCCCCCGGGGTCGCAGCACAGCGGGGCGGGGCCCCCGTCCACGGGCGCCCGTCCGGCCGCACCCCGTGGACCAGGGCCGCCGGCGCCACGGGACCGCCGGGCGCCCCCCCCGCGGCCACCACAGCGAGGCCGGGCCGGGCGTCCCCCGCGAGGCTGAGGCTCGTGCTGTTGCGGCCCCCGTCGGCGTCTTCGAGCAGCACCCGCGCCACCTGCTCGCCCGGCCGCACCTCGACCTGGACCCGGGCCACCCCGTCCTCGCCCGCCACGAAGGGGCCGTAGCTGCGCCCGCCGACCTCGGCGGTCACCTGGACCCCGGGACGGGTGGTGATGGGGATCGCGGGGCGCGCCCGCAGCTGGATGACCGCAGTGAGGGGCGCCTGGCCCGGGTGGGCCGCGTCGCCGACCACCAGGGGCACCGCCCGGGCGAAGGGCGCCGGCCCGGGTCGCCAGCGCACCCAGAGCCGCCCGCCGTCCGGATCGGCCTCGATGCCGAGCACCTCACCCTCGCCGAAGGCCAGGCGCAGATCCTCGGCCCGCGCGGCCAGGGGGCCCTCGACGGCGATCCGGAGGGGCCGGCCGGAGGTGTCGCCCACCAGCCGTCCCGCGACCGTGCCGGCGACCGTGCCCGGAGGCGCCAGGGGCACCGTGGCGGTCTGCCCGTCCCAGTCCACCTCGACGGCGGGCGCCAGGGGCCCGTCCAGCCGCACGGGCAAGCGCAGCCAGCGGCCGGCCGTGCCGCCGCCCTCCGGGGGCCCCACCACCGTCGCCCCGGTGACCACGAGGCCGGCGGTGGTGGGGGGCAGGCGCGCCCCGTCGGCCCGCGCCAGGGCGAGCCAGGTGGTGTCGCCCGGTCCGACCTCGTCGGTCTCGAGGGTGGCCCGCAGGGGGGCGGCCTGGGCCAGTCCCAGCCCGACCAGCAGCACCGTCAGGGGGCCCACTGGACCTCCGCCCGTCCGATGGGCGGGGCGCCCGGGCGGAGGATGGTCTGGGCCACGTCTTGGCGCCGCCCGAAAGCATCCTGGGCCACGATCTCGATGTCGTTGGCCCCGCGCTCGAGGGGCAGCCGCACGGCGAAGGCCCCGGTCGCGTCGGCCAGCACCTCGCGATCGCCCACCCGCACCCGGGCGTGGGGCGTCGTCTGGCCCTCGACCATGGCCACCGGGCCCGTGCTCGGCGAGGAGGGCCAGTCGACCTCGAGCAGCATCTCTTCGGTGGCGGCGACCTCGATCACGTCCCCGCGTCGGGGCACGATCAGCGCACCGCCCGCCGCGAGGGTCTCGACGCCGGCGATGCCGCTCGTCTGGAGCTGGCCGCGCTCGGCCTCGACAGCGAGGGTGCCCGTGGCGTCGACCCCCATGCGGAAGTCGGCGTCGTCGGCGGCGACCGAGCGGGCGCCCGCGTCGACCCGCAGCCCCGGGCCCGTGGCCTTCACCCGGGCCTGGACCCGGCCGCCCTCGAGCTCGACCTGGACGCTGTCGCGGGCCACCGCCACGAGGCGCAGGCTGGTGGCGCTGCCGAGCCGGAGGGTCGAGCCCTCGCCCAGGGCAAGCACGGCACTCCCCTCCCCTCGCACCCGCACGGTCTCGGTGGCCTCCAGTGCGTCGCCGTCCTCGAGGCGCACGGCCTGGCCCCCGGCGTCCATGCGCTCGACCACCCCAGACGGGGCGACGACGATCACCCGGGTGCTGCCGCCGTCCACGAAGAGCAGCCACCAGCCGACCCACCCCGCGAGGAGCACGCCGACGAAGGCCAGCAGCACGGGCAGCTGCTGGCGCACCTCAGGCCCCTCCGCGCAGCGAAGGGGGACGGGGGGAAGTCGGCCTCATGGAGAGTCCATCACCTCTGGGAGCCTCACGCGCCAGACCAGGGCGCCGGCGGCGCCGGGATCGTGCCTGTCGGCGCCGGGCACGTCCAGCGCCCCCCCTTGCGCGACGATCGCCTGGCGGGCCGCCCAGAGGCCCATGCCGCTCGCCATCCAGTCGTCGCTGCCCACCGCCGTGCGGGGGGCCTGGAGGGCGAGACGCAGCCCGGGCGCCCCCGCGTCGGTCTCGCCGAGAATGCGCAGCTCGCCGCCATCTGTGGCCGCTGCCCGCACGCTCATGAGCAGCTGGGCGAGGGCCCGGCCGAGCACGGCCGGATCGCCGCCGCAGGCCAGGCCGGGGTCGACCTCGACCGCCACCTGGATGCGGCGCGACTGGAGCCCGGACCGCACCAGGGCGAGCACCTCATCGACGAGGGTGGCGACCGCGACCCGGGTGCGCGCGGCGCGCTCGGCCGGCAGATCGTCCCGGGAGAAGCCCAGCAGGCTGGCGACGATGTCTTTGCAGCGGCGGGCCTGCTCCTCGATGCTCTGGACCATGCGCAGCTCGCCTGCCCCCAGCGGTCGCCGCGACAGCAGCTGAGAGAGGCCGAGAATGCCCGCCACCGGGTTGTTCAGCTCATGCGCCAGCCCTGCGCCCATCTCGCCGACGGCGGCCAGCTCGGCGGAGCGGACGAGCTGGGCCTGGGCCTCGGAGAGCTCGCGGGTGCGGGCATCGACCCGGGCCTGGAGCTCGGCGTTGAAGGCGGCGATCTCGGCG
>CAXQUZ010000451.1:0-29979 GCA_964226865.1 Myxococcota bacterium | reverse complement strand
GCGAGAGCTACACGGGCCTCGGCGACGGCGACGGCGACGGGGCCTGCTCGGCCTACAACGAGGCCTATGGCCACTGGGCCGCGAACGGCGGCGGCGGCGGCGCCCACATCACCGGCGGCGGCGGCGAGCACGGCGGCGGCGCCACCGACGGCGACTCCTGGACGGGCGGCCCGGCCACGCCCCCCTACGCCGGCGCCACCTCCGGCAGCGCCGACCTCTCCACCCTCTTCTTCGGCTCGGGCGGCGGCGGCGTCTGGAACGGCGGCACCGACACCCCCGGCGAAGACCCGGGCCCGGGCGGCAGCGGCGGCGGCATTGTGGTCATCGGCGCCCTCGCGCTGGTCACCGACGGCAGCGGCGCCATCACGGCCGCCGGCGGCACCACCGACCACTGGGCCGCCGGCACCTGGACCTACGGCGCGGGGGGCGGTGCCGGCGGCAGCCTCTGGCTCATCGCCGACACGGCCACCCTGGCCGCGGGCTCGGTCGACGCCACCGGCGGCTTCGGCGAGGCCACCCACATCCGCCTCGGCGGGGACGGCGGCGACGGGCGGGTGCGCATCGACTGCACGAGCTGCGGCGGCGCGGCCCTGGGCACCAGCGCGGCCACCGCGGCCCTCGAGGCGGCGGCGATCCCGGATCCGGGCCACAGCGCCAGCCCGAGCTGAGCCCCCGGGGCCCAGACGGGCGGCCCGGCCGGCAAGATGGGGGGGGATCGCCCGGAACGCGCGCGGCCACCGGGCGCCCGCCCCCCGTCAAATCCGCGTGCACAGGGGCGGATCGGCCCCCCGACACGGAATCGGCACTGTACTGTGTCGGCGTTGCCGCGGAGGTCACGGAATGCCACGAGCCACCCCCCTCATCCTGTTCGGACTCGCCGCTTCGCTCGGCGCCTGCGCGCCCTCCATCGTCGGAGACGGCGACGGCGCCAAGGGCCTCGCCGACAGCTGGGACGACGGCGGCGACGGCGACACCGACGGTGCCAGCGACGGCAGCGACGGCGACGGCGGCGACGGCAGCGACGGCGGAGAGGGCGACGACGGCAGCGACGCGCCCGTCGACGCCGACGGCGACGGCCACACCACCGAGACCGACTGCGACGACAGCGACCCCGAGATCTCGCCGGATGCCGAAGAGACCCACAACGGCGTCGACGACGACTGTGACGGCATTGTCGACGAGGTCGAGCTCTGCGAGGGGGACGTGGCCGACCCGGAGGGGCTCCAGGACGCCATCGACGCGGCCGAGGACGGGGCGACCCTGCTGCTCTGTGCCGGCGAGTGGCCCGGCGGCCTCGTCGTCGAGAACCGCGAGCTGACCCTCATGGGCATCGAGGGCGCCGAGCTGACCGTGCTCACGGCGGGCGGCAGCGGCCGGGTGCTCACGGTCACCGGCGGCAGCAGCCTGGGCCTCGTGGGCCTGACCCTGCGCGACGGCGCCGCCGACACGGGCGGGGTGCTGGCCTGTGCCGACAGCGAGCTGGCCACCGACGGCGTGGTCTTCACGGCCGGCCAGGCCTCCGGCGAGGGCGGCGCCGTGGCGGCCTACGGCTGTGAGCTGGCGCTCGCCGCCACCACCATCTCCGACAGCGTCGCCGAGAGCTACGGCGGCGGCCTCTTCACCAACGCCGCCCGGGGCACCCTCACCGGCGTCACCCTGGCGGGCAATGTCGGCCTCGAGGGGGGCGGTGCCTTCATCTACGACGGCCAGGTCGACCTCGTCGACAGCGAGATCGTCGGCAATGCCTCGACCAGCGTCGACGAGACGGTCTGGGGCCCCGGCGCCGGCGGCGGTGGCCTCTGGACGAGCAGCTCCAACGTCTCGGGCACCCGCATCGCCGAAAACACCAGCGCCTACCAGGGCGGCGGCGCCTACTTCTACCGGGGCCGCCCCCAGTTCGTGGGCAACACCATCGAAGACAACCACTGCGGCGAAGACGGCGCCGGGGTCTACTTCAACGTCTCGACGGCCACGGTCGAGGGCAACCTCTTCCAGCGCAACATCGCCGCCGACGACGCCGGCGGGCTGCGCTTCTACTTCGGCAACAGCCGGGTCGAGGGCAACCAGTTCTACGAGAACGAGGCCGCCGACGACGGGGGCGGCGCCAAGTTCAGCCACTCCGAGCATGTCTTCATCAACAACGTGATGGAGCGCAACGTCACCGGTGACGCCGGCGGCGGGCTCGAGCTCGACAACGACTCCACCCACGTCGCCGACAGCGTGTTTCGCGACAACGAGGCCTTCCGGGGCGCCGGCATCCACAACTGGCGCACCGAGCGGGAGTTCACCATCGAGGACTCCGAGTTCACGGGCAACATCGCCACCGACTGCGGCGGTGGCCTCAGCTTCGACAACAGCCCCCACCTCATCACCGTCGCGGGGCTCTGGCTCGAGGGCAACCAGGCCGACGACGGCGGGGGCCTCTGCGTCGACCGGGTCTACCGCGACCCCGAGGACGTCGGCGGGGTCGAGGACTACTTCCAGACCACCCACCTCGAGATCCACAACGTCGCCTTCCGCGACAACCGGGTGAGCGACGACGGGGGCGCCGTCTACGTGCGGGCGGGCATCGTCGAGATCGCCAACGTCGTCATGGACGGCAACGAGGGCCCCGGCGTGGGCTCGCTGGTGACCAAGGGCAGCCCCGTCACCCTGACCAACGCCATCGTCACCGGGTCGGGCGGCGGCGGCGCCGTGCTGCGGGCCGAAGACTCCATCGACGGCACGGGCACCCTCGAGGTCAGCTACTCGGCCTTCGACGACAACAGCGGTGGCTTCTCGGGCATCGCCGACCCCATCGGCAGCAACGGCAACATCGCCGCCGACCCCGACTTCTCCACCACCGGCGACTACACCCTCGACCCGGGCAGCCCCTGCATCGACGCCGGCGACCCCGCCCTGCGCGACACGGACGGCAGCCGCTCCGACATGGGTGTGCACGGAGGCCCTGGTGCGCGCTGATGCTCTGTTGATGATGGTTCTCGCCGGTTGCGCCCCCAGCGCCATCGACGCCAAGGACTCGGGCAGCACGCCCACCGCCGACGGCACGGACGGCACGGACGGCGCTGACGGCGCTGACGGCGCTGACGGCGCTGACGGCACGGACGGCGACGACGGCGACGACGGCACGGGCGGCGACGACGGCGACGACGGCACGGGCGGCGAGAGCTGGACGGTCTCGATCAACGAGCTGATGGCCAGCAACGGGTCGGTGGCGGTCGATCCGGACGATCCCGAGGCCACGCCGGACTGGATCGAGCTCCACAACCCCTCGGCGGTCAGCCTCGACCTCGCGGGCTTCACGATCACCGACGACCTCAGCGATCCCACCCGCCACGTCCTGCCGAGCATCGCGCTCCCGCCGGGCGGCTTCGTCGTGCTCATCGCCGACGGCGGCGAGGGCACCCTCCACCTTCCCTTCAAGCTCGGCGCCGAGGCCGAGGCCGTGGGCATCTACACCCCGGACGGCCTGCCCCTCGACCGCATCGAGTACAGCGACCTGGGCGACAGCCAGGTGGCGGGGCGGCTGCCCGACGGCGGCACCCTCCACATGCTCTCGGCGCCCACCCCCGGCGAGAGCAACGCCGCAGCGGAGGCACTCGACCGATGAAGCTCCTCCTCCTGGGCCTGTTGGCGGCCTGCTCCCCCTCGGCCGGGGTGGGCAAGGCCCTCTCGGACGCGGTCGACGACAGCGGCAGCGACGGTGCGGACGGCGGCGACGGTGCGGACGGCAGCGACGGTGCGGACGGCGGCGACGGCGGTCCCATCGCCGACGGCGACACCGAGTCCGTGGCCGGACGCAGCCTCGACAGCGACCAGCTCTTCGTCGAAGACGAGCTGCCGGTCTTCGAGCTGCGCATCTCGGACGCCTCGCTCGACAGCCTCGCCTCGGATCCCTACGAGTACACCGAGGCCACCCTCGTCTGGGAGGGCCAGGAGTACGGCCCCATCGGCATCCGCACGAAGGGCGAGAACTCCTGGCGGCCCTTCCGCCGCAAGTCCTCCTTCAAGCTCGACTTCAACCGCTACGATGGCGGCCCCGACCGCTTCTTGGGCATGAAGGGCCTGACCTTCAACGCCATGAACGAAGACCTGAGCATGATGCACGAGCGGGTGGCCTACCGGATCTACCGCATGGCCGGGGTGCCGGCGGCCCGGGCCCACCACGCCGTGGTCTACGTCAACGGCGAGCTCTACGGCCTCTTCGTGATGCTCGACACCGTCGACGACGTGTTCCTCGGGCGCTGGTTCGACGACACCTCGGGCTCGATGTACGAGCAGCACGACGGCGATCTCACCCGCGACTACGTCGAGAACGACCTCTACTTCCAGCTCGAAGAGGGCGACGGCGACCGCTCGGGGCTCATCGGCATCGCCGACGCCCTCGCCTCCTCCGGGCCCGAGGCCATCGAGGCGGCCGGCGCGTACCTCGACTGGCCGGCCTTCCACCGGTACTGGGCGGCGGGCTCGATCGTCATGAACTTCGACGCCTACCCCTTCCGCTTTGCCGGCGACGACTGCCACCTCTACCAGGACCCCTCGACCGGCAAGTTCGTCTACATCCCCCACGGCGTCGACGAGAGCTTCTACTACGACGACGACTTCGAGGGCCGGGCCAACGGCCACATCGCCGCCCGCTGCCGCGAGGTCGAGAGCTGTCGCGACGCCTGGGCGATCGAGGTCTACGACCAGCTCGACCTGGTCGAGGCGGGGGATCTTGCCGCCTACGCCGAAGAGGTGGCCGACCAGATCCAGCCCTGGGTCGAAGCCGACCCGGAACGCAACTACTCGCTGTCGGACGTGCGGGCCTACCAGGCCGACATGATCCGCAAGCTGCAGAACCGGCGGGACTCGGTAGAGTACTGGCTCGGCCCACGCCCCTGAGCCCGGCCGGCTCGCGACTGCGGACGACGACGTTGACGATGATGCGGACATGGTGGGTTGCGGCGCTGCTGGGACTGGGCGGCTGCGGCCCGGCGAAGAGCGGCGGCGAGACGGGGGACGGCGGTGCTGGGGTCCCGGCGGGCTGCCCCCGCTTCGGCGCGGCCGAGGCCCGGGGCACGGTGGCGCGGGCTGAGCTGGTCGAGGCCTCGGGCCTCGCGGCGAGCGGGCGCCACGACGGGGTGGTCTGGAGCCACAACGACGACGGCGACGAGGACGGCGTGCTCTACGCCATCGGCGCCGACGGCAGCGACCGGGGCAGCCTCCGCATCGCCGGCGCGGCCCCGACCGACTGGGAGGCCATCGCCAGCGACGGCGCCGGCCAGCTCTACGTGGGCGACATCGGCGACAACGACCGCAGCCGCGACAGCCTGCGCATCTGGCAGCTCACCGAGCCCGCCGCCCTCGACCAGGACCAGACCGCCGCCGTGGCCACCCCCCACAGCCTGCGCTGGCCCGACGTGCCCCGGGACGCCGAGGCCCTCGTGGTCGATCCCGAGACGGGGCGCCCGGTGGTCTTCTCGCGCGAGCCGGGCCGGTCCGTGCTGCTGCGGCTGCCCGCCAGCGGCACCGAGGGCGAGGTGCTGGGCGAGCTCTCGCTGGCCGAGGGCCCCCTCGCGGGCACGGGCGAGGTGCGCGGTGCCGACGTCGACCCCGCGGGCGGGGTCTGGGTGCGCACCGACGACGCCGTGGCCTGGTTCCCGCCCCTGGGCGGGCTCGCCGCCACCCTCGCCGGCGCCCCCTGCCCGGCGGTGGCCCCCCCGGAGGCCGACGGCGAGGCCATCGCCGCCGTCGCCGGGGGCTACCTCACCCTCGGCGAGGGCAGCGCCCCGACCCTCTGGGGCGTCGCGGAGGTGGCCCGATGAGCGCGGTCCGCAGCCTCCTCGGGGGCCTCGCCGGCCTCGCACTGGTCGCGGCCGGGGCCTGGGGCCTCGGCCCGGGCCGCGTGGTGGCCCCGGCCCTCGTCGTGCCGGCCCAGGCCTGGACCCTCTCCCACAGCGGCGACGGCGCCCTGCGCTGGGCCCTCACCGACGGCAGCCAGCCCGGCGGGCCGGTGGTGCGGGCCGAGGGCGTGCTGCTGGCCGAGCGCGGCGGGCGCCTCGAGCTGGCCCTCGCGCCGGGCATCGACGACGGGGCCAGCGTGGCGGTCGACGCCCCGGTGGTCCAGGTGCGGCGGCCGGCCCTCCAGTCCGCGGCCACGGCCCGGGACGCCGAGGCTGCCGCCGCCGCCGCCGAGCTGGCCGCCCTCGCCAAGGGCAGCCGCGACGGCCCCGCGGCGGCCGCGGTCGCCCAGGTCGCCGTGGCCCGCGCCAGCCTCGACCGGGCGCTGCGGGCCGAGGCCGTGGCCCGCGAGCTCGCCAGCCAGGGCGGCGCCGGCGCCTGGGAGGCCGAGCTGGCCGCCCTCGAGGTCTCGGTCCAGCGGGCCGCCCTCCGGGCCGCCGAGGCCGCGGTGGCGGGGGTGCGCAACCTGCCCCTCGACGAAGAGCTGGCGGCGGCCCAGGCCCGGGTCGACGCCGCCGCCGCCGCTGCCGACGAGGCCCGCGCCCGGGCCGCCGCGGCGCCCCTGGCCAGCCCCCTCGCCGGCACGGTCCACCGCCCGGGCGGTGCGGTGGTGCTCGCCGTGCACGCCGCCGGCGACACCCTCGTCCAGGCCGCCCTGCCCGAGGCCCAGCGGGCCGCCTGGCCCCCGGGCACGGCCCTCCACTTCCAGCCCACGGCCGGCGGCGCTCCCGTGGCCGCCACCGTGCTGCGGGTGGGCGACGGGGTCCAGGCCTCGGCCGCCGGCCCGCGGGTCTGGGTCGTGGCCCGCCTCGCCGGCCCCGTCGCGGCCGGGGCGACCGGCGTGCTCCAGTCGGCGCCCTCCTGGGGGGCGGGCGAATGATCGAAGAAGGGCGCGCCGAGCTGAAGTACGCCATCCACCAGTCCCAGCGCCTCGCGGTGCTGCGCCAGGCCTGGTCGCAGGTGGTGTCCGACGAGAATGCCGCACTGATGGATGGTCTCGGCCATCTTCGCGACCCGGATGGCAACCCGCCCCGGGGCTACCTCGTCAGCAGCCTCTACGTCGATGACGCCCGGTTCAGCGGCTATGCCGAGCGGCTCGACAGCCGCCGCATCCGCAACCGGCTGCGCATCCGCACCTACGGCCGCCCGGGCCAGCGCCGGCCCGTGTTCCTCGAGGCCAAGCGCAAGCTCGACAGCCGGGTCATCAAGCACCGGGTGCTGGTCTGCGACACCGAGCAGTGGGCCGAGCTGCCCGGGCCCCGGCCCTGGCGCGCGACCCCGGGGCTGTGCACGGTCGCCTCGGCCCAGCGCACGGCCCGCCGGTGGGTCCAGGCCGTCGACCGGGGCGCCATGGGGGTGGTCTGCCGGGTCGAGTACCTCCGCGAGACCTTCGTCGCCGGCAGCTCCCGCCTCACCCTCGACCACCAGGTCGCCGCCGCCCGCACCGACGACCCCCACGCCCTGCGCGGGCCCTGCCCCCTGGCCCTGCTGCCCCGAGACTGGATCGTGCTCGAGCTCAAGTACAACGGCAGCTGCCCGGTCTGGATGCGCCAGCTCGCCCGGTCCCTGCGGCTCCAGAGCGAGCCCATCAGCAAGTTCGCCCTCGGGGTGGCCCACGCCCACCGCCCCCAGCGGGCCGCCGAGCTGCGCCACCTCACCCCCCCGACGGTGCGCCGCGCCCTGCGCCAGTCCGCCGCCAAGGCCGCCCGATGACCCCCGCCGACACGATGCTCCTGCTCGAGGGGGTGCCCGCCTCCGACACCGCTGGCGTGGTGCTGGCCCTCGTCGTCGCCTTTGCGCTCGGGCTCGTGGTCTCGGTCGCCCACCGCCTCTCGGTGCGCGACCGGGTCGTGCCCCCCTCGCTCCAGGCCAGCCTGGCCCTGCTGCCCGTGGTCTCGGCCCTCGTGCTCGCGGTCATCGGCGACAGCCTCGCCCGCGCCTTCTCGCTGGTGGGCGCCCTGGCCATCGTGCGCTTCCGCACCCGCCTGCGCACCACCTGGGACATCACCTTCGTCTTCTTGGCCCTCGCGGCGGGCATCGGCTGCGGCACGGGCAAGGTGCCCATGGCGGTGATTGGCGTGGGCATCAGTGTTCTCGCGGTGGCCGTGCTCGGTGTGATCCCGGGCATGGCCCACCCCGCCGTGTCGCCCTCCGTGCTGCGCTGCGACATCGCGGCCCTCGAGACCCCCACGGCGCTGCTCGACGGGGTGCTCGACCAGTTCTGTCGCCGGGTTGCCCTCAGCGGCACCCGCTCGCTGCGCTTCGGCGAGACCCTGAGCCTGACCTACCGGGTCGAGCTGCGGCCCGGGGCCAGCCTGCCGGCGCTCGTGCGCGAGCTGTCGGTGCTCGAGGGGGTCGAGCGGGTCACGGCGCTGAGCGGTGCCTTCGACGAGGCCGACAGCGGCGAGTGAGGGCGGGCCCGGGCGACCGGACTACCAGTCGCCGGCCTCGAGGTGGGCGCTGCGGGCGCGGATCCAGTCCCGGAGGTAGGCGCGCTCTTCTTCGGGGGTGGTCCAGTCGTCGGCGCTGGTGCGGGCGCCGGCCCAGCGGTCGAAGCGGCGGTACTCCCCGCCCCAGCGGGCCCAGTCCCGGTCGATGCTGGGCAGCAGCAGGGCCTCCCACTCGTCGACCAGGGCGACCAGCTCGTCGGGGTCGAAGGGGGCGCCCGGGGCCCGCAGCGCCGCGGCCCGCTCGGCGAGCAGGGCCTGGCCGGTGGCCGAGGTCTGGAGCAGGGCAAAGACCTGGTTGTTCCAGTGGTAGTCGTTGTCGGTGGTGGCGGGCCGGCGGGCCGTGTACCAGTTCTGGCCCCAGGCGGCGTTGAGGTCCCAGGGGCTGAAGCGGAAGGTGGCCGTGTCGTCGCCCCGGTAGAGGTAGGCGTTCTTGCCCGCCGAGTCTTCGGCGAGGGTGTAGCGGGCCCAGAGCAGCCAGTCGGCGAACTCGGCCACGTCGAGGTGGGCGTCGCCCTCGGCGAAGAGCGCGTCGGCGTCGGCTGCGCCGGTGAAGGCCACGAGGGCCTCGAGGTCGCTCCAGTCCTCGGGATCGCCCTCTTCTTTGGTGTAGCCGGCCCGCAGGCTGCTCTTGGTGGCGCCGCTGGCCGCCGTGAGCCTGAAGTTCGCGTCGTGGGAGACGGCCTTGTAGAGGTTGCCCTCGCCGTCGTAGCCCATGTGGCGGATGTACTCGTCGTCGATGCGGTCACAGCCCATGTAGAGGCCGTGGTAGCGCCGGTTGATGTAGACGACGGCGAAGAAGGTGCGCGGGGTGAGGCGCGGCTCGCCCGTGTGGGCGGCCATGCGGGCCCACAGCTCGAAGCCGAGGCGCTGGCGCAGGTAGCTGTTGTCGTCGAAGGTCGAGGTCAGGACCATGTGGCCCCGGGTGCGCTCGCCCCACTCCGGCACGACCCCCAGCTCGTCGCTGTCGAAGTCGAGGGTGTAGCTGTTCTTCGGGTAGCTCGCGCTCGAGGCCCCGCGGACCTTGGCCCGCCCCTCGACCGTGGTGCCGCGCACGGTGATGGTGGCGTCCTGCTCGGTCTCGGAGAGGTCGCGGCCCACCTCGATGTGGACCACGGGCAGCCCCCACTCCTCGGTGTAGGTGGCGGGGGTGGGCAGGGTGGCGCCCGGGGCGTCGGGGTCGTCGGCGATCCAGATCGTCAGCGCCAGGGTCTCGGGCAGCGCGCCGCCGCCGCGCTCGGCGCCGAGGGTGAGGGTGTGGCGGCCGCCGTCGGCGCCGTCGGTGGGCCAGGAGAAGGCACCCGTGGCCGGATCGAAGGTCGCCGCCGGGCCGGCCCCGAGCACCGAGAGGGGCGCGGCGTCGCCGGTGCAGGACACGGTGAAGGCGATGGTGTCGCCCTCGGTGTGGTGCACGGTGGCGAGGTCGTGCACGAGGCCGCAGGAGAGGGGGGCCGTGCCCGTGTCGCCGGCGGGGCCCGTGTCGCCCGCGCCGTCGTCCCCCGCCGCGCCGCCGTCAGATCCGTCGGGAATGCCGTTGTTGTCGGTGTTGTCGGTGTTGTCGGTGGGGGTGGCCTTGTCGCCGCCGGCGAGGGTCGGGGCACAGCCCGCCAGCAGCAGGGCCGCGACCCAGGACCGGGAGCCGTGGCGGCAGGGGCCCTCAGCCATTGTTGCTCTCGCCGGGGGTCGGGGCGTCGGTGAGGGTCCAGGTGTCGCTGCCGTCGGGCACCCGGGCCGCCGAGACGTCGGTGCCCATCTCGTCATAGGTCAGCTCGTCGACGGCGACCCCGTCCGGGTCGTAGAGCCCGATGGCCTCGCCCGCGGCGGCGAGGTTGAAGCCGAGGTGGTCGGTGCCCTCGGGCTCGTCGTCGTCGGCCCACAGCAGCAGGAAGCCCCCGGCGGGCACGACCAGGCCGTCCTCGAAGGGGTGCTTGTCGGGGCTGCCGAGGTCGTCGGTGATGGTGTAGCCGTCGAGGGAGACGTCGCTGGCGCCCGGGTTGTAGAGCTCGATCCAGTCCGGGAAGCGGTCCCCCTCGGAGATGGTGCTGCTGTTGCTGGCCATGAACTCGTTGATGACCAGCGCGGCCCCGTCGCCGCCGTCCGTGCCGTCGGCCCCGTCCGCGCCGTCGGCCCCATCCGCGCCGTCCGTGCCGTCGGTGCCATCGGACCCGTCGGTGCCATCGGAGCCGTCCGTGCCGTCGGAGCCGTCCGTTCCATCGGAGCCGTCCGCGGCGCCGCTGTCGGACTTGGCGGTGCCGGTGCCGGTGCCGGCGCAGGCGCCGAGGAGCAGGAGGAGGAGGACGCGGGAGGCGGGCATGGGGCGCTCGGGCGGAGGGGGGCGGGGGCGGGGGCGCCGCTGGTCAACACCGTGACAAGCCGGTGGCGGGCGCGTGCCGGCCGGAGGATAGTCGAGGGGCGAGACATTCGCTGACGCGACGCGCAAGCATCCTGTGTGGGCCCAGCGGGGGGGGCCCCGCCCTGGTCCGCTCCCCCCGAGCTTGCCCTGCCCATGCTGTCTCTGGCCCTGCTCCTCCCCGCCGCCGCCCTCGCGGGCCCCCTCCATGCCGAGGGGCTGCCCGTGCCCATCGTCGGCCTCTGCGAGCCCAGCGGCGCGGCGCTCGGGCCCGACGGGGTGGCCTGGATCGTCGACGACGATCAGGACGGCGCCGTGTTCCGCTGGGTGCCCGGCCAGGGCGAGACCCTGCGCCTGCCCCTGCCGGCCCCCCCGGGGGGCGACGTGCCCAAGGACGCCGAGGGGGTGGCCATGCGCGCCGACGGCACCCTCTGGGTGATGGGCTCCCATGCCCTGTCGAAGAAGGGCAAGCTGGGCGACCGGGCCCTGGTGTTGCGGGTCGCGCGCACCCCCGACGACGCCGTGGTGGTCGCGGCCAGCGACGGGCTGCGCCCCGAGAAGGGCCCCGGGGGCCTCGCGGCCCTCGACGCCGGGCTGCGGGCGGTCTGTGGCGACTGTGGGCTGCCCCCGGACGCGGCGGGCGCGGCCGAGGGGCGGGCCTTCGACCTCGAGGGCCTGGCCCTGCTCGAGCCCGCGACCCTGCCCCGGCTCGGCGGCCCGGCGGGGCTCTACTTCGGCCTGCGGGCGCCCCTGCTCGGCGAGGACGCCCTCGTGTTCCGCATGGACGCCGACGCCGCCGTGGCCCACCCCACCCACCCGGTGCCCGTCGACGCCGCCTGGCGGCTGCCCCTCGGGGGCCGGGGGGTGCGGGCCCTCTCGCCGGCCCAGGGCGGCGGACTGCTCATCGTCGCGGGCCCGGCGGGCAAGGACGACGACCAGGGCGTGGGCGCGGCCCTCTACCACTGGATGCCCGGCGCCCTGCCGGCCCTGCTCGGGGCGCTGCCGCCGGGTCCGGACGGCATGTGGGTCGAGGCCGTGGTCTCGGTGGGGCCCCGGGAGGCCTTCGTGATCTACGACGAGGGCGGCCACCTCTCCAGAGACCAGAGCTGGCACCGCGACGCGGCGGGCGACTTCGCCTGCGGGGCGGGGGATCCGCCGGGCCACGCCTGGGCGCGGGCCCAGCGGCTGTGGTGGTAGCCGGCCCCCGCCCGCTTGCCGGTCGGGGTCAGAACACTGTATGCTTCGGCATCTTGGAGCCACGTTGACCTTCGCTGCCCCCCTCTCCGATCCGCGCCTCCGGGGCCCCGGGGCGGCCCTGGCTCTCGGGCTCGGGCTGGCCGCCGCGGGCTGTGCGCCCTCGCTCATCGACGGCGAGGCGGCCGACAAGGACGCCGGCGCCGACGGTGCGTCCACCCCCGCGCCCGACGGCGACGACGGCGACGGCGACGGCGACGGCGACGGCGACGGTGGCACGGGCGGCGACACGGCGCCCCCCGACGACACGGCGGAGCCCACCGAAGAGATCCCCTCGAGCGTGGCCCGGGTCGTGGCCGCCCCCGCCGGGGGCGCCTTCGTCGACCGCCAGGTGGTCACGCTGTCGATCGAGGGGCGCGCGGACGACGACACGGGCGCCCCGGCGGTCGCGCTCTACGCCTGTGTGGCCGACCCGGACCGCACCTGTGCCCTCGCCCCCACCGACGGCAGCGTCGAGCTGCGCGGCTCGGGGGTGCTGATGGCCCGGGCCGACGTGGCCGGCATCCCCGGCACCGTCCAGGCCTGGAGCTTCGTCGAGGTCGACGAAGAGCTCGCCGCCTTCTCCTCCCACCTGCCCGTGATGGTCGCCTGGACCCCGTCCCCCGGCGCCAGCCTCGAGGCCGACACCGCCGTCACCCTCAACGTCTTCACCCCCTCTGGCGGCGCCACCTCGCTCGGCCCCGACAGCGCCGACAGCGGCCGGGCCCGGCTGCGGGTGCGGGGCTCGAGCTCCAGCGGCCTCGACAAGAAGAACTACGATCTCGAGCTGTGGCAGCCCCTCGGCGACGACGACCGCAGCGCGGCCCTGCTCGGGCTGCCCGAAGACGGCGACTGGGTGCTCCACGCGCCGTCCTACTACGACGACGCCCTCATCCGGAACGCCCTCGGCTACGCCCTCTCGAACGACATCGGCCGCTACGCCCCGCGCACGGCCTTCTTCGAGCTCTTCGTGGCCCGGGGGGCCGGGGCGGCCGGCCTCGACGACTACGCCGGGCTCTACGTGCTCGTCGAAGAGATCGAGCGCGGCAGCGACCGGGTGGCCGTCACCCGCCTCGGCGAAGACGACGTCGACCTGCCCGAGGTGAGCGGCGGCTATGTCTTCAAGCGCGACCGGCTGGGCGAGGGCGACCTCGAGATCTGGGCCGGCGACGCCGGCGGGGCCCTGCGCTTCTCGGTGCCCATCGTGCCGGTCGACCCCGGCTCGTCCAAGCTGGTCGAGCCCCAGGTCGCCTACCTCTGGGGCGAGCTCGACAGCCTCGGCCGGGCGGTCGTGGCCGCCGACGGCACCGACAGCCTGACCGGGCGCCACTACGACGAGATCATCGACGTCGACTCCTTCATCGACCTCCACATCCTCAACGTGCTCTTCAAGAACCCCGATGCCTTCCGCCTCAGCGCCTACTACCACAAGGATCGGGAGGGCCCCGTGACCGCCGGGCCGCTCTGGGATCTCGACCGCACGGCCGGCTCCCGCGACTGGCGGGCCCTCGACCCGCTCCACTGGGACGCCTCGAACGAGACCACCGACACGACGACGGTGTTCACCTATGGCTGGCAGGGCGGGCTCTTCTCCCACGCCGCCTTCCGCGCGGCCTACTTTGCCCGCTGGCAGACCCTGCTCGCCGGGCCCCTGTCGAACGCGGCCATCCAGGCCCGCATCGACGCCCTCCAGGCCGAGATCGGCGACGCCGGCGCGCGAAACCAGGCCCGCTGGGGCAGCCGCGACTTTGCGGGCGAGGTCGACAACGTGCGCGGCTGGTTTGCCCAGCGCACCGCCTGGGTTGCGGCCTGCATCGAGACGACGGACGACCCCCGCCTGTGTGCGGGCGCGGAGGTGCTGGATGGCGCGCGCTGAGCTTGAACATGCCCTGTTGGTGGGTGTCTTGGCGGGTCTCGGGGGCTGCGTGGACCCGGTGGAGGGCAAGCCCCTGGGCGGCACGGTGGCCGAGGCGGGCCCGGGCGACAGCGGCGGCGCGGACGGGGACGGCGGCGGGGCTGGCAGCCCCACGGCCGACGGCGAGGTCGAGAGCGTCGGCGGCGAGAGCACGGTCGACCTCGCGGCCATCGCCGACTTCTACGACTGGCACACGGTGCACGAGATCGAGCTGGAGCTCGCCGCCGCCGACTGGGACGCCCTGCGGCTCCAGACCCGCTCGATGTTCGACCTGCTGGCCGGCGACTGCATGGCCACGGCCCCCACGAGCCCCTTCACCTACTTCCCCGCCGCGCTGACGGTCGACGGCACCCCCGTGGGCAGCGTCGGGCTGCGCAAGAAGGGCTTCATCGGCTCGCTGTCCACCACCCGGCCGGGCCTCAAGGTCGACATCGACCAGTACGTCGACGACCAGCGCTTCCTGGGCCTCGAGAAGCTGGTGTTGAACAACACCCCCCAAGACAGCACGATGCTGCGCACCTGCTTTGCCTATGCCTACTTCCGGGACGCCGGGGTGCCCGGGCCGCGCTGCAGCTTCGCCCACGTCACCGTCAACGGCGTCGACATGGGCATCTACGCCAGCGTCGAGGCGGTCGACGACCACTTCGCCGCCCGCACCTTCGGCGACCGGGCCACCCCCATCTTCGAGGGCACCCTCAGCGACCTGCGCGACGGCTGGATGGCCACCTTCGACCCCGACACCCCGGCGGCCGACCCGGCCCTGCTGGCGCCCCTGGCCGCCGCCGTCGCCGACGGCAGCCACGCCGCGCTCGCCGCCGCCTTCGACACCGAGGCCATCGCGCGCTTCTGGGTGGCCGAGGCCCTGCTCGCCCACTGGGACGGCTACGGCTGGAACAACAACAACTTCTTCCTCACCATCGACCCTTCCGACGGCAAGGCCCGGATGCTGCCCTGGGGGCCCGACGCCACCCTCTCCTCGTGGCACCCGGGCGGCGGCCTCGACTGGATCCCCCTCACCGGCGAGCTCGACCGGGCCCTGGCCCGCACCGAGGAGGGGGCGGCGGCCTACCGGTCCGAGGCCCGCCGCCAGCTCGACGAGGTCTGGGACGAGGATGCCCTGGTGGAGCGCCTCTACGAGATGGAGGCGGTCATTGCCCCCTGGCACAGCGCGCCCGAGGCCGTCGACGACATGGCCGCCCTGCTGCGCTCCCGGGACGACGACATGGAGGGCGGCCTCGCGGGCGCCTGGCCGCGGGTGCCCTCGACCCCCCGCGAGCCCCTCTGCATGCGCGAGCTGGGCACCATCGACCTCGCCTTCTCGACCGCCTTCGGCAGCGCCACCGGCACGGCCGCGGGCGGCAGCTGCACGGGCCGCTTCTCTTGGGAGGGCACCGAGTACAGCCTCGAGCCGGGCGGTGCCTACGCCGGGCGCGACGGCGGCACCGAGCTGCTCTACTGCTGGCATCCCTTCGGCAGCGCCCAGCTGCTGCCCTACATGACGATGCCCGCCGGCGAGCTGCGCCCGGGCGAGCTCGCCATGGACCACACCGTGCACCGCAGCTCGCTCTACTACAGCGAGGGCGGCAGCGGCTGGAACGACATCTCGTGGGTGGAGGGCACCCTGTCGCTGGACGCGGCCGGCACGACCACCGGCGCCCCCGTCTCGGGCCGCTTCTCGGGCATCCTCTGGGAGCCCGCCTGGTAGTCCGCAGCGCCCGGGCCGCGAGGCTCAGACCAGGGCGACGAAGCGCACAGGGTCGCCCACCTGGACCGTGCCCGCCTCGACGACCCGGGCCGTCACCCCGCCCATGCCGAGCATGGCGTTGTGGCCGCCGGGGCCGAGCAGGGCCTCCATGCGCGAGCAGGGGTCGCAGACGTCGGTGCCCTCGAGCAGGGCCCCGCCCAGGCTGAAGCGCACGCCGATGAGGGCATTGACGGGAATGCCCGACACGACGATGTTCCGGCGCAGCAGGGCCGCGTCGATCTCGGGGTGGCCGGCGAGGGCGGCGATGACCGGGAGGTGCTCGGCCTGGATGAGGGTCACCTGGCGCTTGCTGCCCGGTCGGCGCTCGGCGTGGTGGTCGCCGACGAGGCCCGTGCCCACCCGCAGGGCGGCCTGGTCGACGGCCACGAGGGGCATGCGCTTGCGGGGGGCGAGCAGCACCTGGGCCACCCGGCCCTCCTGGGGGAGGCTGGCCCGGAGGCGCTGGACGGTGGGGCTGTCGTCGACGGGCATGGGCGGCCTCGGGGCGCAGGGGCGAGAGGGCCTGCTATCCCGCCGATGACCGGGCGCGGGCCGGGGCCGGGCGCCGGGCGAGGATGGCCCGGGCCAGCTCGTCGCGGCACACGGGCTTGGTCAGCACATCGTCCATGCCGGCCTCCCGGCAGGCCTCCCGGTCGCTGTCCATGGCGTTGGCCGTGAGCGCGACGATCCAGGGGCCCGGTCCGCCCTGGCGGCGGGCGGCGGCGCGGATCTGGCGGGTGGCCTCGTGCCCGTCCATCTCGGGCATCTGCACGTCCATGAGCAGGAGGTCCCAGCCCTCGTCCCACCGGTCCAGGGCGGCCTGGCCGTTGCCCACCACCGTGGGCTCGACGCCGAGGGCCGCGAGCAGCGTGCGGATGATGTGTTGGTTGATGGCGTTGTCTTCGGCGACCAACACCCGCAGGCCCTGGAGGGTGTGGAGCTCCAGGGCGGCCGCGGCCTCCGGGGCCAGGGACGGGGCCGCCGGGGGCAGGTCGAGGATGAAGGCGAAGGTGGTGCCCGCGCCGGGCCGGGCCTCGACGGTGAGGGCGCTGTCCCAGAGGCCCAGCAGCCGCTGGCAGATGCTCAGCCCGAGGCCCGTGCCCCCGAAGCGGCGGGCGGTCGAGGCCTCGGCCTGGTGGAAGGGCTCGAAGATGCGGGCGACCTGGTCGGGCGTCATGCCGATGCCCGTGTCGTGCACGGCGAAGCGCACCCCGGCGTCCGACTCGGTCACCTCGAGGCGCACCTGGCCCCGCTCGGTGAACTTGACGGCGTTGCCGATGAGGTTGTGGAGCACCTGCTTGAGGCGCAGGGCGTCGAGCAGGCGGGTGGCCGGGGGCCGCAGCGAGACGTCGAGGGCGAAGGCCAGCCCCCGCTCCTCGGCCCGCACCCGGGCGAGGGCCACGACCTCCTCGATGGCGCCGGGCAGGTCGGCGGGCACCCGCTCGAGGCTGAGGTGGCCGGCCTCGATCTTGGATAAGTCGAGAACGTCGTTGAGCACGGTGAGGAGGTGGGTGGCCGAGCCGTGCACCAGCCGCAGGTGCTCCTCGCGCACGGCGTCGTCGTCGGTCTCGAGGGCCAGCTCGGTGAGGCTGATGACCGCGCCGAGGGGGGTGCGGATCTCGTGGCTCATGTTGGCGAGAAAGGCCGACTTGGCGGCGCTCGAGGCCTGGGCCCGCTCCTTGGCCTCGTCGAGGTCCGCGGCGAGGCGGGTGCGCGCGATGAGCTCCTGCTCGACGGTCTCGAGGGCCTCTTGGGCCGCCTTGCGGTGGCGGAAGAGGTCGGCCTCGTGGCGCATGCGCATGATGGGATTGCTGATGGTGACGCTGATCACGAAGGCCAGGTCGACCCACGCCGGCAGGGGGGGCTGGCCGAGCAGGACGCCCAGGCCGTCGAGGGCCCCGGCGACGGTGAGCACGGCGAGCAGCCCCATCGCGAGGTTGGCGACCACGGCCCGGCGGCGCTCGGCGTGGGGAAGCAGGGTGAAGAAGGAGGTGCCGGCGGGCACGGCCACGACCCAGAGCAGGGAGTGGGGGTCGGTGGCCTGGAGCGCCCACATGTGGACCACGAGGGTCACGACGAAGGCGAGGCGCAGCCGGGTGAGGGCCAGGACGGGCGGGCCGGTGGCGCCGGTGTGGTCGGCCACCGGCATGCGCCGGTCGGTGGGCTGGGCCGCCACGATGCGGTGCATGGCGTGGCCGATGCCCAGGTAGGTCAGCCCCGTGAGCACCGAGATCAGGGCCCGCAGGGGCGAGCCCGCCCACCAGAACATCGCGCCGAAGAGCAGCGCGCCCCAGCCCGACGAGCGGGTGAGGGCGGCGGTGTAGACCGGGGGCACGGCGGGCCGGGTGGGCATGGGGCGGTCGGGTTCCGGGAGGGGGGACCAGGGGCCACCGTATCGGACGCCACCCTGCCGCCTTCAGGTCATGGGCGCGGGGAGTTGGGGGGGGCACCCGAGCGGGGCTTGGCAAGCCAAGGATGCCGATCGCGAGGAGCGCGGGGCGGCCGCTGTGGGGGCCCGGAGGCGGCCGCTGGGCTGGCGCAGGTGGCCATGGGGGGGTGATCGCTCCCCAGGGCCGGGCGCCGGGGGCTACTGGCAGGCCTTGCGGGCGCCCTGGGCCGTGACCCCGACGTCGATGATGTAGGCGGCCCGCACGACGGTCTCGGTGTCGGGCCGGCCGGCGTCGATCTCGGTGGTGAAGGTCATGGACTCGCTGATGACGTAGTCGACGAGGTTGACATCCTCGACGTCGAAGGAGACGACCGGCTCGCCCGCGTCGAAGGCGTCGGCGCTGGCGATGAGGCGCGGCTCGAGCCCGGGCGCGCTCACCCAGATCTCCATGCTGTCGATGAAGGAGAGGTCGCCGTCCTCGGGCTCGACCACCTCGAGCTCGAAGGCCACGAGCATGGCGGTCGAGATGTCGCCGTCCTCGACGCCCTGGTTCTTGAGCTTCTGGTTGTCGGTGATGTCCATCTGGACGAACTGGCCGAAGCCGATGTCGCCCAGCAGGGCCTCGAGGGGGGTGCCGGCGGGCACGGTGACCTTGTCGGCGCCCTCGATCTCGATGTGGAGCAGCGAGCCGTCGCCACAGGCGAGCACGAGGCCGAGGAGGCTGATGGGCAGCAGGCGGTGGGAGGCGGACACGGGGGCTCCGGAGGCAGGTCTCTCGGGAGATAGCCCGGCCGTGCGTCGGGTGTCTCTGACTGCGCCGTGACACCGGCGGGCGCGGGGGCGGCCATGCTGGGGCCCCGTCGGGAGGAGGACGACATGGACATGCAGCAGTGGGCCCGGGTGGGGCTCGTCTCGGGACTGGTGGCGGCGGCGCTGGGCGCGGCGGCCTGTGGCGACAAGGCCGGCGGCGACACGGCCGGCGCGGAGGCCACGGTGGACGGCGGGGTCGGCGGCGACGGCAGCGCGGGCAGCGACGGGACCGATGGAGGGGACGGGACCGACGGGACCGACGGCGGGGACGGGACCGACGGCGTCTGCGAGACCCTCGACGTCGAGACCTGCGCGGACCGCGACGACTGCGGCACCATCGACGGGCGGCCGGTCGCGACCTCCGCCGACGGTCGCCCCTGTGTGGACTGGGAGGCCGCTCCCGTGCCCCTGGGCTGCATGTCGATCGACCGGGGCTGTGACGGGGCCCTCACCATGGCGGCCGACCCGGCCGACGGCAGCCCCTGGCTCTTCACCAGCGGCTGCATCCCGAGCGGCTGGGAGATGCTGGAGTGGCTGGGCTACGTCGAGTGCTGAGCGGCGCCGGCGGGGGGCTCAGCCCCCGGCGGCCGCCTCGAGCTCGGCAAAGCCCGGCACCTGGCTGAGATCGGGGATCATCACGATCTCGATGCGCCGGTTGGCGGCCTTGCCCTCGGGGCTGTCGTTGGGGGCAACGGGCCGGTGGCTCGCGTAGCTCGCGGCGCTGACCTGGTCGGGGGCCATGCCGCCGGCGATGAGGGTCTGGACGACGCTCAGGGCCCGGGCGCTGGCGAGCTCCCAGTTGCTCGGGAAGCGGGCGGTGGCGATGGGCACGTCGTCGGTGTGGCCCTCGACCTGGAAGCGCCGGCCGGGCAGGGTGGCGAGGATGGCGGCCACCTCGCGCACGGCGGCCGCGCCGGACTCGCTGAGCTCGGCCTTGCCCGAGCCGAAGAGGATGTCGGTGGCGAGCTCGACCACGAGCCGGCCGTCGACCACCTTGACCTTGAGCCGGCCCGCGTCGATGAGGGACTGGAACTTGGCGAGAATGGCCTTGTATTCAGCAATCCGGGCGTTGGCCTCGCGCTCGCGGCGGGCGGCCTCGGCCAGGGCCGCGGTCATCTCCTCGACCGAGTCCGAGAGCTGGCCCGCCTCGCGCAGGGCCCGGGCCCGGTCTTCCTGGCAGGACTGGAGCTGGGCCTCGGTGTCGGTGGCCCGCTGGCCGCAGCGCGCGAGATCGGCGCCCAGGGTCTCGACCTCGTCGCGCCGATCCTGGAGGTTCTCGCGGGTCTCTCGGAGCACGGCGTCGAGCTCGTCGTACTTCTTCTTCGACACACAGCCGCCGAGCAGGGCGGCGAACAGCAGCAGGCGGGCGGTCATCGGTGGCTCCGGGGCGGGGGGGCCGCCTAACACTGGGGGCGCCCCCGGGGGACGGGCCCCGCACCCCACCCGGGACAGCCCGAGATGGGCTACGGTCTCTCCCGAGATCGGGCCGCGGTGGCGGGTGGACGCGGCCCCGCCGTCGGCCTTCCCCGGGGCGCCGCTGTTGTTGGCATTGCTCTGTTGGAGGCTGTCTTGCGCGTCCTTGGCTCCGTGTTGCTCTGTGGTCTGGTGCTCTCTCCCGCGGTGGCCCAGGCGGCGCCCTCCGTCCCCGAGCAGGCGCTGGCCGAACCCTTCTCGGTCGCGCCCGCTGCCCTGCTCGCCCACGCCCAGGCGGGCGCGCCGCCCTCCGACGACCCGACCGCAGACCCGGCCCCCCGGGCCCTGCCCCTGCGCATGCTGGTCGATGCCCGCACCGTCACCATCTTCGACGACCACCGGGTCCAGCACGACCGCCACAGCGTGATCGTGGTCGACGACGCGATGGCCGTGCCCTGGTTTCGCGACCTCGAGGTGCGCTGGTCGCCCTGGCTGGAGGACCGGCCCGACATCCGGGCCCGGGTCATCCGCCCGGACGGCACCGAGGCGTGGATCCAGGAGGACCAGTGGGTGGTCGGCGGCACCCGCCAGGGCCAAGACGCCGTCTACACGACCGATCAGGCCCTGACCGCGCCCCTGGCCGGCGTCGAGGTGGGCGCCATCATCGAGCAGGAGGTCATCCGCCACCCCCGCGAGGCCCTCTCGCCCGTGGCGGCGGGCTTCTCGTGGCGGCCCAGCGCGCTGGTGCGCGGGGGCATCTCGCGGCTCGTCGTCACCCACCCCGCGGACGAGCGCCTGGCGATGACCCTGCCGCCGGATGCCCCGCGGGCGCGCAAGACGAAGGGCGACGGCACCGTCAGCCTGCGCTGGGAGCTCGCCGTGCCCGCCACCGCCGAGGACGAGGCCCCCGCGGGCCAGCGAGACCCCGACGTGGCGCCCCGCTTCGACGACTGGGGCTTCTCCCTCGGCGGCAGCTGGGCCGCGGTCACCCGCCACTACCTGTCCCGGGTGGCCGACCGCCAGGCCCCCGCCGGCACCGAGGCCCTGGTCGCCGGCCTCGCTGCGCTCCCCGACCGGCGGGCGCGCATCGCCGCCGCGGTCGATCGGGTGCGCGACACGGTCGACTACGTGGGCCTCGAGTTCGGCGAGTCGGCGGTGGTGCCCTATGCCCCGGCGGTGGTGGTCGACCGGGGCTTTGGCGACTGCAAAGACCAGAGCAACCTGCTCGTGACTGTTCTCGCCGAGGCGGGCATCCCTGCCCGGCTGGCCCTGGTGG
Source organism: Myxococcota bacterium (assembly GCA_964226865.1). Taxonomy (GTDB): domain Bacteria; phylum Myxococcota_A; class UBA796; order UBA796; family UBA2385; genus CAXQUZ01. The sequence continues at coordinate 8,459 of CAXQUZ010000451.1, read as the reverse complement.
CCACCGACCACCCCGACCCCATCCGGGCCGCCCACCCCTCGCTCTCGGCCTTCGACCACGCCATCGTCTACCTGCCCGAAGACGAGCTCTGGATCGACCCCACGGCAACTTGGAGCGGCATCGACAGCGTGCCCGCCCACCTCGCCGGCCACCAGGCGCTGGTCATCGACGCCGAGACCACGGGGCTGCGCCAGCTTCCCGACCACGACGCCAGCACCCACGGCATCGTCGAGACCCGCGAGACCTGGATCGGGGCCGGCCAGCCGGGGCGCTACACCGAGACCGTCGAAGCACGGGGCTTTCTCGCGGCCTCGATCGCCGGCGCCTACTTCTCCCGGAGCGACACCCCAGAGCTCGCGGGCCTCCGGTCCTATGCCGAGGCCACCTACGGCGACGACGCGCCCGCCCTCGAGGTGGTCGCGGCCCGCGCAGGCGACGGCCTGACCCGGATCGCCCTGTCGGGGACGGCCCCCCGGCTCAGCGTCTGGGACGCGGGCCACACCCAGGTCGCGCCGGTGTCGGTGGTGCTCGAGCAGCTCCCGGACTGGCTGCACGACCCCCGCGACATCGACGTGGAGGAGGGCGAGGTCTGGTCCTCCTGGCCCCACAGCGTCGAGGTGCGCGAGACCGTGCACCTGCCCCCGGGCCACGCCCCCACCACGGCGCTCGAGACCGTCCGGGTGCCCCTCGGCGACGCGGCCATCTAGCGCACCGCCCGCTGGGACGCCGCCGCCGACACCCTCCACCTCACCCTGCGCTTCGACACGGGCGACGGGCGCTTCACGGCGGCCGAGGCCCAGCAGCTCCGGACCTGGGCGCGGACGGGGGTGCCAGCGCTGCCGCCCATCGTGGTGGACGACCCGGGGCGGGACCTGCTCGCCGCCGAGCGCATCGTCGAGGCCATGGCCCACTACAATGCCCTCGTGGCGGCCCATCCCGATGCCCCCTGGCCCCGGATGCGGCGGGCCCATGCGCTCCAGCTCGGGCGCCTCGGGGCGCTGGCCCGGGAAGAGGCCCGGGCGGCCGTGGCGCTCGATCCCGCGATCGCCGCGGCCTGGATCGACCTCGGCTACCTCGAGCTCATCGACGACCTCGGCGAGGAAGACCTCGAGCGCGGCGACCTCGAGGCGGCCCGCGCGGCCTTCGAGGCGGCCCACGCCCGGGATCCGGACGACCCCGAGCCCCTCCGGGTGCTCGCCGTGCTGGCCCGTCCCCTGCCCAACCTCGACCTCGACCGGGCCCAGGCCCCCGCCGCGGTGGCCGCCTGGGACCGCTGGGCCGCCGTGGTGCCCGATGCCGCGCCCACCCTGCGCATGCTCGAGGACCTCTTCGAGGCCGGCGCCCACGCGCGGGTGGTGGAGCTGACGGGGCCCGACTCGATCGCCGAGGCCCGGGCCCTCGGGGTCGCGGCCCGGATGGCCGACCAGGGGGTCGAGGCGGGCCTCGCCCTGCTCGCCGAGCGGGAGGGGGACCGCGAGACCGCCACCGCCGTCGTCGGCGACGCCTACGGGCGGCTGATGCGGATCCAGGACTACCCGACGGCCCGCGCCCTCGTGGCCGCCCGTCCCGACATCATGAACGACCCCCTGGTCGCCCGGCGCATCCAGGAGCTGCTCGGGGGCTACGGGCGCTGGCAAGAGCGGCTCACCGAGCCCGAGAAAGACCCGGAGCTCGTGCTCTTCGGCGAGCTGCTCGCCCGGCTGGCGGGCCGCCCCTCCGACCTGCTGGCGCCGGAGCTCGTGGCCCACCCCGCCGAGACCGCCGCCTACTTCGACGCCCTGCGGGTGGCCGTGCGCGACAAGGGGGCCTCGGCCGACAACTTCGTCGACAACCTGCTCTTCACCACCACCCGCAGCACCGCCGACGCGGCGGGCACGGGGCTGCGGGTGCGCTACACCGCGACCGACGGCGCCGTCTTCCAGGCCTACCTGCGCAAGAAGGGCCGGCGCCACCAGCTGCTCGCCGTCGACGGCGACCCGCGCCAGCTCGCCCGCCAGGTGCTGCTGCACGACGGCAAGGGCCGAGAGGAGGCCGCGGCGGTCTGGATGGACTGGCTCGGCGGCGAGGTCTTCGTGTCGTTCAAGGACCGGACCATGCGGATGTCGGAGGTGCTCGCGCTCGCGGAGGCCACCGCGTCCCGTCCCGCCGTGGCTCGCCAGCTCACGGCGGCGGCGGTGCTTGTCGACGAGCCCGCGGCCCAGGAGCTGCTGGGGCGTGAGCTCGGCGCCCTGCACGAGACGGCGCCCCAGGCGGCCCAGGGCTTCGCGGTGGTGGTGGCCTCGCGCTGCCTCTCGGTCGGGTCCCGGGACTGTGGCGAGGGGGTCTTCGCGGCCGGGCTGGCGCCGCTGCTGGCCGCCAGCGAGGTGGGCGAGCGGGTGCGGCTGTCGCTGCTCTCGGATGTCGATCCGGAGGGCATGATCGAAGAGCTGGAGTCCCTCGAGGCCCCCTCGGCCGAGCAGTGGCGCTGGGGGGCGGCCGCCTACAGCCGCCTCGATCGGGTGGACGAGGCCCTCGCGGCCCACGACAAGGCCCGCGCGGCCGGGGACGCCGGGCTGGACGGACCGGTCGAGGCGCTGCTCCGCATCTCGGCGGGCATGGCGGTGGACGAGGCCGTGCCCCTGCTCGGGGGCCAGGTCAGCGGCACCGACCTGGGGCGCTTCTGCCAGGCGACGGTGCTGGCGATGTCGGGCGACCTGGCCACGACCCGGGCGCTGCTGGCCCGCCAGTGGTCCCAGCGCGACCGGGAGGGCCTCGCAGATCTGCCGACGGGCTGGATGGGGGTGGTGGGGCTGATGGCCGATGCCTACGGCATGCCCGAGGCGGCCCAGCGCTACTATGCCGAGCTGGACGGCACCAGCAGCGACCGCGCCCTGCGTCGCTTCATCGAGACCCACGGCCCGGCGCGCTGAGCCCCGGCGCCGGGCCGGTGGCAGACTGCAAGAGGACGGGGCCCCCCGGCGAAGTGGGGCCCGCCCTGGAGAGCCCCATGGACCTGCCCGCTGCCCTCGACCCTGCCTGGCTCGATGCCCCCGACGCCGTCGCCCGCTTCGGGGCCATGGACCGCCCCGCCCGGGTGGCGGCCGCCCCCGACGCCGTCCGGGGAGCCCGGGCGGCCGGCGACGCGGGGGCCCTCGCCCGGCTCGCCGTGCTCCGGCGGGCCCTGATGATGGCGAACGAGCGGCCGGCCCTGGCGCTCTGCCTCGGGGCCCAGGCCGAGCTGGCCACGGCCCTCGGCGACCACGCGACGGCCGCCGGCGCCCGCGACAGCCTCTGGGGGGTGCGCGAGCTGCTCGACCAGCCCTGGAAGGCCCACGCCGCCCGCATCGCCCACGCCGAGGCGGTCTACCGGTCCGGGGATGCGGCCCGGGCCGAGCGGCTGCTCCACGAGGCCCAGCAGCCCGCCCGCGCGCTGGCCCGCACGGGCGAGGTGGCCCGGGCCAGCGTGCTGCTTGCCGACGGTCTTGCCGTGCTGGCCGCCATTCTCGACGCCGAGGGCCGCACGGAAGAGGCCGCCCTCTGGCGCGAGGGGGCCGTGGACGTGGCCCCGGATGCCGAGACGGCGGCGCGCTGCCGCGAGCGCCAGGTCGGGGCCCCGGGTGCCGCGGCGCGGACGCCCGAGGGGGAGCCGCCCGAGACCGGGTCGCCCGAGGCGGGGCCGCCCCGGCGCCAGCTCTGAGCACGGGGGCGGGGCCCCGACGCCCTCAGCCGATGCGCTCGCCGTGGAAGGTCCACTGGCCCGCCGGGAAGCGGCCCTGGGCGCCCGACCACCACCGCTGCCACGCGCGGATGTGGGTCTGCTGGACCCGGTAGGGCCCCTCGGCGTCGAAGGACTGGCGCTGGCCGGTGCTGATGACCAGCTCGTCGTAGCTCGTGCGCCGCACGAGGCCGTCGTCGTGGTGGAGCCGCTCGACCAGCATGCCCGGGTGGAAGGGCTTGCCGAAGCGGTAGCGGACCCCGGGCTGGAAGGTGTCGGTGTGGCGTGCCCACCAGCCCATCCAGCGGTTGCGCAGCATGCTCTCTTCGGGGTTCTCGTGGTGGCCCGTGATGAGCTCGAGGGCCCCGCTGGCCACCTGGGCCCGCTGGGCGTCCCGGCCGGCGAGCACGTCGATGAGCCGCTCCACCGCGCGGGGATCGCCCAGGTAGCCGAGGCCCTGGATCGCACCGATGCCGGTCGGCCCGGCCTCGTCGAGGGCCCGGTAGAGCAGCAGCAGGTAGCTGGGGCCGCCGTAGCGACCGACCAGCTCACCCCGGGAGCGCGAGCCGTCGCGGCCCCCGGGGTGGGCGCGGGCCTGGGCCTGGGCGTCGCCGCCCCGCCAGTCGCCCAGGAGCAGGAGGGCCGTGCCCACCACGGCCTCCAGTCCGGGCTGATCCAGCAGGGGCAGCAGGGCGTCGACGGTCTCGGGGTCTCCGATGCGGCCCAGGGCCGCGATGGCGGCCTTGCGCACGGTGCGCGGGCTCTTGTCACCGAGGAGCCCGAGCAGGACGGGCTGGGCGGCCTTCTCGCGGCGCCAGCCCAGCACCTCGGCGGCGGCGGCCATGCCCGCCGGGTCGAAGCCGCCCTCGAGGGCCTCGAGCAGCCCGTGCACCAGGGCGGCGTTGGGGCTGCGGGCCATGGCGCCGACCAGGGCACGCCCGGCGAGGCCGGAGGTGCGCACCTCGAGCAGCTGGTGCAGCAGCACCTCGGCGGCGTCGAAGGAGCGGTGGGCGGCGATGAGATCGACCGCCGCGACGTAGCGGGCGAGGTTGGGATCGCCGAGGCGGGTGCTGGCCCGGTCGAGCGAGCGGGAGGACTCGGTGAGGTGCTGGGCCAGCTCGGCGACCACCCGGGCGTCGCAGGCGGCGATGGCCGTGCGGTGGGCCCCGAGGCGGCGCTCGGGGCGCTCGGCGTCGGCCCGGGTGAGGGGCGGGCGGGCGCGCTGGGCGTTGGCCCGGTCGCGGGCGTGCTCGGCGGCGCGCTCGAGGTGCCAGGGCATCGAGCGGCTGGGGGCGCCCGAGATGGCGTCGGCCGCGACCACACCGGCGGCGAGGTCGGCCGTCTTGAAGAGGGTGCGGGCCTGGTCGGCCGCGCCCTTGACGCCCAGCTGGGCCAGCCGCAGCCGGGCCCAGGCCTCGCGCAGGGGCAGCCCGAGCTCAGCGTAGCTGTCGGCGGCGCGGGTGTAGTCGGCGATGGCCCGGTCTTCGTCCCCGGTGGCCCGGAACAGGTCGCCCCGGCGCAGCAGGATGCGCTGGAGCAGCTCGAGGTCGCCGGCGGCCAGCTCGCGCGCCTCGCGCCAGTGCTGCTCGGCCTCGGGCATGTGGGCGGGGCCCTTCTGCCGGGCCAGATCGCCGCGCAGCAGGGCCACCCGGGCCCGCAGGGCGGGGGCGTCGAGGCCCTGGAGGGCGGCGATGCAGCGGTCGAGGCTGGCGGTGGCCCGGTCGACCCGGTCCTGCATGCGGTGGCGCTCGGCCAGCAGCAGGTGGGCCTCGGCCCGGTCGTGGGCCAGGGGGCCCGGACGGCCGACCTGGCGGACGCTCTCGAGGTCTTCGATCGCGTCGCGGAGCATCACCTCGGCCCAGGGCTCCTGGCGCTGGACGGAGATGCCGCCCAGCAGCACGGCGGCCTGGGCCGGCGCGGGCCAGGGGGCGCTGCGCAGGCGCCGCAGCCGGCGCTCGGCCTCGTCGTGGCGGCCCAGGTCGATGAGCACCCGGGCGAGGGTGAGGGTGAGGGCGGTGGCCACCGGGGGGCAGCGGAAGCCGCTGGCCCGGGCGAGGAAGGCCTCCATGCCCTGGACGGCGTCGCGGCGGTCGCCCCGGTCGAGCTGGAGCTGGGCCAGGGCGAGGGCGGCCGTGGCGGCCAGCTCGGCTTCGCGGGGGTCGGCCGCGTCCTTGACGCCTTCGTCGAGGAAGCGCACCAGCTCGCGCTCCCAGCCGGCGTCCCCGGCGGGCATGATGCCGGCGAGGTCGTCGATGAGGGTCGCGTCCACGGCGTCGTGGGAGGGCCACCGGGCCGGCAGGCGCAGGGCCCGGAGGGCGTGCAGCCAGGCGAAGCGGGCGGCGCGCACGTCGTCTTGGGCGTGCTGGACCCGGCCGAGCAGCGCCCAGGCGGGGATCAGCTCGGGGGTGGCGGCCGTCGCGCGCTCGAGCAGCCGGCGGGCCCGGGCCACCTCGCCGGCGCGCAGGGCCCGCTCGGCGTCCTGCCAGAGCAGGAAGCCACAGGCCGGGTCGGCGTCGAGGCGGGCGTCGAGCTGGGCGTCGGTGTCGCGCAGGTTCTCGTCGAGGATGCGGATCGTGGCGGCGAGCCAGCGGTCGAAGCGCTCGTGCAGGGGCACGAAGCTGCCCGGGTCGCTGCCGTCCTCGGCCGGGGGCAGCCAGCGCCCGAAGGCCGCGCCGCCCTGGGGATCGAGGGCGAAGGCCCACTGGTCGCCGGGGCGCGGGCCGTCGGCGAAGATCACCACCGAGGGCACGTCCACCGAGGCCGGGGCCAGCTCGGCCGCCGCCCGGATGCGCAGCGTGCCGCGGAAGAGGGCGGCGCCGTTCCAGCGCTCGAAGAAGGCGACGAGGGTCGGAGGCAGGGGGCCCCCGGCAGCGGCCACGGCCATCGCCAGCCCGTCGGGGCCGGTGGGAGCCTGGAGCTGGTGCACGTCGCTGCGGTAGCGATGGAGCACCCGCATCAGCGGCTGGAAGGGGTCGACAGCCAGGCGCGGGGAGGCCTGGGCCGTGGTCTCGGCCGGTTCCATTCGATCACTCGCGGGTTTTGGTCCCCTCCACCGTATCAGCCTTGACGTGGCAAGAGCCACCATCGATCTGGCCTGAACAGTGTGGATCCGCCGCTGGCGTGGATCCCCAGGTGGATCGTCCGCCGGATCGTCTCGCCGATCCCCGCGCGGATCGGCGGGGGGCTCGGGGGATCCGCCGGTGGATCCGCCGGCCCTCCCCGGGGCCCGCCGGCCCAGGGGGGGGGCGGTCCGCGTGCTTGTGGGGGTTGCAGCCGCTCGCCGAGACTATGGGGGCGGCAAGCCCGGAGCACCAGTGCCAACACCCCCCGCCTTCCTTCTCGTCCTTGCCTCTGCCCTCTCGGCCCCCGCGGCCGCCTTCGCCCCGGACCGTCCCGGTGTGGGCGAGAGCACGGCGGCGGTGCCCAAGGAAGAGGTCATGATCGAGTCGGGCGCCATCATCGGCGGCCAGCTCGGCCAGGTGCCCCTGCTCGCCTTGCCGTCGACGGTGGGACGGATCGGCCTGGGCCGTGACTGGGAGCTGCGGATCGGCACGCCGAACCTCGTGCTCGCCTTGCCCGGTCCCGTCTCCGCCAGCGGCCTCAGTGTCGGCGGCAAGGTCGGCGGTGCGCTCGGCGGCGACTGGAGCTGGAGCCTCGTGCCGACCCTGCGCCTGGCCCCCCTCGGCAGCCCCGAGCTCGTCCAGGCCACCGCCCCCGAGCTGTCGGCCAACGTCGCCCACAACGGCGGCAACTGGGGCGTCTGGGGCAACGCCCTCGGCGCGGTGGCCATCGCGGGCGACGTCGCGGCCAGCGGTGGCGGCGGCGTCTACTACGCCCCGGACGACGTCGGCATCTTCGCCAACGCCGGCTACGTGCTCGGCTCGGGCGGCTACGGCGGCGGGGGCGGCTGGTGGGTCTTTGCGCCCGACGCCCAGGTCGACCTCGGGGTCGACGTCTACCCGGGCGAGCTTCCGGTCATCGCGGTCTCGGCCGGGGCCTCGGTCCAGCGCTGAGCCCCGGCGGGCCGGGCGCGGTCTCCCGCCGAGGGGCGACACACGCTTCTGACACGTTCTCGTCCGATCGGTGGCGGACTTGGGGTGTCGGGGCCGGGTCTGAGCCGCTATGGTGCGCCCGGCCGCTCCCGGCGAAGGGGCGGTGAGCCCCCCGCTCTGGCGGTCTTGGCCCTGGGCCGATCCCGCCCGGGCAGCGGTGCTCTGCCGGCGGCGCGCCGGTGCCCCTCCCCCCTGAGTCCCGCCCCCCGGCGGGCGCGGAGCAAGCGCGGATGGCAGAGATCGACGGCATCGAAGGCATGAGCGGCGCAGACCTCGCCCGCGAGCTCGATCGCGGCGGGCGCTTCGTCACCTTCAGCTACTGCGTGAGCATCGTGCTCATGACCTTCAAGCGCCCGAGCAAGGTCTTCTTCGTCCGCGCCGGCGAGGGCACCTTCGGCAAGTCCCTGCCCTACACCCTGCTGTCGCTGGTGGTGGGCTGGTGGGGCTTCCCCTGGGGCCCCATCTACACCCTGTGGGCCCTGGTCTCGAACCTGGGCGGCGGCACGGACGTGACCGACGAGGTCGTGGCTTCCCTGTCGGTTCAGGACGACTGAAGCCCCCGGCCCTCGGTCAGGGATCGCAGAGGTTGAGCAAAAAAGTGGACCTGTGTCGGTTCGCGGTCGTGGATCCCGGAGAGCGCTCTGGTCTGTTGCGGTCTGGGATACGTGATGCACGGGGTCGTGTGCGTGGCACACCCGTTCGCGGTACGTGGG
>CAXQUZ010000450.1:0-2861 GCA_964226865.1 Myxococcota bacterium | reverse complement strand
CATCGGTGGCCCGCCGGGCGCCCCCGACCACGTCCCGGGCGACAAGGCCTGGAGCGACCGGGGCGGCTACGTCACGGGGCTCGACGCGCGCCTCGACCTCGAGGGCCTCGACCTCACCGCGGCGGGCCTCGACGCCACGACCGTGCGCGGCCTCGACCCCCTGCTCCAGCTCACGCTCCACACGGCCGGCCAGGCCCTGCGGGACGCGGGCATCGCCCCCGGGCCCGCGGCCGCCACCGCCCGCGCCGGCCTCATCATGGGCAACCTCAGCTTCCCCAGCGCCGGCATGGCCCGCTTCGCCGAGCGGACCTGGTGGGGCGCGGCCCTGGCCGACCAGGCCGGCGTGCCCCCCACCGACCCGCGCGACCGCTTCCTGTCGGGGCTGCCGGCCCTGCTCGCCCGCAAGGCCCTGGGCCTCGGCGGCCCGGCCTTCGCCCTCGACGCCGCCTGCGCCAGCGCGCTCTACGCCATCAAGCTGGCCTGCGATGCCCTGGCCGACCGCCGGGCCGATCTCATGGTCGCCGGCGCCGTCAACTCGGCCGACGACCTCTTCATCCACGTGGGCTTCTGCGCGCTGCAGGCCCTCTCGAAGACGGGCCAGAGCCGCCCCTTCCACGCCGGCGCCGACGGCCTCGTGCCCGCCGAGGGGGCCGGCTTCGTCGTGCTCAAGCGGCTCGAGGACGCCGTCGCGGCCGGCGACACCATCCACGGCGTCATCCGCGGCGTGGGCCTCTCGAACGACGGCCGCGGCCGCGGTCTGCTCGTGCCCGCCGAGGACGGCCAGGCCCGGGCCATGGCCAGCGCCTGGGCCGAGGCGGGCCTGGATCCGGCCACCGTCGGGCTGCTCGAGTGCCACGCCACGGGCACCCCCGTCGGCGACGCCATCGAGCTGCGCTCGGCCGGCCGGGTCTTCGCCGGCGCGGCGGCGGCCCAGGGCGGGCGGCTGCCCAGCGGCTCGCTCAAGAGCAACCTGGGCCACCTCATCACCGCCGCCGGCGTCGCCGGCCTGGTCAAGGTGCTCGAGGCCCAGAAGCACGGCCTGCGCCCCCCGACCCTCCACGTCGACACCCCGAACCCGGCCCTCGACGACAGCCCCTTCCGGCTGCTCACGGCCGCCGAGCCCTGGACCGGCTCGCGCCGGGCGGGGGTGAGCGCCTTCGGCTTCGGCGGCAACAACGCCCACCTCATCGTCGAGCCCTTCGACCCCGCCGCGCTGCCCCCGGTGCCTGCGCCCCCGGCCCTCGCGCCCGTGGTGGTGGTGGCCCTCGGCGCCCGGGTGGGCGACGCCCCGAGCGCCGCCGCCCTCGCCGAGGCGGCCCGGGGCGCGCGCCCCCTCCAGCCGGCCATGCCGAGCATCGACCTCGCCCTCAAGGGGCTCAAGTTCCCGCCGGCCGACATGCAGCAGGCCCTGGGCCAGCAGGCGGCCATGCTCGCCGCCGCCCGGGAGGCCGCGGCCGCGGCCGAGACCAGCGAAGATGGCCTGAACACGGGCATCTTCGTGGGCATGGGCGCCGACCCCGACGTGGCCCGCTACGGCGCCCGCTGGCGCCTCGCCACCCGGGCCGCAGCCTGGGGCCACCCCGACGACCCGGCGTGGCTGGCGGCCGCCCGGGACGGCGTGGTGCCCCGGCTCCAGAGCCCCGGCGTGCTCGGCACCATGCCCAACATCCCGGCCAACCGCGTCTCGAGCCAGCTCGACCTCCAGGGCCCGGGCTTCACGGTCTCGGCCGAGGAGGCCTCGGGCTTCGTGGCCCTCGACATCGGCGCCCGCATGGTGGCCACCGGCGAGCTCGACCAGGCCTTTGTCGGCGCCGTCGACCTCTCCACCGAGCCCGTCCACCTCGCTGCCCTCGCCGCGCTGCGCCCCGACGCCCACCCGCCCGGCGACGCGGCGGTGGTGCTGGTGCTGCGCCGCGAGGACGAGGCCCGGGCCGCCGGCCTGCCCGTGCTCGGCCGGCTCTGTGCGCCCCCGCCGGGCCTCGGCCCCGAGCCGGTCTGCCCCCTCGGCGGCCGCTCCCATGCCGCCCACGGCCTCGTCAACCTCGCCGCCCGGCTGCTCGTGAGCCCCCCCGGCAGCACGGTCCACGCCACCGTGCTCGACCTCGCCGGCGACGCCTGGGCCCGGGCCCTCACCGTGGTCGACGGGGGCGCCCCTCCGCCCCCCGCCGACGCCCCGGCCCTCGCCCTCCCGGCCCGCCTGCCGCCGGTCGCCGTGCCCGCTGCCGCCGTCGCCCCGGCGCCCGCTCCGCTCTCTCCGTCTCCCGTGCCAGCGCCCGCTCCGGCGCCCGGCGCCCCGCTTCCCCTCCCCTCCGTGGATGTGCCCGTCGTGGATCCGCTCACCCCCGACCCCCGCCACACGCAGACCATGGCCCCCGCGCCGGTGCTGCCCGCCGTCACCGCCCTGCCCGCCGCCCCCGTGGCCCGGGCCGTGCCCCAGCAGCCCGCCGCACCGGTGGCCCCCGCCCCGGCGCAGGCTCCGGCCCCCGCCGGGGTGCTGCCGCCGCCGAGCTTCACCGTCGACGACGCCACGGTCGGCGGCCGCTGGGCGGCCCACCTCCACCAGCTCGGCGCCGTGCACCGCCAGTTCCTCGCGGACCAGGCGGCGCTCCACCAGCGCTTCGTCGCGCTCCAGCAGCAGCGCGCCGGCGTGGCCCTGCACCTCGGCATGCAGCGGGCCCTCGGCACCGCCCTGCCGGCCCCCCAGGTGATCGAGCACGTGCCGGCCCCCGTCGCCGCGCCCGCCCCGGCCCCCGTCGCCGCCCCCGTGCCGGCCCCCGCTGCCGCCCCTGTGCCGGCCCCCGCCGCTGCCCCCGTGCCGGCCCCCGTCGCCGCGCCCGCCCCGGCCCCCGTCGCCGCCCCCG
>CAXQUZ010000449.1:0-20873 GCA_964226865.1 Myxococcota bacterium | reverse complement strand
AGCCACTCTCCCCGCCCCGACGCGCGTCCGATCCGGGGCCGGTGCCGGGACGGGGGCCGGCGCCGGGACGGGAGCAGGGGCCGGCGCCGGGACGGGGGCCGGCGCCGGGACGGGAGCAGGAGCCGGCGCCGCGACGGGCGCCACCTCGTCGGTCGGCGGCCCGTCGTCATCGGCGGCCGTTCCGGCCCCTGGGGCGAGCAGCAGCGAGGACTCCCCGCTGCCGAGGGGCTCGAGGCCCCGCTCCTCGAGGAACTTGTCGACATCGCCGATGAGCGAGGCCAGCTCGGTCAGGGCGAGCAGCCCCTTCACGCTGGTGGGGCCGATGTCGTTGTGGCTCTCGACCACGGTCACCCGGCCGCTGGTCTGGGGGCTGAGGTCGACCACGGGCGCGATGAAGAGGTCGGAGTGGACCCGGCAGGGCCCGACGCTGATGACCGAGCGGCCCTGGACCATCTTCACGTCGGAGCGGGCACCGGTGAGGCGCACCGCGTCGCCCTTGATGGTGCTGGCCTGGAGCACGTCGTGGATCTCGACCCCGCCGCCGGCCTCGATGGCGTCCACCCGCGTCTCGCCGTGGAGCATCACGTCCTGGGCCGCCCGCACGGTGCCGGCCTCGGCGGCCCCGCGGACCACCACCCGGCCGGCCTCGGCGTGCACGCCCCCGGCGAAGAGGTCGCCGTCCACCACCACGTCGCCCCCCCGGGCCCGCAGCTCGTCGACCACCCGCAGCCGGCCGCCCACCCGGACGCCCCCCTGCTCGGCGGTGACCTTCTCGGCGCTCACGCTGCCCTTGACCCGCACCTCGTGGGCGTAGACCCCGCCGGCGTCCAGGTCGCCCTCGACCTCGAGCTGGCGGGTGTAGACCGAGCCCACCCGCAGAGAGCCCTCGGCGCGCACACAGCCGTCCGGCGCCGCCACCTCGCCCACCTCGATGTCGTGCCCCAGCACGACGTCGCCGCCGGTCGCGTGCACCTTGGCGATGCGCTGGCCCAGGTCGGCCTTGAGCACGATGTCGCCCTGGAAGCGGATCGCGAGCCCCCCCGAGACCTGTTCGAGCTGGAGGCCCTCGGGGACGATGAATGCCGTCTTGGTGGTCGACATGGGAGACAACTCCGTTGCGGGTGCGGTGCCGGCGGGGCGGTGGCCCACGCGCGCGGGCACGCAAGGCGGGGCGAGGCACTAACCAAGGGGGGGCCGAGGCGGCCCTCCGCGGTGCACGGGGTGCGGCGCTCGAGCGTCCGCCATCATCGGACAGGCGGGGCCCGTCTCGACCGGATGCCACCGGGATTCCGACCCCTCCCCTGGGCGCGGAGTGCCCGGTCTTCGCCGCATTCCCGCGCTCAGCGGCCTTTGCCGCCCGGCCCGCTCGCCGCGGCCTCCCGCGACGATCCGGCTCGGGCGAGCGCGGGCCGGTACACCGCATCGATCATCTGCCGCGCGTGGGCCAGGGGGGTGGGCCAGGAGATCGGCGGCCGGCGCCCCCGGCCCTGGGCCACCTCGGCCGCCAGGGCCGCGGCCAGGGCGGCGACGTCCCCGCCGGCCACGAGGCGCGCCGCCGGGTCGAGCTCCCGGGCGCCGCCGACCGCCGGCAGGAGGGTGCGCAGGCCGGCCGCGGTGGCCTCTCGCACGGTCAGCGGGCTGTTCTCGTGCCAGATGGACGGCAGCACGAGCAGATCGTGCGCCCCCAGCAGGGCGCCGACCGCGTCCCCGGGCACGGGCCCCCGCAGCACCACCCGCCCCGGGCCCGCGGCCGCTGCGGCCCGCTCCACCCGGGCCTGCCAGCCGGGATCGACCGGCCAGCCCGGGCGCGGCCCCACCAGCGACAGCTGCAGCCCCTCCCCCCGGGCGGCGGCCTGCAGCAGCGGCAGCACCCCCTTCGTCGGGATGACGGCCCCGAGAAAGAGCACCCGCAGCGGGCCCGTGCCGGGCGGCGGGGCCAGCGGCGGCCGGTGGACGAGGGGCAGGGTGCAGGGAGAGACCGGGCCGAAGCCGAGGGCCGCCATGCGCTGGGCGAGGTGGTGGCTGGGCGCGAGCCGGGCGGCGGCGGTCCGGGCGACCCGCCGGGCCAGGGCCAGCCGCTCGCCGTAGGCCGCCACCCGCAGCCGGCGGCGCCCGCCCACGAGGGGGGCCATGCACCGGGCACAGGCCGGTCCCGCCGGGCCCGGACAGGGGCGCTGCCAGCGATCGACCAGCTGCCCGCGGTCACAGGCGAGGTGGTGGTCGTGGAAGGTCCAGACCACGGGCGCCCCGGGGGCGAGGCGGCCCAGATCCATGGGCAGGCCGCTGTGGTGGTGGACGTGGATGAGCTCGGGATCGAAGCGCCCGAGGCCGGCCCGCAGCACGGGCAGGGCGAGCCGTCCCTCCCACCGCTCCCGCAGCCCCAGGGCCGGCACCCGGCGGCCGAGCGGCGCCCCCCACGGCGCCAGCACCCGGGCGTCGACCCCGAGCGCCCGCAGCCCGTCCCGCAGCGCCCCCACCACCACCCCGGTGCCCCCGGTGCGGGCGTCCGGCGGCCCGTGCAGCACGAGCAGCACCCGGCGCGGCGCCGGTCCCGCACTCACGGCGCCACCCGGCGGTAGACCGCCAGGGTCTGGTCGACCATCTCGTCGAGGGTCGGCGGCGGACGGGGGCTGCGCGGCGTGGTGCAGGCCGCGCCGAGGGCCGCCGCCAGGGCCCCGGGGGCGTCGGGGGGCACGAGCCAGCCGTCCCGCGCCGGATCCACCAGCTCGGGGATGCCGCCGAGGGCCGGGGCGATCACCGGGCAGCCCCGGGACCGGGCCTCGAGGATGACCATCGGGGCGTTCTCGTCCCAGGTCGAGCCCATGACCAGGGCCCGCGCGCCGTCCAGGGCTGCCCGCACCCCCGCCGCGTCGAGCACGGGCCCCACCGGGTGGCCGAGGGCCGCCGCCAGGGCCGGATCCTGCACGGCTCCGTGCAGCCGCAGCCCCGGCCGCCCCCCGGGGCAGGCCGCGCGCCAGGCCGCCACCACCCGGTCGGGCCCCTTGTGGCGCGCGATGGTGCCCAAGAAGAGGAAGGGCGCCCCCGGGCCGGGGGGCGCGCGCCGGCCGGACCGGGCCCCGGCGATGCCGTGGGGCACGTGGATCCCCCCCGCCACCCCCTGGGCCGCGGCCCGGCCGGCCAGGAACCGGGAGGGGCTGATGACCGCGTCGGCCGCCCGCAGCAGCCCGAGCATGCGGGCGTTGCGCCGGGCCGCCGCCTCCGGGGCCGCCGGGGCCCCCCGTCCCCGGTGCACCCGCAGCCGCAGCCGCCCGGGAAGGCGCTGGTAGAGAGCATGCAGGCGCTCGGGCGCCACCACCCCGGCGAGGCGCCCCGCCGCCCCCGCCAGCGCCTGGGCCGCCCGGCCGGGCACCGGCGCCCAGGCCGCCGCACAGGGCGCGCAGCGCGCCGGCTCCGGTCCCGGGCAGCGACCGCCGTCCGGCAGCAGACCCAGCCCCCCCGCCGCGCACCAGTGCCACTGATCGTGCAGCGTGATCACCCGCGGCACCCCGGGGGGCTGGGGCAGGCCCGACCCGAGAAACTGCAGGTGGTGGACATGGACCAGCTCGGGGCGCACCCGCTCCACCACCCGCCCGACCGCCGCGTCCATCGCCGGGTCCCGCTCCTCCTGCTCCAGGGGGCGCACGGTCAGGTTGTTCACGATGCGGGTGAGGCTCGCGAGGTGGGGCGGGCAGGGACCGGGCAGCACGGCGGTGTGGCGGCGCCCCGGCGCCCGGGTGGCGGCCACCACGTGGACCTCGTGGCCCCGGGCATGGAGCCCCCGCGCCAGCGTGTCGGCGTGGCGCTCGGTGCCGGCGCACTCCCGGGGCGGATAGCCGTGGACCACCAGCAGAATGCGCACGCCCGGCTCCTCTGCAGCCCCCGTGGCCGCCGCCTGCGCCCGCGAGCGACGCCGCCGGCGGGGCTGATCTATCGTGCGCGGGCCCCCTGCTGCCGCCCCGCACCGCCCGGAGCCCTCCGTGTCCGCGTCCCCCCCTGCCCCGATCCTCGTGGTCGACGACGAGGAGAACCTGCGGCTGCTGCTGCGGCTCATCCTCGAGCGGGCGGGCCACCGCGTGATCGAGGCGGGCAACGGCGAAGAGGCCCTGGCCCAGCTCGCGGCCCACCCCCGGGCCGCCACCGTGCTCTGCGACATCCGCATGCCCCGCATGGACGGCATGGCCTTCCTGGCCGCCCTCGCTGCGGGCCCCCCCGCCCTCCGCGAGCGCCTCGACGTCGTGATGATGAGCGCCTACGGCAGCGCCGACACCGCCGTGGCGGCCCTGGGCCAGGGGGCCGTCGACTTCATCTCCAAGCCCTTCAAGGCCGACGAGATCACCCACTGCGTCGAGCGCCTCCAGGCCGCCCGGCGCCTCGCCGACGAGAACCGCCGGCTGCGGGCCCAGGTCACCGGCCGCGAGCCGGGAGCGGGCGAGCTGGGCGGCTTCGTGGGGCGCTCGCCTGCCGCCCGGGCGGTCATGCAGCTCGTGCGCCAGGCCGCCGGCTACCCCTCCACCGTGCTGATCACGGGCGAGTCGGGCACGGGCAAGGAGCTGCTCGCCCGGGCCGTGCACGATCTCTCCCCCCGGTCCGGCGGCCCCTTCGTGCCCGTCAACTGTGCGGCCATCCCCGAGGCCCTGCTCGAGAGCGAGCTCTTCGGCCACGAGCGGGGCGCCTTCACCGGCGCCGACCGGGCCCGGGCGGGGCTCTTCGAGGCGGCCGACGGGGGCACCCTGCTGCTCGACGAGATCGGCGACATGCCCACCGCCCTCCAGACCCGACTGCTGCGGGTTCTCGAGGACGGACGGGTGCGGCGGGTGGGCGGGCGCACCGATCGCCAGGTCGACGTGCGGGTTGTCGCAGCCACCGCCCAGGACCTCGACCGCCACGTCCAGGACGGCCGCTTCCGCAGCGACCTCTACTACCGGCTCAACGTCGTGCGGGTGCGGGTGCCCCCCCTGCGGGAGCGCCTCGAAGACCTGCCCTTGCTGGCCCAGGTTCTCGCCGATCGCGCCTGCGCCCGGCTCGGCCGCCCCCCGGTGCGCCTGGGCCCCGCGGCCGTCGCCCGGCTCGCCGAGCACGGCTGGCCCGGCAACGTGCGCGAGCTCGAGAACACCCTCGAACGCGCCATCCTCACCAACCCCGACACCGACGGCGGACTGGATCCGGCCCGCCTCAGCCTCGGCAGCGCCGCCCCGGGGGCCGCGTCGTCCGCGCCCCCAGCGCCGGTCGTCCGGCTCGGGCCCGACGACGGCCAGGCCTCGCTGTCGATCAAGGAACACACCGCCGCCCTCGAGCGCCACCTCATCGTGCACGCCCTCGCCCGCACCGGCGGCAACCGCACCCAGGCCGCCCGGCTGCTCGACCTCTCGACCAAGGCCCTCGCGTACAAGATCCGCGACTACGGGGTCGAGGCATGAGGGGCCGCGACCGGGGGCCCCGCCGCCTGCGCCCGCGCGTCCTGCTCGCGGCCCTCGCCCTGGCCGCCTGCTCGGCCGACGGGGCCGTGGCCGAGGGCCAGGCCGCGCTCGAGGCCCACGAGCTGGCCCAGGCCGAGGAGGCCTGGCGCACGGCCCTGCGCCGCGAGCCCGACCGGGCCGACGCCCTCGCCGGTCTCGGCTGGACCTACCACCTCGCCGGCGAGCGGGACGCCGCCCGGGAGGCCTTCGCCCGCTGCGTCGACGTCCACCCCGAGGCCGCCGACTGCCTGCGCGGCCTCGGCAGCATCGCCCTCGCCGAGAACCAGGTGGCCATCGCCCGGGATCTGCTCGGCCGCGCCCTCCTCGCCGCCCCGGACGACCCCCGGGTGCGCGCCAGCATGGCCCTGCTCTCCCTGCGCACGGGCGACACCGACGCGGCCGCCGCCGCCTACGACGAGCTGGTGGCCCGCTTCCCCGACACGGCCGCCTACCGGCTGGGCCTCGCCGAGACCCGGCTGCGCCAGCAGCGCCCCGAGGACGCCGCCCGCACGGCCGAGGCGGCCCTGGCCCTCGCAGACGGGGGCCCCCGCACCCGCGGCATGCTGTGGCTGATCCACGCCCGGGCCCTGGTCGCGGCCTCCGCCGGCAAGGAGGACGCCGAGCGCTGCGCCGAGACCGCGGCCCCGGTGCGCGCCTGGCTGGACGCGGCCGGCCAGTCCCTCGACCAGGCCGCCGCCCTGGGCATTGCCCTGCCCGAGCTGGCCTCGGTCCGCCGGCTGCTGGCCCGGCGCCGCGAGATCCTCGAGCGCACCTGTCCGCCGACGGCCCCGAGCGCCGCCGCCGTGCTCGGCGGGACCGCCGCGCCCGGGTCACCGGCCTCCCCCGATCCGCAGGCGCCGCCGGATCCACCGCCGGCCCCGGCCCCCGCGCCGCCGGAGGCCCCGTGAGCCCCCCCGGCCCGACCCCGAAAACTTTTCCCCCCCCCGAACTGTTTTCGGACCGCTCCGGCCCCGTGCCCGGCCCGGCCGCGGTCCCTGTGCGCCCGGATGCCCCCGTGCCAGGCCACTCCCGCTCGATCCCGCCCGCCACCGGGCCCGCAGTGTTCCACGGCATGAATCTTGCAGCAGAGTCCAGCGTGCCTCCCACCCGCTCCTGCGCGCCGCCCCCGCGCCCCCGCCGTGCCCGCCGGCCGGCTCCCCGCCGGGGCTTCACCCTGCTCGAGCTGGTGGTCGTCCTCGCCATCATCGTGATCGCCGCCGCCATCGGCGCCGGCAGCATGCAACCCCACCTCCCCCGCTACCGCATGGTCAACGCCGCAAAGCTGCTCCGCAGCGACCTCCGCCAGGTCCAGGAGCTCGCCACCCGCACCGGTCGCCAGGCCCGGCTGCGGCTGGTCGCGCCCGGCGGCAGCTGCGGCAACACCGACGTCTGGGGCGGCGGCTGGGTGCTCGAGCTGGGCGACGACTCGCGCCTGTCGAGCCGGTGGGATGTGCTGCCCGAAGACAGCCTCGCCGACGGCAGCGACGACGACCAGTCCCAGGGCGTCGTCGACCTCGGTGCCGACGGCAACCGGCCCGCCCGCGACGTCTGCCTCGACGATTGGGGGGGCATCGCCGGCCCCGGCTCCGACAACGCCGACGCCATCGTCTTCGACTCCCGCGGCTTCCTCCAGAACCCCGCGGGCGATCTCGTCGACGGCTACATCCGCATCCCCCTGGTCAACCAGGCCGCGGCGCGCGAGGGCGTGGACGACCGCATCCACGTCCTCGTGGCCGCCACCGGCTTCACCCGGCTCCACTCCCGGCTCGGCGACGAGTACGATGACGTGCCGGTCGGTGACGAGACCACCTCGACGGCTCCTTGAGCCGCGCCGCCCCCCCTTCTCCCGAAGCAGCGCCCATGCAGTCCCCCCTCCGCCCTCTCCGCACGCGCAGCCGTCCCGCCCGGGACGGAGCGGCCGGCTTCACGCTCATCGAAGCGCTGATTGCGACGGCCCTGCTGGGCTTCTCGCTCATCGTCATGTTCGGCTTCCACACCCAGGCGGTGCGGTCGAACATGCACGCGCGCAAGATGACCGACTGCACCTACCTGGCCCAGACCCAGCTCGAGCGCCTCGTCGCCCTGCCCTGGACGGCCACCTCCCTGCACGCCGACCTCGTCGACGTCTCGACCGATGCCACCAGCTCCGCCGCGCCCTGGGTCCAGCTCGAGCACCCCACCACCGGCGCCACGGCCCGCACGGCCGCCAACGAGACCGCCGGCACCTACGGCGAGCCCACCTACTTCGTGACCTGGGACGTCGAAGACATGTCGACCGACGGCGAGTGGGTGCGGCTCCGGGTGCGCTGCCAGTACCTCGACGAGGCCTTCAACCGGTGGCACGGCACCACCGTCTCCTCCTACCGCTTCCGGGACTCCTGATGCCCCGCCCGCGCCCTCTCTCGCGCCGCCCCCGCGCCACCACCGGCGACCGCCGCCTGGTGCGGGCCCTGCGCCAGGGCTTCACCCTGCTCGAGCTGATGATCGCCATCGCGATCGCCGGCTTCACGGTGGGCGCCCTCTACGCGCTCTTCTCGGTCCAGTCGCGCCAGCTCGCGACCCAGGACCTCCAGATGGAGATGAACCAGAACGCGCGCTTCGCCGCCGACATGCTCACCCGCTCCCTGCGTCTCGCGGGCTACGCCAGCGGGGGCTACGTCTACGGCGTCTACGGCCCGAACGGCCTCTCCGACGCGGGCGACGCGCTGCCCGCGGTGGTGCCCTGGGAAGACCCGGGCGGCGACGGCGGCCCGGACGCCATCACGGTGGTCTACGCCGAGCCCAGCCTGATGATGGACACCCGCAACGACGTCATCGAGGACTCGACCACCTCGACGCTCTCGTTCCGGCCGACGATGCTCGACTACGCCGCCAAGCTCCAGCAGTACGCGACCGGCGACCTGCTGCTCTGCTCCGACTACGCCGACATGCAGGGCATGCGCTCCTACCTGTGGACGGTCACGGGCGTCAACGTGGCCAACGGCACCATCAGCGTCTCGCCCAACACCCAGACCGACTACGTCAACCTCTTCACGGTCAACACCAACCTCACGCCCATCATGACCTGCTCGAAGGGCACGGTGATGACCTTCTACGTCGACAACGACGACGACGGCATCGGGCCGGGCTCGGTGGACTACCCCGTGCTCATGCTCGACCTGAACATGAACTTCCCGTCGGCCGACGACGTGCCGCTGGTCGACAACATCGACGACCTCCAGCTCGAGTACTGCCTCGACGACGGCACCTTCACGACCGACTGCTCGCTGTCGGCGAGCTGGGTGACCGGCGACACCATCGACCCGGCCAACGACGCCGACAACATCTGGATGGTGCGCATCGGCCTCGTCGCCCGGTCCTCCCGCGAGGAGTTCCGCGACAGCTACCCGGGCTTCCGGCCCGCGCTCAGCAACCGCGCCGCCTCGGGCGCGCCCGGGACCGACCACTACTACCGCAAGGTCATGGTCACCGAGGTGACCCTCCGCAACATTCGCGGCCTGGCCAGGATGTGAGCCCCATGCAGCGCCCCGCCCCCACGCTCCGTCCCCTCGCCGCCCGCCTCACGGGCCTGCGGCGCGGCTACATCATGCTCATCGCGCTGCTGATGATGGCCATTCTCGCCGTCATCGGCGCCACCACCCTCCAGGTGGCCGGCATCGACCAGCGCATCGCGGTCCAGAACCGCAAGCACATGATGACCGTCAACACGGCCCACGCCGGCACCGAGCACGCCCGCTACCAGCTCATGCACACCGATCCCCCCAACGAGGGGCTCGACACCGCGCCCGACACCTTCGGCGACTTCGTGACCGCCCTGTCGGGCGAGACAAACTTCGACGGCCTCGCCTACACCCACAACCTGGGTGTCTACTGGGTCACGGCCACCTACCACCGCTGCGGCAACCCGCCTCCCGGCTACTCGACCGAGCTCGGACAGTCCAAGTTCCGCGCCGACTACTGGGAGATGGAGTCGACCGCCCGCATCCAGACCGCCGCCTCGTCGGCCTCCGCCGTCAGCGTCAACGAGACCCAGTCCAAGTCGAGCGCCCTCATCCGAAAGGTGAAGTTCGGCTCCTGCAAGATCCGATGATGCCGATGCGCGCTAAGCTCTCGTGCATGCCCGCCCCGCCCGCCCCCTGGAGAGCGTCATGACCACCCGACGCCCCCGCTCCGCCACCGCGCTGCTCCTCACCCTCGGCCTCGGCCCCGGGGTGGCGCATGCCGCGTCCTCGTCCTCTGGCGAGGAGTACCTCGCGACCTCCGAGGCCGCGCCGCCCAACATCCTGTTCCTGGTCGACATGAGCAGCGACATGGGCGACCCCTGCCCCGGCGGCGGGGACTCGGGCGCCAGCGCGTTCTCGAACCCGTGCATCGAAGACGTGGCCAACGCCATCGACATGGTCACCCAGCACTTCGACTTCGCGCGCTACGGCGTCATCGGCACGAGCGACGAGTCCACGGTGGGCAACGAGTACTACCCCATCGTGCCCCTCGGCTCGTCCCACTCCGAGATCTCGGCGGCCATGTCGAGCCTCTCGGCCCACTCCACCTCGACGAAGAACCTCGCCGAGGCCCTCGCCGACGCGGCCGAGAACTACCTCGCCAACACCACCACCGACGACCCCGACGCCGACGATGACGGCGATGGCTACGGCTACGACTTCACGGCCGCGCCCATCGACTACTACTGCCAAGACACCCACATCATCGTCCTGACCAACCAGCGCCCCAGCGCCGACAACAAGGTCAGCTCGGCCTACCAGGCCAGCCTCGGCACCGACGTCACCTGCAACGCCGGCGGCCGCACCACCTCCGCCGACACCCAGTGCCTCTACGACAACGTCGTCAAGTCGCTCTACGACGACGACCTGCGCTCCGACCTCTCGGGCGTCCAGAACGTCGTGGTCCACACCATCGGCCTCGGCATCGACGGCACCTCGGTCGCCGAAGAGCTCTACGGCAACGCCTCGAACGCCACCGGCGGCGACGGCATGTACGCCGTGGCGGGCGATCCCGACCAGATCCTCACCTGGATCCTCTGGACGATGAAGGACATCCGGGCCGGCAGCTACTCCCGGTCGACCCCGGTGGTCTCAGCCGACGGCAACTACCTCGTCTACACCTTCTACGAGATGGTCGGCGACTCGGACGTGGGCGAGGCAGCGGGCCTCGCGCTCGGCCAGGGCCACGTGCGCGCCTACGGCATCGACGACGACCCCACCTCGGCCACCTACGGCCAGGTCGTCTACGACAACACCAACTGCGGCGGCGACCTCAGCTACTCCTGCGGCGGCGCCCTCTGGGACGGTGGCGACCTGCTCGTGAGCCGCCTCGTCACCGCCAGCGACCGGCAGTGGGACGAGAACGACGGCATCGGCTACCGCGACATCTACACCTTCTTCGAAGACGCGGTCGGCATCACCTACAACTCCTTCGGCTCCGACGCGAAGTCCGACAAGTTCATGCCCTTCGACCGGCGCTTCGTCGAGGCGGTGGGCTCCGACACGACCGTGCTCGACAAGATCCTCGATCTGTCCACCGACACGACCACCGGCTGCTCGACCACCGACGCCAAGGTCTACGACCTCGACAAGGCCGGGGGCTGTGCCGCCGTCGACGAGGACGACCTCAAGGAGCTGGTCGCCTTCACCCGCGGCTACAACGCCTCCGAGTTCCGCTACCTCTCCGAGACCCGCGGCCGCTGGCGCCTGGGCGACTCGCCCCACTCGACCCCGGTCATCGTCCAGGGCCGCAACAACGCCTACTCGCCCGATCCCACCTACCGGAAGTTCCTCTCGCTGCTCGCGAAGGCCGAAGAGGACGGCGAGATCCCGGCCATCGTGCTCACGGCCGCCAACGACGGCATGCTCCACGCCTTCGCGCTCGAGAACAACCCGAGCACGGCCGACACCGAAGAGGGCGAGGAGCTCTGGGCCTGGATTCCCGGCTACCTGCTCTACCGCGAGCACGACGCCGAGTGGGCCGGTCGCCTCGTCGACATGATGCTCTACGGCCGCACCTTCCTCTTCGACGGCTCGCCCGTGGTCGAGGACGTCTGGATCGACGCCGACGGCGACGGCGAGAAGTCCTGCACCTCGGTGCCCAACGACTGCGAGTGGCGCCGGGTGGTGGTCGTGCAGCAGGGCAAGGGCGGCCCCGTCACCCTCGCCCTCGACATCACCGACACCGACGCCCCCACCTTCCTCTGGGAGCAGACCGACGAGTCCGACACCAAGGCCATGGCCTACACGACGGGCCGGCCGGTCATCGGCAACGTCTACGACACCAGCGACTCGTCGAACCCGAAGGACACCTGGGTGGCCTTCTGGGGCAGCGGCCGCGGCGTGCCCTTCTCGACCTCCTCGTCCTACTACGAGTCCCACGAGGCCAACCTCTACATGTGGGCCCTCGGCGACGACTACTGGGGCACCGAGACGAACCTCTACCAGGCCCCCTCGACCAGCTCCGACTGGGCCCGCGGCGACAACTACCATCCCGAGGCCAGCCTCGGCGGCTCGCTGCAGAACGACTCCGACGCCGCCGGCCACTACGAGTACGCCTACATCTCGGCCTCGCTCGCCGCCGTCGACACCAACTCCGACGGCGACGTCGACACCCTCTACTTCCCCGTCACGACGGCCTACAGCCCCTCGGACGAGGGCGGCTCGGGCCCGGGTGACCTCGCCGATCCGGGCTCGACCTGGATGTACAAGGCCTGTGTCGACACCGACAACCCGGGCACCTTCAAGTGGGTCGAGTTCTTCGATCCGGTCGACGACGGCGGCCTGACCGACAACTCGGGCAACGGCTTCCGCCCCGAGGTCTACTACTCGGCCACGACCTCCTGGCTCTCGGACGGCTCGCTGGGCGTCTACTGGGGCTCGGGCACCCCCTACGACCGCACCGGCTCCGAGGCGGGCTACTTCTTCGCGATGAAGGACAGCAGCCCCACCTCCTGCGACGCCGACTCGATGACCCCCATCACCGACTGCGGCAGCTCGGGCATCATCACCCTCGACGACGGCGAGGGCCTCACCGGTGAGCCCGTGGCCTACGCCGGCGTGGTCTACTTCTCGACCTGGGTGCCCGAGAGCGACCGCTGCGACGGCGGCACGGGCCGGGTCTACGGCATCGACTTCGAGGACTGCACCAGCGGCCTCGACACGAACGGGGACGGCACGGCCGACGCCACGGACGACACCTACATCGAGCACGCCGACGAGTACATCAGCGGCATCACGGTCTCGGACAAGGGCACGCTCTTCTACGGCACCTCGGGCTCCGACACGGACGGCGCCGGCGCCCCGGTGGGCCAGATCACCGCGGCCACCGACCCCTTCCTCGGCACCAACACGCTGGCCTGGATGGAGGTCTTCTGAGGCCCCCGCCCCCTGCTCCCCACCGGCCCCGGCCCCGCGGCGGGGGCCGCGCGCTTCAGGCCCCCGCCCCCGGGGGGCGCGATTCCTGGCACAATGCGCCCCCCGTGCCCTGTCGGGGCGCCCCGCCCGCCCGGCGGCCCCCCTCCCCTCCGAGGCCCCCCATGCGCTCCCTCCTCTCCCTCGCCCTGCTCACCACGGCCCTCGGCGCGCTGCCGCTCCGCACAGCGGCCGCCGCGGACGGCGAGGGGCTGCTCGGCATGCGCTACGTCAAGACAGACCAGGGGCTGCTGGTGACCGGGCTCTCGGTCGACATGGGCGCCGTCGAGGCGGGCGTCACCCGGGGCATGCTCGTGACCCACGCCGACGGCCAGCCCCTGCCTGCGGCCGCCGACAAGGCCCGGGCGATGCTCGTGGGCGCGCCGGGCACCACCGTGGCCCTCACCGTGCGGGCGCCCCTCGGCGGGCCGTCCCAAGAGCTCACAGTCCAGCGCCGCATCCCGCCGGTCTCGGTGCTCGAGAAGCGCGTGGCCCGGCCCCAGGTGGTCACCGACTTCCGCATGGCGGTGAAGAAGAAGTCGCGCCGCAAGGCCGTGAAGACCGCCGAGGCCATGGTGGCCGCCGACTTCGGGGGCATGGAGCCCTCCCACGCCGTCGGGGCGGCCCTCAACATCGCCTGGCGCCGCAGCCCCAAGCTCGCCCGGGCCGTCGCCGAGGTGCTGGGGCCCGCGGCCGAGTCCGACCCGCGGCTGCTCTCGCGCATCGCCGAGATCCACATCCAGACCGACGGCGCCGACCGGGTCGTCGAGCTGCTCGAGCAGCGGGCGGCCCTGCTGCCCCCCGACGTCACCCTCGCCGGCGGCGCCGGTGGGGACGTGGGCGGCCACCGTCGCGAGCGCCACATGCTCGCCGACGCCCACTGGAAGAGCGGCCAGAACGCCGAGGGCATCGCCGTGGCCCGGTCCCTGCTCCAGACCTGGCGCATCGACCCCCTCGCCGCCCAGGTCGGGCTGGCCCTCGCCCCGCCGCCCCCGCCCTGGCGGGCCGCCCTCCCGCCGGTGGCCGACTTCTCCGTGCCCCTGCTCGACGGCGGCACCTGGCGCCTCTCGGACGCCTCCGACACGGTCACCGTGCTCAACTTCTGGGCCACCTGGTGCGGCCCCTGCAAGCAGGAGCTGCCCGAGCTCGCCCGGCTCCACGCCGAGCGCGGCGACGAGGGCCTGCGCATGCTCGCCGTCAGCGTCGACCAGGGCGACGATCTCGCGCCCATCGCCAAGATGGCCGACAAGCTCGGGGTCGACTTCCCGGTCGGCCACGCCCCCGCCCTCGGGGCCGACTTCAACGTCTCGGCCATCCCCGCGCTGCGGGTCATCGGCCGGGACGGCGCCCTGCACTACACCGCCCGGGGCTACTCCGACAGCTCCATCGAGAAGCTCTCGGCCGCCCTCGACCGGGCCCTCGCCGACGACGGCAGCGGCGGGGCGGCCATCGCCTGGCCCCAGCACGCCCACGAGGGCCAGCTCAGCCTCGACGCCTTCTGGGCCGAGGCCGCGGCCCGCACCGGTGTTGCGCCCAGCGAGAACGGCGTCGCCATCGGCATCTCCGGGGCCAGCCCCGCCGCGTGGGACCACGACGGCAGCCTCGCCCTCGAGGCCGACCTGAGCGCGGGAGGCGCGGCCCCGAGCAAGCGCCTCGCCTGGCTCGACGGGCCCGTCGCGGTGGATCCGGGCTGGTTCGTGCTCCAGGCCTGGGACGCCGCCGGCACGACCCGGTGGTGGCACGGGCTGCCCTCGCCGGCCACCGACGTCGTCGCCGCCGACGGGCGGCTGTGGGTGGCCATGGAGGACGCGCTGGTGGTGCTCGACGCCGACGGCGCGGTCGTCGCCCGGCACGACGGGGGGGCGGCCGATCTGGCGGCGGCCACCGCGGGCGGGGTCTGGGCCGTGGACGGCCAGCAGCGCACCCGCTTCGTGCTCGAGGGCACCACCCTCGTCGCCCAGGACGTGGCGCTGCGGGCCGACGCCCAGCGGGTCAGCGCCACCGGGGACGTGGGCAGCAGCGAGGTCGACGCGCTGGTCTCGGGCCGCTTCGGCCCCGCGGGCGCGTCCCGGGTGATCGCGAGCCGCAAGGACGGCACCATCGTGGCCCTCGACGACCAGGGGGTGCCCCAGTGGAGCGTGCGGCTGCGGGCCGCGCCGGGCCTCGCGGTGGCCGATGCGGACGGCGACGGCCAGGACGAGCTGTATCTGGCCATTCCCGACTATGGACTGGCCCGGGTGAAGGTGGCGCTGCCCTGAGGGCGGCGCCCCGCGCGGGGCCGCCTGAAGCAGGGGCAGCCCCGGTCCGATACGGAAA
This sequence comes from Myxococcota bacterium, assembly GCA_964226865.1. Classification (GTDB taxonomy): domain Bacteria; phylum Myxococcota_A; class UBA796; order UBA796; family UBA2385; genus CAXQUZ01. The sequence continues at coordinate 5,686 of CAXQUZ010000449.1, read as the reverse complement.
CAGAGCAGGGCGCCACACGCGCAACCACGAGCAGGGACGAGACCATGGCGGACACCAAAGCGGGCATCGAGCTCGAGTGTGAGGATCTGGACGCGGCGCTGGCCGACAAGTCGGTGGCCGTGCGGTCGGCGGCCTGCCGCGACCTCTCGAAGGTGGGCCAGCCCGCCCGCCTCGAGCAGCTCATCGAGATGGCCGGCCAGGACAAGTCGCCGGCCGTGCGCCTGGGCACGGCGAGCGCCGCCGCCGACATCCTCTCGCGCCACCGCTGGGGCCCCGCCCGGGCCGCCATCGACGAAGACCGCCGGGCCCGCCTGCTGCGCGCCCTCAACCGGGTCGATCCGAGCGTGAACGCCGGCCTCTTCCCGATGCTGGCCTGCCTCGACGTGCCCGCCTCCCTCGGCCGCATCCGCATCGGCCTGCGCGACCCGCGCCGGGGGGTGCGCATCGGCGCCGCGGTCGGCCTGCTCCGCCACGTCGCCTCGGTCTCGAAGGTCGGCGACGCCGACATCGCCGAGCTGCTCGTGAGCTCGCTCTCCGACAAGCGGCTGCCCGCCGACTCCATCGCCGAGGTCGCCCGGGTCTGTGCGGCCATCGGCCTCCACGAGGCCCTGCCCCGGCTCGAGACCATCGACCTCGGCGGCACCCTCCAGGAGCTGGTCGACGCGGCCCTCGCGGCCCTGCGCCAGGCCGAGGCCCGGCCCCTCGGGCTCTGGGTGGGCGACGGCCTCGACGCCGGCGAGACCAACCCGACCGCTGCGGCGCCGGCCGTGCTCGTGGTCGGCCCCGCGGGCGCCTGGTCCCGGGCCCCGGGCGGCGACTGGCAGCCCGTCGCGGGCCCCGTCCAGCGGCGCATCTGGCTGCGGCGGCCCGGCACCCAAGAGCCCGTGCACGGCCTCCAGATCGCCGACACGACCTGGTATGCCCCCGTCGACAGCCAGCTCGAGGAGGCCCTCGACCTGCCCGCGCTGGCCGTGCCCGCGGCGCCGGTGCTGGGCGCGGGCCTCGACGCCGTGCTCGCCACCCTCGACGAGACGCCGGCGGGGCTGCGGCTGCGGGCCGTGGCCGCCCTGGCCCTCGGCGCCCCCGACGCGGCCCTCGCGGCCCTCGACCTGGCCCTGGCCGAGAAGAAGCCGGCCCCCGACCTGCGCACCCTCCGCGCCAGGGCCGTCGAGGCCCGCGACGGCGCGGCGGCCGCCACCCCCGCCTGGGAGGAGGCCCTCAAGAAGGCCCGGCCCAAGTCGGCGTGGTACGGCAAGCGGGCCAAGGACGCCCTCGCCCGCTGAGCGTCCCCTCCCCTCCCCGCCCCGGAGTGCGCCGTGCCTCCCAACGCGCCCGGCCGCCACGTGCTGATCACCGGCGGCGCCGGCTTCATCGGCTCCCACCTCGGGGCGGCCCTGCTCGCCCGGGGCGACCGGGTCACGGCCCTCGACGCCTTCGCCTTCGGCTACGACCCGGCGCTCAAGGAGGCCAACGCGGCCGCCCTGGCCCGCCACCCGGGCTTCCGCCTCGTGCGGGGCGACGTGCGCGACCGGGCCCTGCTCGACCGGCTCGTGGCCGAGGACCGGCCCGATGTGGTGGTCCACCTCGCCGCCCGGGCGGGGGTCCGCACCAGCCTGGCCGAGCCCGAGAGCTACGCCGCCGTCAACGTCCAGGGCACGATGCGCCTGCTCGAGGCCATGCGCGGCGCCGGGGTCGACCGGCTGGTCTTCGCCAGCTCCTCGTCGGTCTACGGCGCCCGGCGCGACCCGCCCTTCCGCGAGACCGACGACGTGTCGGTGCCCGCCAGCCCCTACGCGGCGACCAAGCGCGCCGGCGAGCTGCTCTGCGCCACCTGGCACCACCTCTACGGCATCCAGTCGACCTGCCTGCGCTTCTTCACGGTCTACGGCCCGCGCCAGCGCCCCGACATGGCCATCTGCAAGTTCGGGCGGGCCCTCCTGGAGGGGGCGCCGCTGCCCCTCTTCGGCGACGGGGCCTCGAGCCGCGACTACACCTATGTCGACGACATCGTCGCCGGCGTGGTCGCCGCGATCGACCGGCCCCTGGGCCACCGCATCGTCAACATCGGCAACCACAGCCCGGTCACCCTCGCCACCCTCGTCGACAAGCTGGCGGCGGCCGTCGGCGTCGTGCCGACCATCGAGCGGCTGCCCGACCAGCCCGGCGACGTGCCCACCACCTGTGCCGACATCGGCCAGGCCCGGGCCCTGCTCGGCTACGCCCCGACGGTGCCCCTCGACGAGGGGCTGCGCCGGGTGGTCGCCTGGCTGCGCACGAGCGGCTGAGCGGCCCCGGCCTCAGTCGAAGACGAACTCGGTGAACCAGCCCTGGACCCGCTGCCGGATGGCGATGTCGGAGTTCGTGACGGGCACGAGCACGTTGACCTTGGTGCGGTCCTTGTCCCAGCCGCCGCCCGTGGGGCCGGCGTCGAGGGTGAAGGCCAGCGGCGGCCCGGGCAGGTCGAAGGGCAGCTCGTACTCGCCCGAGTCGATGGGCACGCTCGACACCTCGAGCACGCCGTCGTCGACGCTGAACAGGTAGATGTCGCCGTCGGTGGTGGGGGCCGTGCCCGAGAGCATCAGGAAGCTGATGCCGCCGTCGTCGGTGACGTAGCGCTCGTCCTCGTAGGCGAGGCCCTCCTGGAGGCCCGAGACCGAGCCCTCGACCCGCCAGGCGCCCACGACCCCGTCGTAGGTGAGGGTCCAGGTCTCGTCGCGGGCGATGCCGCCGCACTCCGAGCCCACGACCGCGCGGGCCGTGTCGGGATCCGTGAAGAGCACGGGGTTCGAGGGGTTGCCCCGGTCGACATACTCGAGCTGGTAGGCGCCGGTGTCGTAGAGGATGCGGGCGCCCTGGCCGTCGGTGGCCATGCAGCCCGAGTCGCCCTCGATCAGCGCGAGGGCGCCGTCGAAGGTGGTGACGGCCACGCCCTTCTTCTCGACCCGGGCGCCCGAGTTGGCCTCCTGGAAGAGCAGCACCGTGTCGGGGAGGGTGCTGAGGCCGACGACGGGGCTGCGCAGGTCGAGGCCGCCCACGACGCCGTCGCGGGGGTTCACGTCGACCCAGCGCTCGTCGACGAGGTCGTAGAGGTCGACCCGGGTGCCGTCGACGGGGGCCACGTAGAGGTTGTGGTAGCCGACGCGGGCCGTGCGGGGGTCGTCGGACTCGGCCACCACCGCGAGGGCGTTGACCGGGGCGGGCACCGAGAGGGCCGCCACGTCGCTGCGGCTCGGCCGGGCGAGGTCGAGGGCCACGTCCCAGACCACCGGCAGCCGGGCGTCGCCGACGAAGAGCCGCGGGGGCTCACCGTCGTCGATCACACCGTCGAGAAAGCCATCCTCGACAAGAGCCTCTTCATAGGCCTCGTCGTCCCAGGCGAAGCGCCAGGGCTGGGCGCCCGTGCCGGCGGTGCCGTCGCCCGTGACCACGTCGGCCAGGGCGATGCGGCCGCGCTCGGCGCCGGCGGCCATGTCCCAGAGCACGAGGTCGCCCTGGGCGGCGGTGGGGTCCCAGACCCCGAGCACGAGCAGGTCCTCGCCCGGCACCCGGCTCAGCCCCATCACCATGCCGCCCACGTCGTGCTCGATGAGCATCGTGTCGGTGGTGAAGACGAGGGTGTCGCCGGCGGAGGCCGTGCCCTGGAGGGTGAGCTCGAGCTCGCGGTTGTCGCTGGTCCAGGTGCGGCCGAAGGAGAGGGGCTGGGCCTGGCGGCCCGTGCGCGAGCCCGTCGCCGTCCACACCGACCCGTCGAAGCGGAGGGTCCAGGTCTCGGTGGTCGTGTAGCCGTAGCGGAGCTGGAGCCCCGCCACCGCGGCGCTGTCGCCCGAGCCGTCGGCGTCGGTGAAGACCGCCTCGCTGGCCGTGGGCACCACCGGGATGGGCTCGCCGTCGCTGTCGAGACCGCGGATGTAGGGCGCCTCGACCAGCAGCCCGTGGGCGAGGTCGGCGGCAAAGACGGTCACCCGGTCTTCGGCCGGCACCCAGGCCGCGATCTGGCCGAGCTGGCGCAGGTTGCCCGTCGCCACCCGGCGGGGCGGCAGGAAGGGCGCCCCGTGCTGGTCGGAGACGGCCGTGCCGTGGCGCAGGTCGATGGGGGTGATGGAGCCGTCGCGCGTGTTGGCCACGAAGCCGATGGGCGACCAGAAGGGCCCCCCGGCCTCGGGCTGGAGCACGTCGGCCCACTCGGGGCCGTTGAAGATCGGCGTCGGCAGCTGCTGGGTCTGGCACGCGCTGGCGAGTGCGAGCAGTCCCGCGGCGCGGATCAGTCGTTGGTGATCCACGTCAACACCTCGAGGAAGCTGGGGCTGTCGCGATCGACGTCGATCACGGCGATGGAGGAGCTGGTCTTGCCGGTCGAGTCGACCGTGCCGGCGTAGGTGCCGACCAGCATGTGGCGCCCGTCGGGCGAGAGCGTCATGGTCGAGGGGTTCTCGCCCAGGTTGTCGATCTCGCGGATGAGCTGGCCGTGGGTGCCGAGCGTGAGGTCGTAGACCGTCATGCTGTTGGCGTTGAAGTTGGCGACGAAGAGCAGCTGGCCATCGGGGTGGGGCACGACCGCCGCGGGGCCCACGTCGGTGAGGGTGTCGGCGCCGCGGTCGCGGGCGACGCCGCGGGGCGCGGGCAGCCAGCCCTGGACCGTGTCGTAGAGGAAGTTGCCATACTCGTCGTCGACCAGGCCCGAGATGTCCATCATCACGACGGTCTCGGGGTCGTGGTGGAGGCCGTAGAGCCGGTCGCTGCCGGGCACGGGCACCACCTGGCGGAAGCCGAAGCCGCCCGAGGCGTTGGTCAGCGGCAGGACCGCCTCGACGTCGAGGTAGTTGAGGTCCTGGAAGTCGCCCGCCGAGTCGTCCCGGATGTCGAGCACGATGATGTAGGGCTGGAGCTTGCTGGCCGCGTAGAGGAAGCCGCGCTCGGTGTCGACCGACAGGGCCGTCAGGCCGACGAAGATGGTCGAGAGCTGGTCGACGCGGGTGTCGAGGGGGATGGCCAGGGCGTCGGGGTCGCCGCGCTCGGTCGAGAAGGTCAGGGCGTCGCCGGGCGTGGGCAGCTGGAAGCCCTTGTGGACCCGGGGGGCGCTGTCGGCGGAGATCGCGCCGACGCGGCTCACGACCCCGTCGAGACCCGAGACAAAGCCCCGGTAGCCCCGGTCGTCTTCGTAGAGCACGGGCCGGGCGAGGCCGGTCGTGGCGAAGGGGGTGGTCTCGGCGAAGACCACGGGCTCGGGAATGCCCTCGACCGGGTCTTCCCAGCGGTCGAAGGTCTCGACCCCGTCGGGACGGAAGGCGTAGCCCACCCGCCAGAGGTCGCCGTCGAAGCCCGCGTACCAGAGGTGGTCGCCCGACTCGCCGTCCTCGTTCTCGCCCGAGAGCACCATGGCGTGGCGCACCCCCGAGTCGTCCCATTCACCGGGGCGGCCCGGCGGGAACACGAAGCCGCGCGAGGTCGTCGACTCGCGGGTGAAGTCGGTGCCGTTCTGGGTCACGGCCGAGCCGATGCGCCAGAGGTCGCCGTCGGTGCCCGCGTACCAGAGGCGCACCGAGCCGTCCCGGAGCACCTGGGCCGAGGAGGGCTCGATGCCGCCCTGGTCCCAGTCGCTGTTGGGCCGGAGCACCCGGCCCGGGCGGGTCCAGGTGCGGCGGTCGGCGCTCGTGGCGAGGCCGATGGTGGTCTTCCGGCCGCGGTG
>CAXQUZ010000448.1:0-33373 GCA_964226865.1 Myxococcota bacterium | reverse complement strand
GCGACCGGGCGCCGCCGCGGCTCAGCTGCTGCACGAGAGCATCGAGCAGCCCGCCTTGTTCCGCGCCCACTCGGGCCGCTTCTCGGCGAAGCGCTCCTTGCCGGGCTGGGCGGTGTAGGGCTGGCGCATGACCGCGAGCAGCTCGCGCACGCCCGTGGGATCGCCCGCCTCGGCCTGGTCGATGGCCTGCTGGGAGAGGTAGTTGCGCAACACATAGAGCGGGTTGGTGGCGTCCATGGCCTCCGACCGCACCCGGGCGGGCCGGCCCTCCTCCCGCACCCGCGCCGCGTAGGGCCGCAGCCACCCGAGCCAGGCCCGGCCGAGCTCCTCGTCGAGGGCGGAGGGGGTGTAGAGCGCGGCGCGAACGACATCGAGAACGTCCTCGTCACCAGCATCCTCGCCGACCGGAAGCGAAGACAGGCCCCGGAAGAAGAGGGTCATGTCGGTCTCTTCGCGCTGGAGCAAGGCCATCAGCGCGTCGACCAGATCCCGGTCGCCCTCGCGGGCCGTGGCGAGCCCCAGCTTGGCGCGCATCATGGCCGCGTGCTCGGCATGGAAGACATCGACATAGTGGTTGGCCGCGGCCTCGAGCACCGCCGCGTCCTTGACGATGGGGTGGAGCGCCTCGGCCAGCCGCATCACGTTCCAGTGGGCAATGGCCGGCTGGTGGCCGAAGCGGTAGCGCCGCTGGGCGGCGTCGGATGTGTTGGGGGTCCAGCCGGGGTCGAAGTTGTCGACCCAACCGTAGGGACCGTAGTCGATGGTCAGGCCGAGGATGCTCATGTTGTCGGTGTTCATGACCCCATGCACGAAGCCCACCCGCATCCACTCGACCACCATGTGGGCCGTCTTCTCGGCGACCTGGCGCAGCCACGCCGCCGCGCTCTCGCGCCCCAGCGGGCCGAGCTCAGGGGCGTGCACCCGCAGGATGTGGTCCATGAGGTCGCGCAGCACCTCGTGCTGGCGGTGGAGGGCGTGGATCTGGAGGCTGCCGAAGCGCAGGAAGCTCGGCGCCACCCGACAGACCACGGCGCCGGGCTCCTGGGCGGGCCGGCCGTCGTAGAACATGTCGCGCCAGACCCGGTCGCCGGTCTCGATGAGGCTCAGGGCCCGGGTGGTGGGCACGCCGAGGTGGTGCATGTCCTCGCTGCAGAGGAACTCGCGCACCGACGAGCGCAGCACAGCCCGGCCGTCGGCCCGGCGGGAGTAGGGGGTGGGGCCGGCGCCCTTGAGCTGGAGCTCCCAGTGCTGGCCCGCGGGATCGACCACCTCGCCGAGGGTGATCGCCCGGCCGTCGCCGAGCTGGCCAGCCCAGTGGCCGAACTGGTGGCCGCCGTAGCAGGCGGCGTAGGGCATCATGCCCGGCTCCAGCGCGTTGCCGCCGAAGACCTGGGCGAAGGCCTCGCTCTCGAGCGCATCCTCGGAGATGCCCACCAGCGCGGCGGTCTCGGGAGACGCCGCCACGACCTTCGGGGCCGCCACCGGCGTCGGGCGCACGGCCGACCAGCAGGCGTTGGGCACCTGGCGCGAGCCCGGGCCCGCGTCGGGGTCGCCGGGCAGGGTCCGCACGAAGCGGTCGTCGTAGGGGAAGCGGGTCAGGGCCATGGCTGCATCCGGGCGGGGGGCGGTGGTCGCTATCCCGCCGCCTGGCGCGCCCCAGGAGCTTCTTGCCCGACCGGCGCCCCGGAGATCAGGCGAGCATGCCGACGGTCACCGAGACCACGCCGAGGGTGAGGGCCGCGTAGACGAGGGCGCCGGCCATGCCGACCACGCCCACCACCGTGAGGAGCTGGAGCGCGGCTGGGGGGGTGGGGGTCGACGGGGCCGCGCCGCCGGAGCGGACGGTGCGGGGGGAGACGGCGCGGGCGGGGGTGGTGCGGGCGGTGTTCATCGGGACCTCCTCAGGTTGCCCGGGAACACAGCAATGCCCATGCCAGCCTGGCCGCCCCATGACCAGGGCATTCTCGTGCCCTGCCCTTGGCGCCCGTTCCAGTCCTGAACACCCGCAGTTCAGGCCGGAACACTCAGCTCACCAGAGGTTTCCCACGTCGATGTAGACGCCGGGGGCGTAGTCTTCGAGGGGGCTGAAGCCCACGTCGGCCCGGATGATGAAGTTCTTGCCGAAGGCGAAGCGGAAGCCTGCGCCCTCGGTGATGGCGAGGGTGTTCTCGTCCATCGCGTCCCAGTCCCGGGCGAACCAGCCGGCGTCGGCGAAGAAGACCGAGCCCAGGTCGACGTCGACCTTCTTGAAGGCCTTGAAGCTGGCCCAGGTCCAGCGCAGCTCGGGCTGGGCGACCATGCGCACCTTGCCGATGATGCCCTGGACCCGGATCCCGCGGCCGGCCCGCTGGCCACCGAAGATCCAGTAGGGCACCGAGCCGCCGACGGTGGTGAGCTCGAAGTAGGGCACGTCGCCCACGATGCCGTCGGCCACGAGGCGACCGGTCATGACCAGCCGCTTGCTCTTCACGAGGGACTGGTAGCCGCGCAGGGTCGCGTTGTAGCCGAAGTAGGACCAGGTGCTGCCGAAGGCGGGGGCCGCGCCGCGCACGCTGCCCTCGATCCAGTAGCCGCTCGTGGGGGCGGGCTCGTTATCGCGGTTGTCGAGCATCACGCCGCCCTGGAGCACGCTCAGGAAGCCCTCGTCGCGGCCGTAGTCCTGTTCGTAGAGCGAGCCCGGGAAGGGCCCCGAGGCCGTGTGGTCGCCGTCGAAGTAGGCACCGCCGCGCCAGGTCGCCATCAGCTCGAGGCGGTGGGGCATCGGGTTGAGGGCGTAGCGGGCCGTGAGGAAGCCGTTGGGCGTGATCATCCGGACGCGGTTGTAGTCGGCGATGAACTGCTCGCGGGCCTCGCCGGTCAGCTCGCGCTCGTCGGCGGAGAGCTCGGCGGCCGAGATGGCACAGAACTCGCCCGGATCCGCCCCGCAGTAGTTCGAGGAGCGGGTCACCGAGTACTCGACGCGGCTGCTGAGGCGCAGGGGGGCGCCGCCCACCTTGAGCACGTCGAGGTCGACGCGGTGGTTGTGGATGCCCTTGGTGGTCATGTAGAGCAGCAGGGTGGTCGACCACTTGTAGGGCTGGGTGCCGCCATCGTAGCGGTAGATCGACCCGAGAATACCGTAGCCGAAGCCATTGTCAGAGTTGTAGTTGATGGCCGGCACACCGCCGAAGCCGAAGCCTTCGCGGTCCCAGGGGTTGGCGGGCGCGTCCGCCGCGGTGGCCTCCCCCTCGTCGGCCTGGGCCGGCGACAGGGCGAGCAGGGACAGGGCGAGCAGCAGGCTGGTCATGGCATCTCCGGCACGGTCCCGGTGGCCAGATGAGGCCAGCGGGGACCGGGGCATCCTACAGGCTGCGGCGGGGAACGCGGCCATGGGGCGGCTGCGCTGGACCGGATAGGCCGGCCCTCCACCACGGGGTCATCCAATGCCTGGAACCGAAGCCGCCCATCTCTCGGTCAACATCAACAAGTACGCCCTGCTGCGGAACAGCCGCGACCAGAACACGCCCGACCTCTGCCGGGCCGCCGACCTCTGCCTCGCCTCCGGCGCCCACGGCATCACGGTCCACCCGCGGCGCGACGAGCGCCACGTGCGCTTCGCAGACGTGCCCGTGCTCGCGGCCCACCTCGCCGCCCACCACCCGGGCGTCGAGTTCAACATCGAGTGCGAGCCCGCCCCCCACATCCTCGAGCTGGTCCACGCCGCCCGGCCCGCCCAGTGCACCCTCGTGCCCGTCACCCCCGGCGAGGTCACGAGCGACCACGGCTGGGATCTGCCCCGCCGCCGGGACGAGCTGGCCGCCCCCGTGGCCGCCCTGAAGGCCGCGGGCATCCGGGTCTCGCTGTTCATGGACTGTGACGCCCCGGACGCCTGCCTCGACGCCACGGCCGCCCTCGGCGTCGACCGCATCGAGCTCTACACGGGCCCCTACGCCCACGCCTGGGGCACGGCCGACCAGCAGCGCCACGTCGACATGATCTTCGACATCGCCGAGCGGGCCGTCGCCCGGGGGCTGCTGCTCAACGCCGGCCACGACCTCGACCGCCACAACCTCGTGGGCCTCCAGGGGCTCCCGGGCCTGCGCGAGGTCAGCATCGGCCACGCCCAGATCGTGCGCGCCCTCGACGTGGGCACCACCGCCTCGGTGCGCGAGCTGCTCGCGGCGCTCGGCCACCCGGTGCCCGTCTTCGGCTGAGGCGCCCCCGGCCGCTCAGCCGCGGATGCGCGCGAGCACGGCGTGGGCGGTCGACGAGAGGCCGTCCGGGTCGAGGGCGGCCTCGAGTTGGCGCAGCACGGCCGCCTCGTCGTGGGCGCGGCGGCGCTCGTCCGGGCGCAGGTCGTGCCAGGCGGGGTGGGCGCGCAGGCCGCCGTCCCGGCCGCGGGGACGCCAGGCGCTGAGCACCTGCTCGAGGAGGTCGCGCTCGGTGCGGGTCATCGGGTGCCTCCCGGCCCCAGCTGGAGGCCCTGGTCTTCGAGGCAGCGCTGGAGCCCGAGGCGGGCCCGGCGCACGTTCTGGAGGAAGGTGTTCAGGGTCATGCCCGCCGCCTCGCTCAGCTCGTGATCCGAGCGGCCGCCCCGGGCGGAGATGCGGCCGGCGATGGCCCGCCGGGGCCGCGCGGGCAGGGCCTCGAGGCAGGCGGCGATGAGCCGGCGCAGCAAGGGATCTGGCCCGGCGGGGGTCTCGGCCGCGGCGTCGGCCGCCCGCGCGAGCCGCTCGGCCTCGGTCGGCACCACCCGCGCCCGCCGCAGCTCGCTGAGGGCGAGGTTGCGGGCGATGCGCTGGGCGAGGCGCAGCAGCCCCTCGGGTCGGCCGTCGTCGACGAAGCGCGGGGCCACCTGCCAGACCCGCAGCAGCGTCTCTTGGAGCACGGCCTCGGTGTCGACCGCGCCCGCGAAGCTGCGGAGGCCCTGGCGGAGGCGCGGCTCGGCGCCGGCGACCCAGCGCCCGAAGGCGTCGGCGTCACCGGCGACGATGGCAGCGAGCAGCGGCTCAGCCACGGACACCCGCCCCCGGGCGCCCCGCCGGCAGCTCGATGCGCAGGGCGCCGACCCGGATGTGGTGGACGCGCAGCCCCCGCGGCACGGGCCCGAGCACGATGCGCAGGCTCGTGCCCGCGCCGAGGCGCCCGGTGCGGGTGGTCCGGGCGACGACCACGGTCGCCACCCGCTCGCCCTGGGCCGTCACGAGCACCACCGTCCGGGGCACGGTCCAGTCGAGACCGGCACCGTCGACGAAGACGTTGACCACGAAGGTGGTCTCGGTGTCGAGCACCACCGTGCCCTCGAGTGCACGCAGGGCGGGCGCAGCGGCATCGAGCTCCTCCTCTTCCTGCTCGTCCTCGTGGCCCGCCGCGACCACCCCGTCGAGGTCCTCGTCGGCGAAGACCTCAGCGTCGGCGAAGGTCTCCCTGTCGGCGGAGGGCGCGTCGTCGGCAAAGGACGCGTCATCGGCGAGGGACGGGGCGGGGGGCGCAGACGGGGCCTCCGGCGGCGCACCGCCTCCCCGGCCCGCGGGGGGCGCGCTCGGCAGGGGCAGACCGGCCGGCGGCGGCGGCACGGGACCGTCCGACATGCCGAGGGGCGCCGGCGTCTCCTGGACCGGCGGCGGCACCGGGCCACCGCGGCCCCGGCGGCGGGAGGGGCCGCGCTTCTTGGGCGCCGCGGACGGGCGCGGGGGCGGCACCACGAGGTGGGAGCGCAGGCTGCGGGCGGTGCGCAGCGGGCGCCCGGCGGCCTCGACCGCCGGGGCGGCGCCGGCGAAGGCCCCGGGGGGCTGGGCGGCCCGGAGCCCGAGGCCCGCCATGCTCATGCCCGCGGGCAGGGCCTGGGGCACGAGCTCGTGGCGGCTGGGGGCGGTGGGATCGACGCGCTGCTGGGCACTCACGGCCACCCAGGAGGTGAGGCGGGTGCTGATCTGGTGGGCGAGGCCCAGGGCCTCGATGGCCGCGTCGACCGGGGCGCCGCCGGACTGGGCGGCCTGGAGCTCGAGCTCTTCGACCGCCTCGCGACCGTAGAGGGCGACGAGGGCCCCGCGTCCCTCTCCGGGCGCCCGGGGCGGCACCGAGAGGCTGCGCGACCAGGGCCCGGCCGCCGTGTGGCCCCGGAGCTCGAGGGTGCCGCCGGCCGGGTCGAGGCGCAGGGCGACCCGCACGGGCCGGCCGGCCATCAGATCCGGCACCCGGTGGCAGGCCACCGTGCGCAGGGCGCTGCCCGAGAGCTCGACGTCGACCACCTGGGGGGCCGCGGTGGCCGCCACCAGGGCCGCCGCCGCCACGTCCGGGGACTCCTCGAGACCGATGACCAGCTCGCATCCGCCGCCCGCGCGGGCCACCGGGGCCAGCAGGCTGCGGTTCACGGCGCTGCCGATGCCGACCGTGTGGACCCGGCAGCCCCGGGGCAGCCCGGTGGCCACGGCGCTGACGATCTCCTTCTCGAAGCCGATGAGGCCGTCCGTCACCAGCACCACCTGGCGCTGGGCCTCGTCCCGCAGGGTCTCGAGGGCGGCGAGGATGCCGCTGCGCATCTCGGTGCCGCCGCCGGCCCGCAGCCCGGCCACCCAGGCGTCGGCGGCGCGCTTCTGGCCCACCGTGGCCTGCACGGGGGCGGCGCGCCAGGCCCGGGGCCGCACGCTGAACTCGATGATCTGGAGCTGGTCTTCGGGGCCGAGGCTGGCGATGAGGGCCCGGGTCACGGCCTGGGCCTGGGCGAGCGGGGCCCCGCGCATCGAGCCGCTGGTGTCGAGCAGCACGACGAGGTCGCGGGGCAGCGCCGGCCCGGCGGCGGCGGGGGGAACGAGGCTGAGCAGGCCGAAGGCATCCTCGCTGAGGGTATTCTCGGCGGCCGGACGGGCCACGTCGAGGGCGAGCTGCTCGCCGGCCGGGGCGGCGACGGGCCAGCGCAGCACGAGGTCGCGGTCGAGAGTGGCGCCGGCCTCGTCGGCGAGGCCCACCGCCGTGCCCGCGACGACGATGCGGTGGGAGGGCGAGCGCACGGGACCGGTGAGGGTGTCGCCGAGCTCGACGACCAGCCCCATGCGGGCGGGGGTGCCCTGGGGGGCCACACCGACGAGCTGGCGCGCCGCGTCGACCACCCGGCCGAGGGCGCCCTGGTAGCGGGGGGCGACCACCGTCGGGAAGCGCAGGCACCAGCCGCCCTGCTCCCAGGCGAGCATGAGGTCGAGGCTGAGCTCGCAGACCATCTCTTCGCCCGGAGGCACGTTGCCGGCGCGCTGGCGGAAGAGGCTGCTGCGGTCCTCTTCGAGCAGGGCCGCGGTGTGGCCGGCCACGAGGGCCTCTTCGTAGCGCTCCCGGGCCCGGCGGCGGCGGTCGACCTCGCCGACGACCCGCTCGCCGCAGACCGTGAAGGCGAAGCCCGAGACGGCCGCATCGGCGGGCAGGGGCACCTGGAGGGTGACCGCGAGGGGCTCGGCGTGGGGGTTGACGAAGCGCTGGGTCAGGCGGACCCGGGCGAGGCCGCCGGCGGCGTGGACGTGGAGGGTGCCGCCCTGGAAGGACAGGGCGCGGCCGTCGTCGGCGACGAGGCGGGCCCCGCTGCTGGCAGCGGGGGCGGGGCGGCGGGCGGGGGCGTGCATGACAGACATCTTGGCTCCTGCGGAGGGCCGGGGGTGAGGACCGGCCGTCGCGGGGGCAACGCAGGAGCCCCCTGCGCTTGTGACAGCGCGCCGCAGAAAAAGTGGGGATTTCTCCTGGGCATCGACCACCAGGGGGTTCACACTGGGTAGGATGCACAGGGGAGCCGGGATGGCCGGCACGGGGAGGCACGATGGGTGGGGTCTGGTTGCTCGGGCTGTGGCTCTGCTGGGCGCAGGCGGGGGCGGTGCCGCCGGGGGTGCCGCCGGCGACGCTGAGCATCGAGGTGGACGACGCAGCGGTGTCGGGGGTGCTGCGGCTGATCTCGGCGGTGACGGGCCAGGCCTATGTGCTGGACGGGGCGCACGACCGGCGGGTGACGCTGCGGCTGGTGGACGTGGAGGCCGAAGCGGCCCTGCATGCGGTGCTGGCGGTGGCGGGGCTGCGGGCGGAGGAGGTGGCGGGGACGGGGGTGGTGCGGGTGGTCCCGCGCTAGGTTTTTTTTGGGGACGGGGTCCCTCCCGGGGGCGGATGGGGGGACGTCGGTGCTGCCGGGGTGGGGGTCCCTCCCGGGGGCGGATGGGGGGACGTCGGTGCTGCCGGCGGGGACGGGGTGCCCCGGTGGGCGGGGCTGCGGAGGGGGGCCTGGCTGCCCCCCGGCACCCCCCGCGCCGGGGAGATCTCCGACCTCCCCGGCACCCCTCCGGCCAGGGGGGGCACGTCGGCCCGGTGGGCCTCCAATGTCCCCCCCTTGGAACCCCCCGGGCGAGGCGGTGGGGCGGAGCGGAGAGACGGGCCGGTGGGGTGGGGCTGAGTGGGGGGCGGGCCGGAGACGGGCCGGGGCTCAGGTCGGGGGCGGCCGGTGGTGGACGCGGCGGCCGGCGGCCCAGGTCTCGGCGACCATGCGCTCGTCGCCGCAGGTCATTGCGTAGAACAACGTCTCGATGGGCGTCTTGGAGAAACGCAGGCGGTAGCAGGAGACGGGGTCGACGGCGGGCTGGAGGACGACGGCGTCGGCGTGCTGGCCGGGAGCGAGGTTGCCGAGCTCGTCGGCGAGGTCGAGGGCCTCGGCGGCGCCGGCGGTGTGCTGCCAGAGGAGGCGGGCGGCCGAGACGGAGACACCGCGCAGCTGGGCGACCTGGTAGGCGGCGCCCATCGTGCGCAGGGGGCTGAGGTGGGTGCCGCCGCCGACGTCGCGGGCGAGGGCCACGCCGACCCGGTGCTGCCCGACGGCGCCGGCGAGGTCGAAGAGGCCGCTGCCGAGGAAGAGGTTGCTCGTGGGGCAGTGGGCGATGCTGGCGCCGGCCGCGGCGATGGCCGCCCACTCCCGGTCGCCGAGGTGGATGCCGTGGGCGAGCACCGTGCGCCGGTGGAGCAGGCCGTGGCGGGCGTAGACGTCGGTGTAGTCCCGGGCGCCCGGGTAGAGGGAGGCGACCCAGGCGAGCTCGTCGGTGGTCTCGCTGACGTGGGTCTGGACGTGGAGGCTGGGGTCGTCCGCCACGAGGGCCCCCGCCAGCTCGAGCTGGGCCGGGGTCGAGGTGGGGGCGAAGCGCGGCGTGACGCTGTACCGGGCCCGGCCGCGGCCGTGCCAGCGCGCGATGAGGGCCCGGCTCTCGTCGAAGCCCTGCTGGGCGGTGTCGCGCAGGCCGTCCGGCGCGTTGCGGTCCATCAGCACCTTGCCCGCCAGCACCGCCATGCCCTTGGCCTCGGCCGCCGCGAAGAGCGCGTCCACCGAGCAGGCGTGCACCGTGCAGAAGACCGAGGCCGCCGTCACCCCCGCCGCCAGGCTCGCGTCGACGAAGATCCCCGCCGCCTCGGCACAGACCTCCGGATCGGCAAAGGCCCGCTCGGCCGGGAAGGTGTAGTCGTTCAGCCAGTCGAGCAGCTGGCGACCGTAGGCCCCGAGCACCCGCAGCTGGGGGTAGTGGACGTGGGCGTCGACGAAGCCGGGCAGGATCAGCGCGTCGGGCCGGTGGTGGACCGTCGCCTCGCCCACCGAGACGGCGCCCCAGGCCCCCCGGGCGACCACCCGGCCGTCCTCGAAGAGCACGACGCCGTCCGGCTCGTGGTGGAGGGCCGCGTCCCCGGCCTCCCAGGGGCTGGCCGTGAACCAGAGCATCGGCCCGCGCAGGGCGGTGGCGGCCATGGGCTCAGCTCCCGCGGTAGGTGGAGTAGCCGAAGGGGCTGAGCAGCAGAGGCACGTGGTGGTGCTGCTCGGGCGCCGTGACGACAAACTCGATGCTGGCGCGGGGGTAGAAGCCCGCGACGCCCTGCCGGGCGTGGTAGTCGGCGATCTCAAACGAGATGCGGTGCACACCGGCCTGGGGCGCCGTGCCCCCGAGCAGCCCCTTGCGGCGACCGTCGGCGTCGGTGGGGCCCGACGACAGGGCAACCCAGCCGTCGCCCTCCTGGCGCTCGAGGCGCACGAGGATGCCAGCGGCGGGGCGGCCGGTGGCCGTGTCGAGAACGTGGGTGCTGATGCTCATGCGGGGTCTCCGGAGTGCTCGGCGAGGAGCTTGTCGATGCGCAGGGCGGTGATGCGGGCCTGCTCGCCGGCGGCGATGCGCAGCTCGTCCGGGGCGGCGTTGCCCATGCGGGCCTCGAGCCGGGCGCACATCTCGGCGGCCCCGAGTCCGCTCGCGCAGACGATGAAGATGTGGCCGAACCTGGCCTCGTAGTCGATGTTCCCGGCGGCGAGGGCCTGGATGGTCGCCTCGTCCGCAGCGCCTATGCCCGCCTGCTCGCCTGCCGACCAGTCGGCCGTGGCGCCGAACTTCTCGCGCAGGGCGGCCACGTCGGCACCGATGCGGGGGTGGTGGGTGAAGGCCTCGCGCCAGTCGGCATCGCCGAGGTGCCACCAGACCTGGTCGGCCACGCCCTGGAGCTGGGTGCGGCTCGCGAAGGGCCGGGCGTCGACCATGCCGTCGACCCAGCGGCGGGCGCCACAGCAGCGGAACAGGGCCGCCCGCACCGCTGCCTCGGGTGCCGTGTTCAGCCACTGGAGCGCCGGATCGGTCGCCGCCGGGGGCCGGGAGGCCGGACGCCCGAAGGCCCGCAGCCGCGAGATGCCGCCGTCCGAGAGGATGGTCATGCGGAGGTGGGTCCACGGGCCCGGGTCGGTCACCGGCAGGGTGTGGGCCCGGTCGGGGCCCAGCGGCGTGTAGGCGACAATGGGCTGCCAGGCCGTGCTCCGGAGCAGCGCATGCGGCGGGGCCCCCGGCCAGTGCAGGGCCTCGACCCGCACCCCCGTGGGGAAGTTGCCCTTGAAGTGGCGGGTGTGGACCAGAAGCTCGTCCAGCAGACCACTCTCACTCATGGCCAGCACGACGTGGTCGCGCTTGGGCACCGGGTTGCGGCGGGTCTCCCAGCCGTCGCCCATGTTCACGGCCTCATCGGGCCGGATGAGGTTGTCCATGCGGCTGAAGAACATGTCGGAGCAGGCCAGGGCCTGGCCCCCGCGGGCCGCCGAGAGCAGGTCGATGCGCTCGTCTTCGCCCGCCACATCGGGCATGGCACGGCCATAGACCCGCAGCCGGGCCACGCCGCCGGCCGGGTAGATGTGGAGGCGCACGTGGGTGGCGCCCGCAAAGCGGCGCAGGGCGAAGAGGTTGTGGCCGCCGCGCTCGAGGCGCACCTGGTCGAGCACGGGGGTCCACTCGGCCTGGTCGCGCAGCCAAGCCGCCGTGGCGTCGGGCGGCGCGGTGACCGCGTCGAGGGAGGCGAAGGGCGCGTGGTTGCCGAGGAAGTGGCGGGTGTCGATGTCGACGCCGACCAGCTCACCGGCCACGCCGAGGCGCAGGATGGCCGTGTCGTGGCCCGGGTGGCGCCGGCGGCGGGGCTCCCAGCCGTCCATCAGCTTGCCCCGGGGGGTGTAGGCCGCCGGGTCGAAGACGGGCTCGCCGGCCTTCACGAGGTTGGTCTCGCTGGCGAAGAAGGCGTCGCTGGCCCAGAGGGCAGCGCCCCCCATCGTCTCGGAGGCGAGGTCGGGCAGGCCCGAGAATGCCGTGGTGGTCTCTGTGGTCATGCGGAGGTCTCCGAGAGGATGAGCCGGCCCTGGCGGGGGCCGTGGAGGGCACCGTCGCGCACGATGGGCGCGCCGCGCAGCCAGACGTGGTGGACCCGGCCGTCGAGGCGCCGGCCCTGGTAGGGGGTGGTCGGGTGGCGGTGGGCGAGCGCCGTGCCCGCGACCGTGAAGGAGGCGGCGGGGTCCCAGCAGACGAGGTCGGCCCGGTCCCCCACGGCGAGGCGCCCGTGCTGCCAGCCGAGCAGCGCCGCCGGACCGGCCGTCATCCAGCGCGAGACCTGGGCCAGCGAGTAGCCGCGCCGGCGGGCCTCGGTGGCGACGCTGGCGAGGCCGAGCTGGAGCGAGGCGATGCCCCCCCAGGCCCGCAGGAAGTCGCCCTCGGCGGGCAGCTTGAGGCCCGGCACACAGGGGCTGTGGTCGGTCACCACGAAGTCGAGGGTGCCGTCGGCCAGAGCGGCCCAGAGGGCGTCGCGGTTGGCCCCCTCCCGGATGGGCGGGGCGCACTTGAAGGCGGTGTCGCCCGGGGGCACGTCCTCGGCCCGCAGGCAGAGGTAGTGGGGGCAGGTCTCGGCCGTGATGGGCAGCCCCGCCCGCTTGGCCTCGCGGAGCATGCCGAGGGCGCCGGCGCTCGAGAGGTGGACGATGTGGACGCGACAGCCGGTCTCGCGGCACAGCGCGATCATCTGGGCCACGGCCGCGTCCTCCCAGGCCGCCGGCCGGCTGTGGAGGTAGACTTGGTAGTCGCGCGGGTCGCCGTCCTCGACCGCCGCCTGGGCCGCCGCCGCCAGGGGCAGCTCGAGCTCGGCGTGGACGAGCAGGGGCACCCCCGCCGCCCGCAGCACGGGCATGGCCCCGCGCAGATCGTCGGCGTCGACGTGGGGGAACTCGTCGATGCCGCTCGGGCAGAGGAAGCACTTGAAGCCCCGCACCCCGCGCCGCACCATCGGCCCCAGCTCGGCCGTGTTGCCCGGGATGACGCCGCCCCACAGCGCACAGTCGACGGCCAGCTTGCCCGGTGTCGAGGCGATCTTGGCCTCGAGCGCCTCTTGAGAGACGGTCACCGGGTCGCTGTTGAGGGGCATGTCGGCCAGGGTCGTGACCCCGCCCAGGGCCGCCGCAGCGGTGGCCGTCTCCCAGCCCTCCCACTCCGTGCGGCCCGGCTCGTTGACGTGGACGTGGGTGTCGACCACGGCGGGCATGAGCACCCGCGCGCCCAGGTCTTCGTCGCCCGCCTCGGGGGCCGGGGCCCGCTCCACGGCGGCGATGCGGCCCGCCGCCACACGGACGCGAGCAGGCTGGAGAACACCGTCCAGCAAGGTGTTCTCACTCCACAAGGACAGCGCGGACTCAGCAGGCGACACGGGGCGACCGGGACAGGGGGACCCCCTTGCGTAGCACGCTCGTCGGGGCCGCGGTGCTCAGGCGCCCGTGGCCGCAAAGACCCCGCCGGCAACGCCCACGGCCACCGCGTCCTCGTGCACCCAGACCGTCGCGGGCGCCCCCGGCTCGACCACGAGCGCGGTGGGGGCCGTGGTCCAGCGGAGGCCGTCGTCGGCGGCCACCGTGAGCACCCCGCCGTCGACCGCCGCCTCGACCCGGGCGGGCCGCGCGGTGCCCTGCTGCACGGTCGTCAGCAGCTCCGGGGCGGAGCGGCCCGTGAGCAGCTGGCTGAACACCCCGACGAGGGCCAGGGCGCCGACCACCCCGAGGCCGAAGAGCAGGGCCAGCTCGCCGGCGCCGCTCACCGCGCCCGAGAGCATGGCGCCGATGGCCAGGAAGCCCACCAGCAGGGGCGCCCCGAGCGCGGCTGCCGCGAGGCCCATGCGCAGGCTGGCCCCGCGCTCGCCCAGGTGGGCCTCGGCGCCGGCGCGGGTGGTGGTGTCGGGCAGGGTCTCGGCAGGCACGGCGGTCTCCAGCGCTCGGGCGGGCCGGGCCGGTAGCGCCTTCCCACCCCCGGGGCCAGTCCGCTACGCTGGGGTGCCCGCACCGGAGGTGCCATGCTCCAGATGCCCCTCGACATCCTGCTGGGCACCGTCGTGGGCGGGGTGGGCCTCGTCGTGTTCCTCAGCTGGGCCCTGGGCGGGGGCCGGCGGGCCCGCATCGCCGACGCCGACGCGGCCCGGGCCCACTGGCGGGCCACCCACCCCGAGGCGCCGGTGGACAGCGTCACCCTCGGCGACGACGGCGCCGCGGCCCTGCTCTCGCTGGCGGACGGCGGGGCTGCCGTGGTCTGTGTGCACGGAGATCGGCTCGTGGGCTGGCGCCTCGATCGGGCCAGCATCGCCCGGGTGGGCCTCGGCCCCGACCACCTCACCGTCCACCTCCGGGGCTTCGGTCGGCCCGCGGTCACCGTGCGCATCGCAGCCCCCGCGGCGCGCTCGGCCTGGCACGCCCGGCTGGCGCACCGCCCCTGAGAGGCGGTACAACCGGGGACCAGCGTGCCCCGCCCGCCCCCGTCCCGGCGCCGGCGCACCCCCCGGGAGTCCCGATGCCCCGTCTCGCTTCCCTCTCCGTGTCGCCGGTCTCGCGGCTGCTCGGGGCCGCGCTGCTGGCCACCGGCTGCGGCACCGACGTGACCGTCACCCTCAGCGGCGAGGTCTCCGTGGCCACCGGCGAGGTCGCCGGCCTCGGTCCCGCGTCCCAGGGCAGCCCCTGCGAGGCCGTCTTCGTCTACAACATCGGCATGCACGACCTCGAGGATCTCGACCGCCGCCACGGCGCCTACAGCCTCGCGGAGCCCGGCGCGCTCACGGTCAGCGTCGGCGACACCACCATCGAGGGCTCGCGCACCGCCCTCTTCGAGGTGTCGGCCCCCCGCAAGCAGACCCACCGGCTGCTGGTGAGCGACGGCACCGAGCCCGGGCGGCTGGGCACCGAGCCCACCGCGCCCCGCCCCATGGAGATCGACGGCGAGCCCCAGCGCGGCCTCAGCTTCACGGCCCTGTTCACCGGCACCGCCGCCACCCGCCTCGACGACGACCGCCCCCCCTCGCCCTTTCCCTACGCCCACAAGCGCCACTGGTCGACCTTCGACCTGCGCGACGCCGACGGCGACACCATCACCTGCCAGCTCCGCGAGGTCGTGGCGGTCGAGACCGAGGGCTGAAGACTCGCACCAGCGGCGGGCTCCGGGGGTGCAGACCGCCCCAGTGCCCCCCGCAGCCGCTATCCTGGGGCTCCGCTGCCCCGCCGCTGGCCGGGGCGCTGCCGGGAGCTGCCATGGCCGAGCCCCTCTTGACGATGGCCCCGCCCCTGCCCGATGTGGTGGCGCTGGCCGTGCCCTTCTTCGTCCTCAGCATGCTCGTCGAGCTGGTGGCGGGCCGCCTCACGGGCCGGGCGCGCTACGAGACCCGCGACACCCTGACGAGCCTCGTGATGGGCGGCGGCAACCTCGTCGAGGGGCTGCTCGTGGCCGGCGCCATGGGGGCGCTCTACGAGGGCACGGCGGCCCTGGCCCCCTGGTCCTTCAGCGGCCTCTCCTGGGGCTGGACCCTGCCGGTCTTCGTGCTCTGCTTCGTGCTGGACGACCTGCGCTACTACTGGTTCCACCGGCTGAGCCACGAGCTGCGCTGGCTCTGGACCAGCCACGTCAACCACCACTCGAGCCAGCACTACAACCTCTCGACCGCCCTGCGCCAGACCTGGCTCTTCCACCTGACCCTCGGCTTCGTGTTCCGGCTGCCCCTGCTGCTGCTGGGCTTCGACCCGCGCATGGTCGCCTTTGTCGCAGGCATCAACCTCATCTACCAGTTCTGGATCCACACCGAGCTCATCGACCGGCTGCCGGCCCCGGTCGAGGCCGTCTTCAACACCCCGAGCCACCACCGGGTCCACCACGCGACCAACCCGCGCTACCTCGACAGCAACTACGGCGGCGTCTTCATCGTGTGGGACCGGCTCTTCGGCACCTTCGTGCCCGAGCAGGCGGCCGCCCCCGTGCGCTACGGCCTGGTCCACGACATCGGCACCTTCTCGCTGTGGCGGGTGGTGCTGCACGAGCTGCTGGCCATGGTCCAAGACGCCCTCCAGCCGGGCATCTCCATGGGCGCACGCCTGGGCTATGTCTTCGGGCCCCCGGGCTGGTCCCACGACGGCAGCCGCCGGACCAGCACCCAGCGCAAGCAGGACGCCGTCGACCGCGACCCCACCCTGGCCGGCACCCCCGGGCTGCCCGGCGGCTGAGCGGCCCTGCACCGGTGTCGCCTCCCCCATGTGCGGCATTGCAGCGGTGCGGTCGCTGGGGCAGGATCGCGGCACGGGCCCTGCCGGCAGGCAACATCCGGCCCCGGAGGCGGCAGCATGCAGCGGTGGGACGATCTGCGGGTGTTCCTGGCCCTCGTCGAGGCGGGCACCTTCGCCGGGGCGGCGGGCATCCTGGGGGTGAACGCCTCGACCGTGTTGCGCCGGGTGCGCACCCTCGAAGACGAGCTGGGCGCCACCCTCTTCGAGCGCGGGGCACGGGGCACGAACCTCACGCCCGCCGGCGAGGCCCTGCTCCCGAAGGCCCGCGAGGTCGAGGAGGCCGCCCACGCCGCCCGGCGCTCGGTGGTGGGCCACGACCGCCAGGTGGCCGGCCCCGTGCGCCTCACCTTGGTGGAAGACATCCTGCCCGTCGTCGTGCCCATCCTCGTGTCCTTCCGCGAGGCCGTGCCCGGGGTGGTGCCCACCCTCTCCGTCGCCGCCGAGATGCTCCAGATCGGCCGCGAGACCGACGTGGCCCTGCGCCTCGGGGGCGAGATCCCCACCTCGGCCGTCGCCCGGCGCCTCGCCACCGTCTCGTGGGCCGTCTACACCTCGGTGCCCGACGACGGCAGCGCCGGGCCGGACGCGGGGCTGCCCTGGCTCGGCTATGCCGGACTGGACGCCGTTCCCGCCGTGCAGTGGTACCGCCAGCACCGGGGCGAAGAGCCCGAGGCCATGCTGGTGGACGGGGTCTCGGCCATGCACCGCACCCTGCGCCGGGCGCCGGCCCGGGCGCTGCTGCCCTGCCACCTCGGCGACCCCGACCGGCGGCTGCGGCGGCTCCAGGGACCGGTGCCCGGCGTCGACTCCTCGCTCTGGCTGTTGATCCACGCCGATCTCCGGCGCTCGGCACGGGTGCGGGCCCTGGTCGACTTCATGGTGCCCCGCATCCTCGACCAGCGCAGCCTCTTCGACGGCACCGGCCCCAGCGCCGCGCCCGCCTGATGCGCGCCGGCGGCCGGGGACCCTGCGGACGCACCGCGGCGCTGCTCCTGCTCATGGCCTGTGGCGGCGGCCCGGCGAAGGCCCCCGGCGACTCGGCCGCGGCGCCCGATCCCTGTGTGGGGGAGGCCGCGCCCGAGACCATCGAGGCGGCCGTCGACCACCTGCGCGCCCTCCAGGGGGCGGCGGGCACGGTGGACGGCCCCTGCCTGGTGCGCAGCCTCGCCCGGCCGCTGGTGCTGGTGGCCAACAGCAGCGTGGTCTCGGCCCAGCCCGCCCAGGGCGCCGAGCGGCCCCGCCTCTTCCTCCAGAGCGGCCCCCTCACCTTCTCGCTGGTGCCCGTGGGCCTCGGGGCCGGGCTGCTCGAGTTCGGCGAGCGCGACGGCGAGACCCACACCCGCAAGGGCGAGGTCGAGCTGCCCATCGTGGCGCCCCCGGCCGACGACGCCCCCTTCGCGCGGATCCGCCACCCCGACCACGGCACGACCTGTGCGGTCTGCCACCAAGACCAGCGCGACCACCCCGTCCAGGGCACCGTGAGCGAGGCCATCCGGCCCGAGCCCTGGACCGACGTGCCCATCGACGAGCTGCGCCAGACCACCCGGCGCTGCACCGGCGAGGGCTGCGCGCTGCTCGAGGCGATCTTCGAGGGCGAGGTCGAGGCCGGCAGCTTCCCGGCGGCGTGGCCCACCGTGCGCGATCTCGCCCGGTGAGCCACCGCGCGCGCGGGACGGTGTGCCTCGCCCTGCTGCTCGCCGGCGCGGGCCCGGGTCTGGCCTGGGCGCGCCCGGTGCCCGCGGACGCCACCGCCGGGGCACAGGGAACAACGGCTGCGGCGGCCCCCCGAGACAGCGACGCGGCCCGGGCCCCCGCGGCCGAGGACTGGCCCGTGCACCACCGCTGGCGGGACGCGGGCGGAGAGCGCCGCACGGCCCGCTTCGTGCTCGACCGCGCCGCTGTCGAGGCCGCCCTGGCCACGCCGGCCCAGCTCGATCTCGCGGCCGTCCAGCGCCACACCGCCGCCGCGGTCAGCGCCGCCTTCGCCGACCACCCGGGCGGCCAGGTGGTGGCCACCGCCGCCGGCGGCACGGTCCACATCCGCGCCGAGGCCGTGTCTCCCGCCGCGGCCGCCGCCCTCCTCGCCGAGGCCCGGGCCCTCGAGGCGGCCACGACCGCCGCCACCCTCGCGGCCGCGGGCTGGCGCCTGCGCCCCGGTGGCAGCGTCGCCCCCGACCACATCCACCACGTCGTCGCCGCCGCTCCCCAGCTCGCGCCGGCCGTCGCCGCCCTGGGCGGACCGGGGCGCCGGCCGCGCGCCTTCGCCGAGCGGGCCCTGGGCTACGTCCAGACCCGGTCCTACGACACGCCCGCCGGGGACGCGGGCATCGATGTCGATCGATATCGACCACCGCTCGCGGTCATCGCCGAGGACAGGGGGGACTGCGACGCGAAGAGCACGCTCATGCTCGGGCTGATGCGGTCCGCCTGGCCGGACCTGCCCCTGGCCCTGGTCGAGCTGGACGGCCACGCCCTGGTGGCCCTGGGCCTCCCGCCCCGGCCCGGCGACGCCACCCTGCAGGCGGGGGGCCGCACCTGGGTGCTGGCCGAGCCGGTGGGGCCCGCGGTCGTGCCGGTGGGCCGCATCGCGCCCGAGACCGCCCAGCAGCTCACCGGTGCCGTCTCGCTCTCTTCCGTGCCCCCCGGCTGAGGCCGCCGACCCCGGCGCCACCTCAGCCCTGGGGCGCGGGCCCGACATAGGCCAGCCGCGGGCGCAGCAGCCGGCCGGTCCGGCGCTGCTCGGTGGCATGGGCGAGCCAGCCCGCCGCCCGGGCACAGGCGAAGACCACGGGGAAGGCCGCCCGGGGGAGCCCGAGACCGTCGAGCAGCAGCGCCGTGGCGAGCTCGACATTGGCGCAGAGGGGGCGGTCCGGGTGGCGGCGGGCCAGGGCGGCGACGGCGGCGGCCTCGACCGCTGCCGCCACCGCGCGGCGGTCCTGGCCCCGGGGGCCCCCGGCCGGGCCCGCCGCCACGAGGGCCCCGAGGGCCTGCTCGAGCAGGGCCGCCCGCGGATCGCGCACCCGGTAGACCCGGTGGCCCATGCCCATGATGCGCCGGCCCGCCGCCAGCTCGGCCGCCACCCAGCCCGCCGCCCGCTCCGGGCGTCCCACCGCGTCGAGCATGTCGAGCACCGGTCCTGGCGCACCCCCGTGCAGGGGCCCCGAGAGCGCGCCCATGGCGGCCACCACGGCCCCGAGGGCGTCGGCCTGGGTCGAGGCCACCACCCGGGCGGCGAATGTGGAGGCGTTGAGGCCGTGCTCCACCACGGCGACGAGGTAGGCGTCGAGGGCCGCGACCCGGGCCGGGTGGGGACGGGCACCCTCGGCCATGGCCAACAGATCGGCGGCCGGGCTGGACGCCGGATCGGGCGGCGCCGGCTCTCGTCCCGCCGACCGGGCCAGCCAGGCCGCGGCCGCGACGTGGAGCGCGCCGAGGATGCTGTCGGCATCGTCCTCCGCCTCGACCAGCCAGGGCAGCAGGGCGCGCACCGACCCGAGCCCGGTGGTCCCGGGCGCAGCGCCCCCCGCCGGCAGCCGGGCCAGCCGCGCCGCCGCCCGCTGCCGTGCCGCACCGAGGGCCGCCGCCTGGGCACCGCGTCCCGAGCGGGCCCGGCCCTGGGCGAGGGCCTGGAGCCGATCCACGGCACCGACGAAGCCCTCGGCATGGGCCAGCTCGGCCACGGGCAGCCCCGCGATGATCAGCTGGCCGGCGCGCCCGTCCACCCGGCTCAGGCGGCTCTCGGCGGCGACCACCCCCTCGAGGCCGAGGGCGCGGGCCGGGGACGGGGCGGGGGACGGCAGCGGGGCGAACGGGGACATGGGCACCATGAGAGACCTCCTTCTCCTGGGGACCATCCCGTCACCCGGATATATGTCGATCGACAAGTCAATGTGTTGAGTCGCGATCTCCCGCACCGGTGCCCCATGGCCGAGACCCTCAGCGCTGCCCAGGCCGCCCGCCGCCTGGGCGTGAAGCCCGCCACCCTCTACACCTACGTCAGCCGGGGCTGGCTCCAGTCGCTGCCGGGTCCCCGGGCCCGCGAGCGCCGCTACCGGGCCGACGAGGTGGAGGCCCTGCGCGCCCGGTCGGCAGCGGGCAAGGGCCACGGGGCCGTCGCCGCCGATGCCCTGGGCTGGGGCCAGCCGGTGGTCGAGACGGCCGTGGGCACCATCGCCGCCGGGGGCCCGGTCTACCGGGGGGTGCCCGCCAGCGACCTCGTCTCGGCGGGCTTCGCGGCGGCCTGTGGCCACCTCTGGGCGCCCCCCGCGCCGGCCTCCGCCTGGCAGCCGCCCTGCCCGGTGCTCGG
Source organism: Myxococcota bacterium (assembly GCA_964226865.1). Classification (GTDB taxonomy): domain Bacteria; phylum Myxococcota_A; class UBA796; order UBA796; family UBA2385; genus CAXQUZ01. Next base: position 13,214 of record CAXQUZ010000448.1, on the reverse strand, counting down.
TGCCGCCGCCCCGGGCGCCGTCCTGGCGGACGCCCCCCTGCCGGGGCTCCTCGCCCATGTGGCCCGCCGGGGGCTCGAGACCCCCCTCGACGAACAGGTCGAGGGCGCCGCCCTCTCCGCGGCGGCGGTGCGCCTCATCTGGTCCTGCGCCGGGGCCCTGGGCGCCCGGGGCGGGCCGTCCATCGGGGCCGCCCTCGCCCAGGGCTGGGGCCGCCCCAGGGCCGCCGCCGACCTCGAGGCGGCGCTGGTGCTCTGCGCCGACCACGGCCTCAACGCCTCGACCTTCGCCGCCCGGGTGGCCGCCTCCACGGGCGCGGGCCTCCACGCGGTGGTCTGCGCCGGCCTCGCCGCCCTGTCCGGGCCCCGCCACGGGGGGGCGAGCCTCGCCATCCAGGCCCTCGTCGACGCGGTCGCGGCCGCCGGCGCTGCGGGGGCCGCCACCGTGCTCGCCCGCCACCGCGCCCAGGGGCGGCCGCTGCCGGGGCTGGGCCACCGGCTCTACCCCGAGGGCGATCCCCGGGCGCGGGCCCTGCTCGCCCGGGCGGCCGACCGGGGCGGTCCGGGCTGGGCCCCGGTCTCCGCCACCCTGGTCGCCGCCGCAGCGCTCGGCCACCCGCCGCCCGACCTCGACTTCGGGCTCGTGGGCCTCGCCCGGGCCTGGGCGCTGCCCCGGGGCGCCCCCGGGGCCCTCTTTGCCCTCGGTCGCCTGGCCGGCTGGGTCGCCCACCTCCACGAAGAGCGGGCCCGGGGCCAGCTCATCCGTCCCCGGGCCCGCTACGTGGGCCCACCGGTGGCCGCGGGGGGCTGAGCCGCCGGTGGGCGCGGGGGCCGCTCAGAACGACAGCGACGGGGCCCCGGCGCCCGTGCCCAGGGCCACGCTCTGGACCGAGACGCTGCGGCTCACGAAGCGGGCCAGGCGCGCGAGGCTGTCGGCGTCGGCCGACTCCAGCCGCACGAACAGGTCGAGGGCCGCGTCGCGCTGGAGCTGCTGCAGGGCGGCGGCCACCCGGCCGTCGTCGATGTGGACCCCGACGAGGATCGACAGCAGGCTCTCGAGGGCCTCGGACTGCAGGGCCGCGGCCTGGGCCGCCGCCAGCCCCCGGGCGGTCTCGGTCGACGCGTTGTCCATGCCGTCGGTGATGACGATGCACAGGCCGTTCACGTCGATGTGGGCCCGGCGGAGCTCGGCGGCATAGCGCGCCGTGGCCCCGAGGGCGTTGGTGGCCGCGTCGAAGAGCGCCGTGCTGCCCCCGGTGCGCAGCCCCGCGTAGCGGTCGGGGCCGATGGCCCGCACGGGCAGGAAGCCGTGCACCTCCTCGACCGCGCTGCGGAAGGCCGTCACCCGCAGCATCAGGTTCTCGGCCCGGGGCGAGCGACGGCAGGCCTGGGCGATCGCCTGGAGGCAGTCGATGATGCCGGCCCGGAAGCGGCCCACGCTGCCCGAGAGGTCGACCACAACGGTCACCAGGGTGTACTCGGTGGCCCCGAGCTGGTCGATGCGCGCCGCGCTGAAGCCGAAGCCGCTGCCCGGGGTGCCGGTCGCGGTGGTCGCCGGCAGCCCCGCGGGGTCGACCGGCCCGGCCCCCACCGGAGCGGCGGCAGCCGGGGCGGGAGCAGGCGCGGGCGGGAAGGTCAGGATGGGCATGAGAGACTCCTTCAGGCCAGGACGTCGGCGGTGGTCGCGGTGCGCATGCCCAGGGCCTGCAGCTCGCGGAGGAAGGCGGCGCCCTGGTCTTCGAAGCCGGCCACGGGGCTCGTGGCATCGGTGAGCAGGACGAGCTTGCGGACCATGTCGGGGTCGGCGAAGCAGTCGACGATGTCGCGCACGGTGTTCGCCAGGCAGTGGGAGAGGGCCTCGCCGGCGAGCAGCACCGTGTCGGCCTCCTGGAGGGTGGCGACCAGGGCCGTGTTGACCTGGGTGGTCGGGTCGGCCGGGTCGGGCACCTCGGCCCGGACCGCCGAGAAGTGCTCGGTCCAGGGGTTCGAGCCCTTCGTGACGAAGTCGGCCATGGCGAAGCGGTCCTCCCAGCCGTGCACGGCGGCGGCCAGGGCCGGCCAGACGTTGTGGCCCTCGTCGCCGATGAGGCAGTGCTCGGGCCAGACCACGTGGGGGTAGCGCCCACGGGCCGCGAGGCTCGCCAGGTAGGCCCGGGAGCGCTCCCAGGCCCCGGGGCGCCGGGTGGTCCACCGGCCCGCGACCATGTCGTCTTCGGTGATCACCGTGAAGGGCGCCGGCGCACGCCCGGCCGCGTCCTGCCACCAGATGGGGTGGCTGATGTCGACCTTGCGGTGGCTGTCGAGGGTGATGTGGATGTCGGCGAGGCGGTCGCGCAGCCGGTCGACCATGCCCGCGAGGCGGTCCATGTCGGCCGCCGCCCCGGGCACGGCGAGGCTGCCGTGGGCGGCGTCACAGAAGTCGTTCTGGGGGTCGATCACGAGGAGGTGGAGACGGGATGCCATGCGAGCTCCGGGCCGGGCCACCTTCGCGTCAGATTGACACGATTCGAGCCGGCACCCCACATATAGTGTTCAACCCACACGAACGTCAACGGGTCCGGGCCGGAATTTCTGCGGGGCGGCCTCCACGCCACCGGACCGGCCGGCACCTGCACCCGCCCAGACGCCCGTGCTGGTCGGGGTCTCCCCGCGCCTGTGGGCGACCGACGGCAGCCCGCCAGCGGCGGGTTAGCTCCGGTGCATGCGCCGATCCGCCCGAGTCCTGCCCGCCGTCCTGCCGGCCGCCGCGCTGGCCACCGCTGCCCTGCTCGGGGGCTGCCGCCCGCCAGCCTCCGCCATGAAGGCCCACGAGGGCGCGCCGGGGCTCCGCGGCGAGCTGAGCCAGGGCGGCACGATGGCGGCCCGGCTGGCACCAGCGGACGGCGCCGATCTGGTGCTGTTCTACGGCACGGACGAGGGCGGCTCCCTCGCCCCCTGCGGCTGCACCGAGACGCCCCGCGGGGGTCTCGCCCGCCAGGCCAGCTACATCGCGGCCAGCACCGCCGCCCAGCCGGGGGTGGCCCCGCTGCTGCTCCACGCCGGGGGCTGGTCGCTCGGCGCCGTGGGGGCGAGCGGCGATCCCCGCGGCGACGCGGCCCTGGTCAACCAGTGGATGGTGGAGGGCATGGCGGCCCTCGGGGTCGACGCCGCCAACGCAGGCTGGGACGAGCTGGCCGGTCTGCGCAGCCTCGACGGCGCGCCTGCCTTCCCCGTGATCAGCGCGAACCTCGCCGGGCCCGGCATCGTGGGCGAGCACCTGCTCGAGGCCGGCGGGCACCGGGTGCTGGTCACGGGCATCAGCACCCCCGGCCCCGCCATGGTCGACACGCCCGGCTACACCCGCCGCGAGCCCCTCGACGCCCTGCGGGCCCAGCTCGATGGCGCACGCGAACGATCTGATCTGATCGTCTTGCTCTCACACGCCAGCCCCACCGAGGCGCGCATCGCGGCCGAGGAGGGCCTCGTCGACGTCGTCATCGACGCCAACCAGCACCGCTTCAGCGACGTGCCCCTCCGGGTGGGGCCGGCGGTCTGGGTGCGGGCCTGGCACCAGACCCAGCGGCTGGGCGAGCTGCGCATCGGCCTCGCGCCGGCGGGGGCCCCGGGGCCGCGGGTGGCCTGGGCGACCGACCGCAAGATCGAGATGGACCCGGCCGTTCCCGAGGCGGCCCCGCTGCGGACCATGGCCCGCCAGGCCCAGCGCGAGATCGAGCGGACCCAGCTCGCGCTCTTCGGGCAGGTGCTCTGAGGCCCGCGGCGCTGGCCCCCGGGGCCGGTGCCTAGGGGGTCGTGCGGGTGGTCGAGAAGCTGCCGTTGTAGTTGACCGGGGTGAGGCCGCCGGTGTCGCCGCTGAAGCTGCCGTGCAGCTCGGGCGGGCTGTTGGTGCGGACGAAGCCCGTCCAGGTGTCGGAGATGTCGATCGTGCCCGAGGTCTCGACGGCGCCCGCCGCGTCCGTGCCCGCGAGCAGCCCATCCGAGAAGGTGCCCGTCACCGAGAACAGCGTGGCCGAGCAGGAGAAGGTGCCCACGATGGCCGTGCCGGCAATCGTCAGCTCGACGTCCGAGCTGCAGTCGCCCACCCCCGTGTTGAGGGTGATGGTGCCGACGTAGGTGCCCTCATGGGTCTCTTCGCCGCCGTCGGTGCCGTCGGTGCCGTCGGTGCCGTCCGTTCCGTCGGTCCCGTCCGTGCCGTCCGTGCCGTCCGTGCCGTCCGTGCCGTCCGTGCCGTCCGTGCCGTCCGTCCCGTCCGTGCCGTCGGTCCCGTCGCTCCCGTCGCTCCCGTCGCTCCCGTCGCTCCCGTCGCTCCCGTCGCTCCCGTCCGCACCGTCCGTCCCGTCGGCCCCGTCCCCGCCGCCCTTGGCGCCGCCGCCGGTGTCGGCGAGGCGCTGGGCGTGCTCGGCGTCGGTGATGTAGGCGCAGCCCGCTGCCGGAGCGAGCACGAGGCCGACCAGCAGGGAGAGGAGCGAGAGGGAGCGAGCGGTCATGGCAGCACCCGGCACTGCTGGAAGTCGGCGACACAGGCGATGCGGGCCTCTTGGCCCGCGCGCAGGTCGAGGTCGCCGGCGTGCACCGGCGGGGCGCCCCCGAAGTGGGCGTAGATGGCGTAGCGGCCCGGCGGGAGGGAGCCCGGAGAGAAGCGCTGGCCGCCCTGGCGCAGCTCGATCCGTGTGGTGTCGGTCACGACCACCCGGGCCTGGACGGGCGCCGGTGCCGGGGCGGCCGCCGCTGCCGCCGCCGGCGCCTCGGCGGGGGGCGGCGCTTCCGCGGGGGGCGGCTCCTCGGCGGGGGGCGGCTCCTCGGCGGGGGGCGGCGCTTCGGCGGGAGGGGGCGCCTCGGCAGGAGCCGGCGCAGCCCGGGCCTTGCGGGCCGGCTTCGCAGGCGCAGGCGCAGGCGCCACGGGCGGGGCCACCACCGCGGGGGCAGGCGCCGGGGCGGGCGCGGCGGCTGGCTCCGGGTCTGGGGTCGGGGCCACCCGCTCCGGCGCGGGCGCGGGCGCGGGCGCAGGGGGCGGAGCCGCAGGCCACAGCAGCAGGACCGCCGCCACAAGCGCCACAGCGCCCCCGCCCACGGCCAGCCGCGCGCCCCAGGGGGACTGGGCCGGTGGCAGGTCGAGATCGTCGTCGAGCAGGGAGTCCCCGCCGACCAGAGAGCCCGCGCCGAGCGGCGACAGGGCGCCGAGCTCCGGGGGCGCCGCCGCCGGACCGAGGGGGCCGCTGGGGGCGAGGGTGCCGAGGGCTGGACCGTCCTCGAGGGCGTCGCCTTCGGCCGGCAGCAGGGTGTGGCCACCGGGCGCATCGAGGCGGGTGGCGGGGGCGGCCAGGGCCGGGACCGCCGCGGGCGCAGGGGTCGCCGACGCCGCAGGGGGCCCCGCGGCGAGCTGATCGAGCAGCGCCCGACAGGTCGGGGTGCGCCGCTCCCGCTCGGTCTCGAGACAGCCCTCGACGGCGGCCGCGAGGTGGGGGGCGATGCCCGGCTCGCGGACGTCCGGGCGGATGTAGCGGCCCCCCTGGATCGCGCCGGCGGCGGCCATCAGGTCGTGGGCCGGGAAGGGCAGCCGGTCGAAGAGCAGGGCGTAGAGGACACAGCCGAGGGCGAAGATGTCGGCCCGCTCGTCGACCGAGCTCGCGTCGCTGAACTGCTCGGGGGCCATGAAGGCGGGGGTGCCGAGCACCGTGCCGTGGCGGGTCTGGGGGCCCCGGGCGGCGGCGACGGCCTTGATGTCTTCGCGCACCAGCCGCGCGAGCCCGAAGTCGGTCACCCGAGGCTGGGGCCGGGCGCCGGAGAGGTCCATGATGATGTTGTCGGGCTTGAGGTCGCGGTGGACCACCCCCGCCTCGTGGGCCACGGCCATGGCCTCGACCAGGGCCCGGAACACCGCCAGGCGGGTCTCGCGGGGCGGCCGGGCCTCGACCAGCCAGGCCGAGAGGGTCGGGCCCGGCACGAAGTCGCCGACCAGGGCCGGTCGCCCCTCGACGATGAGCACGTCGGTCACGGCAACGATGCCCGGGTGGCGCAGCCGGGCCTGGACCCGGCCCTCCTGGACCGCCCGCCGCTGCATGCCCTTGCCCGCGAGGGTGAGCACCTTGACGGCGTGCTCGGTGAGCAGGGCCCGGTGGCGGGCGCGGTAGACCACGGCCGTGGCGCCGGCGCCGAGGGGCGCGACCAGCTCGTAGTTGCCGACGACCCGACCGGAGAGGTCGGGCAGGGCGCCCGGCGCGGAGGAGACGGCGGTCACCAGTCCACCGCCAGCGTCGCGCCGCCGAGCCCGAGGCCCACCGCGCCCAGGGCGGCGCTGGTCCAGACGAGGCCGTTCGTGCGGCTGCGCAGGCCGTCCAGCTCGCTTCGGGGGGTGTCGCTGCTCCAGTAGCGGCGCTCGGTGGCGACCGCGCCGAGGTAGGTGCCGCCGGCCGCAGCGAGGGCCACACCGCCGCCGAGGGCCAGCCAGCGCCCGATGCCCCCGGTGGGCGCGGCCACCAGGGGCGCCTCGCCGGGCCAGAGGTACCAGCTGCGGGACACGGCACCGTCCGCCGTGCGCTGCTGGACGACGGTGGGCATGCGAGAAGGACGCAGCTCCGCCTCGCGCCCGTCGACCTGCCAGGCGAAGCGCGCGTCGAGGGCCGTGTCGCCCACGTCGTCGATGGGCAGGGCGGAGAAGTGCTTGCGGATGGGGTGCTGGGCGGGGGCGAGGGCGGCCGGCAGCCCCTCTCCGGGCCGCAGCCGCCGGGCCGCGGCGAAGGCCAGCTCGGCCCGCTCGGTGTCGTTCTGGACGAAGGCCCGCATGCCCTGGAGGCGGTGGACCCGGGCCGCCTGGTCGACGTCGAGGGGCCCCTGGAGACAGGGCAGGGCACCGGAGAGGTCGTCGGCCGCCCGGCGGAAGCCCTCGAGGTCGAGGGCCGTCCAGGCCGCCTCGGCCTGGTCGATGCGGGCGTCCAGCGCGGCCGCCGGCAACCGAGACGCACAGTCCTCGGCATGGGCCGGTGCCCCCGCGAGCCCGAGGCCCCCGACAAGGCCGATGCTCACGGCAACCCCGAGGCCCCGCATGGCAGACGGCAAGCTCACGGACGCCCCTCGCGGATCGTCTGGATGTGGATGCGGGTCATGCCGCGCTCCTTCTCGACACAGGCGGGATCCAGCCCCACCCGTCCGATGGCCTTGCGCACCCGGTAGATGAGCACGTGGAGGCCGTTCGGGTCGTGGGAGGCCCAGCCCCGGCCCCAGACCCCGCGCCCGAGGACGTCGTCGTCACACCAGCCGACCTGGGCCTCCGACATCAGGGCCTCGCGGTCGCGCTGGAGGGCCGCGCCGAGCTGGTAGAGCAGCACCGCGCCGTTGCCCCCACAGACCCGCTCGAGCTCGCCCGCCGCCGTGCCCGCCCAGCAGGTCGGCCCGCCCGGTCCGTCGAGATCACAGGCCAGCACGTAGGAGAAGCCACGATCGTCGGCGGCACCCACGGTGGCGATCTGGCCGCTGCGGGGGGCGATGCGGCGGAGGCTGCGGCCCGCGATGACCGCCTCGCCGTCCACCGCCAGCTCCTCCCAGCCCTGGGCCCGGTGGACCGTGCAGGCCCCGTCCGGGTCGATGCGGAGGTTCGGCGCCGCCTCCCCAGCGGAGGCCACGTTGCCCTCGCGATCGACGACGTAGGCGCCCGGCCCCAGCGCGTGGCGCACCATGGACCACACGTCCTCGATGATGACGTGGGACAGGGTGTTGGCGTCTTCGTCCACCGGGCCCGGGGCCCCGTGCAGCCGCGCCTCGAGCACCCGCCCCAGCCGCAGCCGGTCCCGGTCGCTCACGGGTGTCGCGCCCTGGAGCCGCACGCCGTTGACGAAGGTGCCGTTCGAGCTGCCCAGGTCCCGCACCCACAGCCGCCCCTCGAAGAGGAAGAGCTGGGCATGCTGGCGCGAGATGCTGTCTTCGGAGAGCACCAGTCCGTTGTCTTCGCGGCGCCCGATGCTCAGGCCCGTCTCGGGGATCGCCGACCGATGCACGGCCTGTCCTTGTCGCAGCAGCACCAGCTCCACACCGCACACTCCCATCGGGGTCGTTGGTTCGCGGTGGCACCCCGCCCCACCTCTGCCCACGCATCGGACCCACAAGACATACCTGACGGTGGTCTTTCAGTCCCGTTCCGGACGCCCGTCGCCTGCGCGTGCACCGGGACTGTCCCACACAAAGCGGGCAAGCGCGGCGTCCGGCCAGACTCCCGTGCGCGCACAGAGGGCCCCGACGGCGGCGGGATCCGGCCGGGCACCGAGCGGCGCGCCACAGTCCCGCCAGTGGATGCCCCGGGTGATGAGCACGCTGTCGAGGCCCGCCTGGCGCGCGCCGAGGATGTCGTGGTGGAGCGAGTCGCCCACGGCGAGGCCGCGGGTCCAGACCGGCGCCAGGGCGCTCGCCGCCGCGTAGAGCGCCGGGGCCGGCTTGCCGAAGGTGCGCACCCGGCCACCCAGCGTGGCGTAGCGCGCCGCCACCGCGCCGGCGCAGTACAGGAAGCTGCCGTCGGGCTGCACGCTGACCACGTCGGGGTTGAAGCAGTACAGGGGCAGCCCGCGCTCGACCGCCGGCCGCAGCACCCCGTCGAGGCGCTCGGGGGGCGCAGCGGAGACCCCCGTGGCCACCAGAGCATCCGCGCACGCGGGATCGTCGACGAGCTCCAGCGCGGGGCCGAGCCCCCGGAGGGGGTGATCCGGCGGCGCACCGGCCCCCACATCGCAGACCCGCGCCCCCGGAAGCTCGGCCAGCAGGGCCTGGGCCGAGGCCTCGCCCGCCGTGACAATGCCGTCCCACAGCTCGGTCTCGAAGCCCACGCGCGCGAGCAGGGCCCGGTTGTCGGCGACCCGCCGCGAGGTGTTCGAGACCAGCACCACCGTGCCCCGGGCGCGCAGGGCGGCCAGGGCGGCGTGGGCACCGGGGTGGGGGCGGTGGCCGTCGTGGAGCACCCCCCACTGGTCCACGATGAAGAGGTCGTGGTCGCGCACGACCTCGCTGAGGGCATCGACGATGCGTGGGGACATTGGCGGCTCCGGCCGACCGCACTATCCGGTCCCCGGCCCGGTCCGCTCTCCGTCCGCCGGGACCGACCGGCTCCGCCCCGCCCCAGGAGGGCCCGTGCCCCCGTCCGCCCCCCGCCCCTCGCTCGCCGCCCAGCTCCGCCAGCGCAGCGCGTCCCACGCCGACGCCGTGGCCATCCAGATGCTCGACGACCAGGCCGCCGTGGTCGAGAGCTGGACCCACGCCGCGCTCCACCAGCGGGCCGCCCGGGGGGCCGGCCTCGTCGCCAGCCTGGGCCTCGGCGCGGGCGACGTGCTCGCCCTCCAGGCTCCCCGCTCGCCGTCCTGGCTGGCGCTGCTGCTGGGCGCCTGGAGCCAGGGCCTGACCGTGCTGCTGCTCAACCCGGCCTACCCGCCCGCCGAGCTGCGCTTCTTCCTCGAAGACGCCGGTGCCGCCGCTGCCGTGCTCCCCGCCGCCACCCGGGCGGCCCTCGGTCCCGGCTGCCCCCCCGGTCCCGACGCGGACGCCCTGGCCTCGGCCCTCGACGCCGCGCCGGCCCGGGCCCCCGACCCCGCGGTCGACGAGACCGCCGTGGCCGTGCGGGCCTACACCTCGGGCACCACGGGCCGGCCCAAGGGTGCCCGCATCCGCCACCGCGACATCCTGGGCACGGTCGAGGCCCTCCACACCGCCTGGGGCTGGCGCGCCGACGACGTTCTCGTCCACACCTTGCCCCTCTTCCACATCCACGGCCTCTTCGTCGCCGCCCTCGGGGCGCTGTGGGCCGGCGCCCGGGTGCTGCTGCTCCCGCGCTTCGACGCCCAGGCCGCCCTCGCCGCCGTCGCGCGGCACCGGGGCACGGTGCTCATGGGGGTGCCCACCCACCACCACCGCTACCTCTCGCTCCCGGCCGCGGCGCTGCCCGACACCGGGTCCCTGCGCCTGGTCACCTCGGGCTCGGCCCCCCTGCCCGCCGCCCGCCACGCCGCCTTCCGGGCGCGCTTCGGCATCGACATCGTCGAGCGCTACGGCATGACCGAGGTGGGCATCGTGCTGAGCAACCCCCTCGGCGGCCCCTGCCTGCCCGGCACCGTGGGCCGCCCCCTCCCCGGGGTCCACACCCGGGTGGTCGGCGCGGACGACCAGCCCCTGCCGCCCGGCGAGACCGGGGAGCTCTGGGTGTCGAGCCCCGGCCTCTTTGCCGGCTACCACGGCCTCCCGGAGGCCACGGCCGCCGCCCTGGTGACGGCCGGGGGCCGGCGCTGGATGCGCACGGGCGACCTCGCCACCATCGACGACCAGGGCATCCACCGCATCGTCGGCCGCGCCGCCGACATGGTCATCTCGGGCGGCCTCAACGTCTACCCCTCCGAGGTCGAGGCGGCCCTGCGCAAGGTGGGGGGCGACCAGCTCGAAGATATCGCCGTCGTGGGCATTCCCGACGAGGACCTCGGCGAGAAGGTCGTGGCCGCGGTCGTGCTGCGGCCCGGCGCGGTGGTGCGGCTGGTCGACTGGCTCGGCGCCTGCCGGGACCTGCTCGCCCCCTACAAGCTGCCGAAGGTGCTGCGCATGGTGGGGGCGCTGCCCCGCAACGCCATGGGCAAGGTCCAGAAGCACCGGATCCGCGCAGACTGGGCCCAGGGCGGCGCGCGCTTCACGGACGGTGCCTGCTGGCTCGAGCTCACCACCAACCCGGGCCTCGAAGATCTGGTCGGCGCCGAGCTCCAGGAGCGGCTCGGGGCCGCGGGGCTGCCCCTGGGCACGGTCTCGTGGGAGCCCGAGGGGGCACGGGGACGGCTGCTGCTCCGGGTCGCGGCCCCCGGGCCGGCGGTCGTGGCGGTGGCCCACCAGAGCCTCGGCGCCCACCACATCCTGCGCCCCGCCGGGCGCCTCCAGCTGCCCGCGACGGCCCCCCTCGACGCCCTCGCGGCGTGGTTCGCCACCCTGCGCTTCCCCGAGCTCGACGCCCCGGCGGACCAGCCGCGGCCGAGCTTCCGGGTCACCAGCGAGCGCACGGGCACCCACCCCTTCACCAGCGAGGACGTGGCCCGCCGGGCGGGCGCCGCCGTGCGGGTCCACCACCCCAACCCCGTCGATCTCACGGGCTACGCGGTGCACGTGCGCGCCGACGTCCGCGACACCCACTGCCGGGCCGGCGTCCAGCTCACCGCCCGCAGCCTCACGACCCGCTACGACCGCCCCTTCCGGCCGCGCATCAAGCTGCGGGCCAACCTCGCCTGGGCGATGGGCCGGCTGGCCCGCAACCCCGAGCATGGTCCAGCACACGTCGTTCTCGACCCGTTCTGTGGCTCGGGCACCCTGCTGGTCGAGGCCGCCCGCCGCTGGCCCGGCGCCGCCCTGCACGGCTCGGACGTCCGCGAGGCCAACATCGCGGGCACCGGCGAGAACCGCGACCACTTCGGCCTCGACCAGCTCGAGCTGCGCGAGGGCGACGCCCGGGACGTCGACCTGCTGTGGCCGGGGCTGCGGCCCGACACCGTGCTCGCCAACCTGCCCTTCGGCCTCCGGCTCGGGCGGGGCACCAACCACTACTGGCTCTACCGGACCTTTCTCGAGAGCCTCGCGCGCATGACCGATCCGGGCGCCCGGGTCGTGCTGCTCGTGGGCAAGCGCAAGGTGCTCAACCGGGTGGTCGTGCCGAACTGGCTGTTCCGCACGGTGCACGTCCGGATCGTCGAGATGGGCGGCGCCTGGCCGGCCCTGTTCCTGCTCGAGCGCGAGGCACGGCCGGCGCCCCCCCGTCCGGCCCCCCCGGCGACCTGATGGGGCGCGCCCCCCGGCCGCCCCGCCGCGGTGCCGCGTGGGGACCGCCCGCCGCCGTCCGCCTCGTCCTGGCCGCGGCCCTCGCCAGCGCGACCGGGGCCGCCCGTGCCCGCGAGACGGCGCCCGCCGTTGCCCAAGAGGACGACGGCGCGGTCGCCCTCGGCGGCCTCGGCCCCGTGCTCCACCTCGATCCCGCCTGGCGCCTCGATCCCGCCGGCACCGGGCCCGCGCGGCTGCGGGCACGGGACAGCCAGGGCCGCCTGCTCGAGGTCTGGGCCACCCCCTGGCGCCTCGACCTCTCCGATCCGCCCACCGGCGCCCTGGAGCCCCCCGCCACCGGCGCCCTCCAGGCTCCCGCCACCGACGGCCCGCCCCCCGCGCCCGCCGCCCTGGCCACCCACCTCGCCCGCGAGCTGGCCCGCCAGTCCGGCGCCACGGTCACCGCCCTCCACACCCGCCCGTCCTCGCCGGGGGGCCGCCCCGGCATGCGCACGGCGCTCCAGCTCGCGCTGGCCGGCGGCCAGGGTGCCGCCCTGATCGACTCCTTCGCCGACAGCGGCCACACGGTGCACCTGCGGCTGGTCGGCGGGACCCCTGCTCCCTCGGATCTCGTCGCCCCCCTCGACCGGGTGGGCGCCCGGCTGGTCTCGCAGCACCCACCGCCCCCCGCCGGTCCCCAGACCCTCCAGGCCACCGGCCTGGCCCTGCCGCTGCCCCCGGGCTGGCGCCGCCCCATCGGCGACGAGACCGACGCCGTCGCAGACATCCTCACCGGGCTCCAGCTCCCGACGCTGCCGCCCTGGCCCGCCGACGGCGGGCTCCCTGCGGGCTGTGATCTGGGGCTCCACCCCCACCCCACCGGGCTGCCGGCGCTGCTGCTGGCCTGCCCGAGCGACCACGCCCTCCCGCCCCTCGACGCGGCCAGCGCCGCCGCCGTGGGGGCGACGCTCCACCGCCAGCTCTTCGGCCCCGGGGCCGCCGTGCCCCCTGCCCTGCCCGTCCCCTTCGGCGACCGGCTGGGGCTGCGCTTCAGCCCGCCGGCTCCGGCGCTCTCGGCCACCCTGGTGCTCGCGCCGAACCGCAGCGCTGCGGTCCAGCTCTGGGCCCTCGGGCCCCCCGGCGACGCCCCGCTGCTCGACGCCACCCTCGCCGCCGTGCTCCCGGCCCTCCGCTTCACCGGCCCCGACGGCGGGGCCCACACCGTGCCCTGGGCCCAGGCCCTCGCCCACCGGCTGCGCCACCACCCGGCCACGCTCTGGCCCGCCGGCCTCGTCCTGCTGCTGGGCGCGGTCGCCCTGGGCGCCCGGCGTCGCCGGCGCTCACCACCGGTGGCCGAGCGAGACCAGGCCGAGGGCGAAGGCCCGGCTCGCTGAGGGCGCGTCGAGCCCGAGCCCCGGCGCCAGCTCGAGGGCCGACAGCTCGAGATCGGAAGAGCACACGTC
>CAXQUZ010000447.1:0-14002 GCA_964226865.1 Myxococcota bacterium | reverse complement strand
TACACGACGCTCGTCCGATCTCTCAAGCCCGAGAACATCATGGTGGGGGCCTTCGGCACGGTGCGGGTCATGGACTGGGGGCTCGCCCGGCTGCTCACCGAGGACGACGCCCTCGCCGGGGTGTCGCTCGGGCCTCGCGACGGCGCCGTCACCCAGCTCGGCGAGGTCGTCGGCACCCCGGCCTTCATGGCGCCCGAGCAGGCCCGGGGGCGTCTCGACGCGCTCGGACCCGAGGCCGATGTCTACTCGCTCGGCGCCACCCTCTACACCGTGCTCGCGGGGCGGCCCCCCTACGCGGGCGACGGGCCCTCCGCCTGGCGCGCCCTGGTCGCGGGAACCCCGCCGCCGCCCCTCGCCGTGGCGCTGCCTGCCGGGCTGCGGCGCATCTGTGCCAAGGCCATGGCCGCCGACCCCCTCGCCCGCCACGCCAACGCCGAGGACCTCGCCCACGATCTGGGCGCGTGGCTCCAGGGCGCGGATCGGCGCCAGCGGGCGGCCCGGCTCGTGGCCCGGGCGGACGGGCGCGCGGCGGCGCTGGCGACCCAGCGGGCCGAGGCGGCAGCGCTGCGGGCAGCGGCGGCCGAGGTGCTGGCCCCGCTGCGCAGCTTCGACCCGGTCGCGCGCAAGGCCCCGGCCTGGGAGCTGGAGGACCAGGCGGCCGCGCTCGAGCGCGACATCGCCGTGGCCGAGGCGGAGTGGGTCCAGGATCTGCGGGCGGCCCTGCGGCTGGTGCCGGAAGATCCCGCCGCCCACGGGCGCCTCGCGGCCCACCGCATGGCCCGGGTCCAGGCGGCCGAGCGGCGGGGCGAGGCCGCCGAGGTGGCCCAACAGATGACCCACCTCGCCCAGCACGCCGCGGTCGTGGGCGGGGCGGCCGCGGCCTTCGTCGAGGGCCTCTGCGGCCTCTCCCTCCACAGCGAGCCTCCCGGGGCCCACGCCCGCATCTTCCGCTGCGAGGTGCGCCAGCGGCGGCGGGTCGAGGTGCTGGTGGCCGAGCACGGCCCCACCCCCGTGGTCGGGCTGCGGCTCCCCCACGGCAGCTACGTCGTCGAGCTCTCGCTGGCGGGACGCGAGACCGTGCGCCTCGCCCTGCTCCTCGAGCGGGGCGCCGATGCCACCCCCCGCCGGCCCGGCGCGGCCGCCCCCCACCCCACCTGGCTGCCCCCGCTGGGGCTCGTGGATCCCGATGAGTGCATTGTTCCCGCGGGTTACTTCCAGGCCGGGGGCGACCCGGAGGCCGCCGACAGCCTGCCCGCCCAGCGGGTGTGGCTGGACGCCTTCGCCGTCGCCCGCCACCCGGTCACCAACCGCGACTACCTCGCCTGGCTGAACCGCCGCCTCGCCGCCGGAGACCGGGAGGGGGCCCTGGCCGCCTGCCCCCGCACCAGCCGCACGGCCGACTACCAGCGGGTCTACGCCCTGGGCCCCGACGGACGCCTGGGCATCGGGGTCGACCACGCGGGGCGCCGGTGGGCCCTCGACGCCCCGGTCGTGGGCATCTGCTGGGCGGACGCGGCGGCCTATGCGGCCGACCACGGCCGGCGGCTGCCCCACGCGCTGGAGTGGGAGAAGGCCGCCCGGGGCGCCGACGGCCGCTTCTTCGCCTGGGGGGACCACTGCGAGCCGACCTGGGCCAACATGGGGGGCTCGGTGGCCGCGGGCACGGCTGCGCCCCAGCCCGTCGGTCGCCACCCGGTGGATCGCAGCGTCTACGGGGTCGAGGGCACGGCCGGCAACGTGCGCGACTGGTGCCGGAACCCCTGGCGGCGCCAGGGCCCGACGCTGCGGGACGGCCTCCTGGTCGAAGACACCGACCCCGACCCGGCCTACCGGGCCAGCCGCGGCGGGGCCTGGAGCGCCGTGCCGGCCTACTGCCGGGCCGCCATGCGCTTTGCGGGCCGGCCCGGCGACCGCTTCATGTCGCTCGGCATGCGGCTGGTCCGCCCCCTGGGGCCCTGAGCCTCAGCTGGTGCCCGCGACGATGCGCTCCCAGGTCTCGCCGCTCGGGAGGCTGCCGGCGCTCAGGGCCGTGGCGTGCACGTCGGCGTCGGTGGTGCTGGCGTTGAAGAGCACGAGGTCGCCGCTGCCGGCGGGCGCGGGGGTGGTGTTCCGGTAGACGGCGACCGTGGTGAGGGCGCCGTCGTCGTCCCAGGCGAGCTGGAGGCCGCAGCTGGTGCCGTTCTGGTCGGTGAAGGTCTGGAGCGCGGTGGTGCGCTCGCCCTGGAGCGGGCCCGCGCCGCCCGTGAGCACCTCCCACGAGGTCGAGATGTCGGCTGACCAGGCCCAGGCCTCGCTGTGGCAGGTCGAGGAGACTGGCCCGGGCAGCTCGTCGCAGGCCTCGGGGCTGCTCGGGTCGCTGGCCCAGGAGGTGAAGACCTGGGCCTTGACCTTCCATGACGAGACCTTGTCGGCGGTGCGGGACTTGAGCGCGTCGCCGACCGTGAACCACGACTCCTGGCCGGGCTTGAGCGCGACGCCGCTGCAGGTCACGGGCTCCAGGCCGTCGGCGACGAGGATGCAGCGGAACAGCGAGCTGTGGGTGGTCTGGCCCTCGAGGATGCCCTTGATGGTGAGCACGGTGGTCGTGACGCCCTCGTCGCCCGGCGAGATCTCCTCGCCCCGGGTGGGGGCGTCGGGGCGGGCCGAGACGGGCACGAGGGCGGGCCCGGGGCGGAAGACCGGCGCCAGGGAGAGGCGCTGGAGCGCGGCGACGAAGGTGGGGGACTGGTCGAGGCCGAGGGCGTCGAGCAGCAGGTGGCTGCGGTAGGCGAGGGCGCTGTGGCTGGCGTTGAGGAAGTGGACGCCCGAGGCGGGATCGCGCACGACCGACCACCGGGCGATGAGGCTCTGGACGGCGTGGGAGAAGGCGCCGCGCCAGCCCTCGGCCAGCCGGATCTCGTCGGCGCTCTGGCCGAGCTCCGAGGCGAGGAAGAGCCGCGAGAAGACCCGGGGGGGCAGGCCCTCGACGCCGCTGAGGCTGCCCTGGCCCCGGTGGCCCGCGCGGTTGTCGCAGGCATCGACGAAGGCGGTCACCCGGCCGGCCTGGGTGGGGATGGCCGACGCGAAGGTGGTGGCGGTGATGAGGCTGTCGAGGGTGGGGAGGCCCTCGGCGTCGCGGGTGGCGTCGGCGGGCACGAGGGCGAGGGTGTTGCCCTCTTCGGTGATGCGGGCGGCGCGCAGGCCCACGCCGTGGCCCGAGTAGGCGAAGATGGCGCTGGCGACGCCACCCTCGAGCTGGGCCTCAAGCCACTGGAGCCCGGCGATGACGGCGGCCTTGGTGGCGGGCCCGGCCGTGCTGCCGTCGGGGAGGACCACCGGGGCGCCCCCCGCGCCCTGGGCCAGCACCCGCACCCGGGCGGGGGCGAGGCCCAGGTGGCCCGTGGCGAGGCGCCACCAGGCGACGGCGTCCGCGCAGGCGCCCGCGAGGTCGGCGCCCCCGCTGGGGTCGAGGCCCCGGTAGTCATCGATGCCGATGATGAGGGCGCAGGCGTTGCTGGGGACGGCGGGGGCAGACATGGCGGCTCCGGGTGGGCAGGGGCGAGAGCATAGACCATGCCAATTGCCCGGGGGGGCCGAGAAGCGGCGGACGGGGCCCCATGCCAGCGAGGCCCTCCCGGAGCGGACGGGCGCCTGCGTCCCCCCGGGACGGGGCGGCGTCACCGGGGGACGCGGGCCCGGCGCCGGGCGGCCTGCACGAGACCTGCACGACCGTGCCCCGGGGGCTGCACCGGCCGGCGGCCGGCCCTGCACGGCCGCGGCCTACACCCGGAGCGCCCACCCTGGAGAGCCCCATGACGACCGCTTCCCCGCTGCCCCTCGCCGGTGCCGCCGTCCCGCCTGTGCCCGCGCCGGCCCCGGTCTCGGACCCCGTCTCGGACCCTGTGCCCGCCGCGGCGTCTGTGGCGCCCCGGCCCCTGCCGCCTCTCCAGGCCCGGCGCCTGCCGCCCCCGGTGGCGCTCGTGCCCCTGGCGCCGTCCGCCGTGCTGCTCGGGATCGCCGGCTACGTCGCCCTGCCGCTGGTCGGCATGCTCGGCGGCCCCGCGGCGGGCACGGGCAGCGCCGTGGCCGCCGTCGCCCCGCCGGTGGCCGCCCTCTTCCTGAGCGTGCCCAGCCTGCTGACCGGCCACCAGTTCCTCGGCCTCCACGCGGCCCCGGCGGATCTGGTCCGCGACATCGGCCACGTCTTCGTCGGCTGCGGGCGCCTCGCCCTGGGCCTCGTCCCCATGGTCGCCCTCTACAGCGCCACCACCCGCCTCGGCGGCGTGGCCATGGTGCTCTCCATGGTCGCCCTCGGGCTCACGGGCGTCGAGCTGGCCCGGCGCCGGCTCATCCGCCGGGAGGCCGCCGCCGCCGCTGCGGCCGGGGCCACCAGCTTCGCCGGCCGCACCCGCATGGACCTGCTCGCCGTGGGCTGGTCGCTGCTCGCCCTGCTCATCGCGGCCCGCATGGGCATCGAGCTGCTCGTCCAGCTCTGAGTCGCCCCCGCCCCGTCCCCCGTGCCCCCGAGGTCCGCCATGTCCCCCTCCGCTTCGTCCGCTCCGTCGCCCTCCTCCGCCGCCCGTCCGGCCTCTGCCCTCGTGCTCCTCACCCGGCTGCTCCGGGACCCCGCCGCCCTCGTCGACGAGCTCGACGCCCCGGGCGGTGCCGCCCGCTTCGCCCCCGGCCTGCTCGCCACCACGGCGGTGGGCGGGGCGCTGCTCGGCGGGGTGGTCGGCGCCCACCACGGGGGCATCCAGGTGCTCTACGCCGCCGCCAAGACGCCCCTGCTGCTGCTGCTGCCGCCGCTGCTCGCCATGCCGGCCGTGCACGCCGCCTGGGCGCTCTTCGGGGCCGAGGCGACCTGGCGCCGGCTGAGTGCGGGGGTGCTCGTGGGCATGGCCCGGACCGCCGTGCTCGCGGCGGCCCTCGGCCCCCTGGTCTGGCTCGGCACCTCGCTGGGCTTCGGCTACCACGACGCCGTGCTGGTCTTTGCCGGTGCCCTCGTGCTGGCGGGGCTGCCGGGGCTGCTCACGGTGCTGCGGGCCCTGCCCGGCCCCCGCGAGCTGCCCTGGGTGGCCGTGGTCGGCAGCCTCGTGGTGCTCGGCGCCAGCTTCGCCCAGACCGGCTGGCTGCTGCGGCCCTTCGTCGCCCGGCCCACGGCGGCGGTGAGCTTCCTGCGGCCCCTCGAAGAAGACGTGATCAGCAGCCTCCAGACCTCCCAGCGCTCGGCCCGCGGGGTCTACAGCGGCTGGGAGGCCGAGCCCCGGGGCTTCCTCGCGCCGGGCACGGCGGCGGGCATGCGGCGGGGTGGCCAGTGAGCGCCAGCCTGCTCATCCTCGGCATCGCCCTGGTCTACGTGGCCATCGGTGCGGTCGTCGCCCTCGGCTTCCTGCGGGCGGGCGCGCCGGGCGCGGCGGCGGGCGCGGTCTTCGCCTGGCCGCTGCTCCTCGGCGGGGCCGGTGGCGAGCCCGCCGGTGGCCAGGGGCCCTATGCCCGGGAGATCCAGCGGGGGCTGCGGGCGCTGCGGGCGGCCCTCGAGGAGCCCGAGGCCCAGGGGCTCGTTCCCGCGGCCCTTGGCGACGCCATCGAGGCGGCCCTGCGGGGGGCCGATGCCCGGGTGCGGAGGGTCGACCGACTTCTCCAAGATGCCGATGTACAGGCCAGTCCCGATGGTGCCCGCCTCCGCCGGGCCCGGGGGCGCGCCGCCGCCGAGCTCGAGGCGGTGCTCAAGGGCCTCGTCCAGCTCCGGGTCCAGCTGGGCCTCGTCGCCCTGGCCGGCGAGACGGCGCCGGTGCGCGAGCAGCTCGACACCCTGGCCGCCCGGCTGCACGCCCTCGACGAGCTGCGGGGCGTCGGCCAGCCCAGCAGCGCGGCGGACTGAGGGATGTGCTGCGCCCCCCGTGCCCCCCGCCCCGTGCCGGTGGACGTGCTACAGCGCTGGGCCAGCCCGGAGCCTGCCGTGCCCGAGATTCTCGTAGCTGACGACGATCCCCACCTCCGCGAGGTGGTGGGCTACGCCCTGCGGCGGGCCGGCTTCGTGGTGCGCGAGGTGGGCGACGGCGCCGCCGTGCTGCGCGAGGTCGAGCGCAAGGCCCCCGACCTGCTCGTGCTCGACATCGTCATGCCCGAGCTCGACGGCCTCGCCGTGTGTCGCGAGCTCCGCCGCACGACCCGCCTGCCCATCGTCTTCCTGTCGAGCCGCGACGAAGAGTTCGACCGGGTGCTGGGCCTCGAGATGGGCGGCGACGACTACCTGACCAAGCCCTTCTCGACCCGCGAGCTGGTCGCCCGGGTCAAGGCCGTGCTCCGCCGCATGGCCCCGGTCGCTGCGGCGCCGGCCGCCGACACCCTGCGCGCCGGCGGGGTGGCCCTCGACCGCAGCGCCCACAAGGCCTTCGTGGGCCCCGCCGAGGTGACCCTCACGGTCACGGAGTTCTCCATCCTCGAGGCGCTGATGGGCGCGCCGGGCCGGGCCTTCACCCGCCAGGAGCTGGTCGACCGGGCCTACGGCGAGGGCCACCACATCGCCGACCGCACCCTCGACTCCCACATCCGGCGCATCCGCCACAAGCTGCGCGAGCACGGCATCGAGCCCATCCAGACCGTGCACGGGCTCGGCTACCGGCTGGAGCGCTGAGTGTGGCGGCGCCTGCGGGGCCTCGTGCTGCCCCTGCGCAGCTGGCTGCTCGGCACCCATCTCGTCGTGCTGGTCATGCCCGTGGTGGTGCTGCTGGCCACGGGCGCCCTGGCCGGTGATCTGCGGCGCCAGACCGCCGAAGACATCGGCCACCAGGCCGCGCTCGTCGCCCTCCACGTCGAGGCCACGGGCATGCCCGGGCCCGCGACGACCGGTCCGGAGGCCGAGGCGGCGGGGCGGCTCTCGCTGCTGTTGCAGGCGGCCAAGGCCCGCACCCTCGCCGGCTACCGGGTGGTCGACCGCGAGGGCCGGGTGGTCGCCACGAGCGGCCAGCCCGAGACCATCGGCGAGAGCCTGCGGGCCGAGCCCGAGGTGGCGGCGGCCCTGGCCAGCGCCGACCGCATGGTCTGGACCGAGGTGCGCGACGCCTCGCGGAGCCGCTCGATGGACCTGTCGTCCCCGAGCCGGCGGGCCTCGGTGCGCCTGTTCGTGGCCGAGCCCATCCTGGGCCGCGACCCGGTCACCGATGCCCCGGTCGTGCGCGGGGCGGTGGTGGTCTCGCGCACCCCCCGCGAAGAGCTCCAGGCCTTCTGGCACATGGCCCCCCAGCTCAGCCTCGGCGTGGTCCTGGCCCTGGCGCTGACCGTGCTGCTGGCGCTCAACACCGGCTGGGTGGTGTCGCGCTCGCTCCGCAGCCTCGCCCGGGCCTCCCACCGCATGGCCGCCGGCGACCTCGAGGCCGTGGCGGATCTCGCGCCGGCCCAGGGCTCGCGGGTGCGCGAGGCACGGGATCTGGCCCGGGCCATGGGCTCGATGGCCGGCCGGCTGCGGGCCCGGCTGCGCTACATTTCCGAGTTCGCCAGCCACGTCTCCCACGAGTTCAAGACCCCCGTCTCGAGCCTGCGGGGCACGGTCGAGCTCATCCGCGACGACGACGAGATGCCGCCGGCCCAGCGGGTGCGCTTCCTCGACAATGCCCTGGCCGATCTCGACCGGCTCTCGCGGCTGGTCGGGGGCCTGCTGCGGCTGGCGCGGGCCGAAGAGGGCGGTGCCCGGGGCATCGTCGACCTGGGCGCCCTGGCCCGGGAGGTCGCGGCCCGCCACCCCGAGGTCGGGGTCTCGGGCGCCGCCGGCCACGTCGACGGCAGCGCCGAGCAGCTCGCGGCCGTGGTCAAGAACCTGCTCGACAACGCCCGCCGCTACGGCGGAGACGCGGCCAAGGTCCAGCTGCGGCTCTGGGAGCAGGAGGGCGAGACGGGCCTCGAGGTCGAAGACGACGGCCCGGGCATCTCGGCGGCGAACCTGCCCCGGGTCTTCGACCGCTTCTTCACCACCGGGCGGGCCCACGGCGGCACGGGCCTCGGCCTCGCCCTCGTGGTGGCCGTCGCCCAGGCCCACGGTGGCACCGTCTCGGTCGAGAGCCGGCCCGGCCGCACGGTCTTCAGGCTGGCCCTGCCCGCGATGGGGCGCTGAGCCTCAGCCGCGGCGGCGCCGGCGCAGGGCCCCGAAGCCCACCAGCGGCAGCAGGAGGAACAGCCCCTCCTCGCTGTCGCCCTTGCCGTCCTTGCAGCAGCCCCCGGCCACGTCGCCGCCGGCGGCCTCGTCCTCATAGGCGACGTACGCCTTGAAGTCTTCGCGGATGGCCCAGCCCGGGTTGCCCTCGCCCACGTACTCGTAGGCGCCCACGTCCGGCGTGTCGCCCTCGCGGGGGTTGCCATTGAAGTCGAGCTCGGGCGGGTAGTAGGCCCCGTCCGGGTCGGCGGCGTCGATGAGCAGGGCGTCGGGGGTCGGGTAGAAGTCCCAGAGCTCGACGTCCGAGAAGTCGTCGTAGCCCCCGCCGGCGACGACCTCGCCCGCCTCGGGGTCGGGGCCCTCGACCAGCCCACAGACGAGGTTGCCCGCCATGCGCGCCGGCGTCGGCACGTCGTCCGGGTCCTGGCCCTCGATGACCGTCTTCGTGATGCGCACCCCGTAGCGCAGGGGGTTGCAGATGGCGTTGTTGGCCACCACAAAGCCCATGCACTCGGTCCAGCTCTCGGCGTCCAGCCCCCAGTCCTCGGTGTCGACAATGGTGTTGTAGACGATGATCTGGTCGGTGTAGGAGGCGCGCTCGGGGTCGCGGGCGACGATGCCCCGGCCGGTCACGTTGAAGATGACGTTGTTGCGGACGAGGGCCGCGCCGCGCAGCACCACGGCGATGTCGCCGATGTTCCAGATGCCGTTGCCGGCGATGGTGGTGGCCTCGCCGAGCTCGGTCGAGCCCGCCTCGATGCCCCGGTAGGCGATGTTGAAGAGGATGTTGTCTTCGAGCAGGGCGCCCTGGGTGCCGTGCTGGAGGGCGATGCCGTAGGCGTACTCCCCACCGATGTCGTGGATGAGGTTCGTCGTGGCGGTCAGCCCGGTCGTGAAGCAGCTCACGTCGCTGCAGCCCACGTAGATGCCGTGGCCGTTCTGGGTGCGCTGGATCTCGGTGCGGGTCACCGTGATGTCGCTGTTCATGTCGCGCAGGTAGATGCCGCTGCGGGTGAGCTCCTGGATGGCGAGCCCGTCGATGGTCACGTTGCTGCTGTTGCTGATGACCAGCGCCGTCGTGCCGTTGTCGAGGTCGGTGGCCCAGTCGTCCTGGCCCTCGATGGTGAAGCCCTCGAGCACCACGTGGCTCGACTCCTCGACCCGGAGCAGCTGGCTGCTGAGGGCGCCGTCCTCGGCGGCGATCTGCTTGATGACCGCGCCCTCTTCGCCCCGGATGACCAGGGGCGCCGCCTCGCTCGCCGCCACCCCGGAGATGACGAGGGTGGAGGAGATGGGGTGGACGCCGGCGCCGAGGACGATCTCGTCGCCCGCCGCCGCGCCCGTGATGTAGGTGGCGAGGTCGTCGCCGGCGGCCACGGTGACCGACGCGGCCTGGGCCGACCCGAGCAGCAGGAAGAGCAGGGGGTTCACGGGCGCTCCGGGCCCCAGGGGGCCGGCTGGGGGCTCAGGGGGAGGGAATCTCGGGCACGAGGCCCACGCCGCCGGTCATGCCCCGGTCGTTGACCGAGCCGTCCGGATCCGACCAGCTGGTGTAGCCAGCCGGGCCGTCCCCGTCGGTGGGCCCCGCGTCGCGCACGGGCGAGATGGGCGAGAGCGAGAGCCGGTCGTTCGTGGGGTCGCCGTCGGGCGAGTAGGCGTCGTACTCGGGGTTCTCGGAGCGGTTCTGGCCGTAGTCCTCACCGGGGTAGATGAGGAAGTCGCGGGCCTCGCCCGCCGAGGTGGCGTAGGCCGAGTTGTGGGCGACGTTGGCGTTGGCGCCGTCGTAGATCCAGACGCCGTACTCGCCCTGGCTGTAGGTGATGAGGTTCGACCAGACGTAGAGGTCGGCGGCGTTGCTGGCCTCGACGGTGAGGCCGGCGCCCGCGTCGCTGCTCGCGTTGCCGTGGAGGGTGTTGTTGGCGACCACCATGCCGGCGTTGTTGCCGCCGATGAGCAGCCCGCCGCCCGCCGCGCCCGCCTGGTTCTCGGCGATGTGGTTGTTGCGCAGGTAGCCGTCGGGGATGAGCACGTCGGTGAGGTTGATGGCGCCGCCGTCGCCCCGGCTGAGGTTCGAGAAGAAGCGGTTGCCCTCGACGGCGAGGGTGCCGCCGCCGGTCATGGCGATGGCCCCGCCGCTGACGTTGGCCTCGTTGTCGGTGAAGAGCACCTCGCGCAGGGTGAGGCCGCTGGCCTCGGCGAGGATGGCGCCGCCGCGCACCGCCGCGTTGTTCTCGTAGACCGAGCCCTCGTCGACGAGGTTGCCCGAGAGCACGGCCACCGCGACGCCGTCGTCTTCGGCGATGTTGTTGCGGAACACCGTGTCGCGGATGTTGAGGTCGCCCGAGGAGACCGCCACGACCGCGCCGTCGCCGGTGCAGCGGCTGTCGGTGGCGATGACCCCGTCGAGCTCGACGTTGCCGTTCTCGGCGTAGATGGCGCCGCCGTCGCCGTTCGCGTAGCCGCCGGCGAGGGTGAGGTTGACGAGCTTGATGCTGGCGTCGTTGCTCACGGTGAAGAGGCGCGAGGGGTCGCCGGCGTCGGTGGTCAGGGTGGTCTGGGTGGGGCTGTCGCCGCGGCCGTTGAACTGGACGGTGCGGTCGGTCCAGTCGATGTCGACGACGTAGGTGGCGGGGGCCAGCACGATGGTGCGGCAGATGGGGTCGAGGGCGCCGAGGGCGCTCGGGATGTCGCCGAAGGGGGCCTCGAGGGTGCCGTCGGGCACGCCGGCCGTGGTCTCGGGGTCGACGATGACCGGGAAGGCCTCGGGGTCGTTGTCGTCGCAGTCGCCGCCGCCCGAGCAGGGGGAGTGGCCGTCGCCGTCCACGTCGATGTCGTCCACACCGCCCGAGCAGTCGTTGTCGATGAGGTCGCAGACCTCGGTCAGGTCGGGGTGGGCGTAGGGCTCGAGGTCGTCGCAGTCGCCGTCGCAGATGGTGTAGAGGTCGCCGTCGGCGTCTTCGTAGTCCTCGATGACCCCGTTGCAGTCGCTGTCTTTGTCGTCGCAGATCTCGCGGGCGCCCGGGTAGACATTGGCGTCGTAGTCGTCGCAGTCGCCCTCGCAGGCCATGAAGCCGTCGTAGTCGCCGTCGGCCTCGGTGATGTCGACCGTGCTGTCACAGTCGTTGTCGATGCCGTCGCAGATCTCGGCGTTGCCGGGGAAGCGGGCCGGGTCGTTGTCGTCGCAGTCGCCGTCGGCGGGCGAGAAGCCGTCCCCGTCGGCGTCGACCACCGAGGCCGTGCCCGTGCCGGTGGTCGCGATGTCCCAGGTGGGGGCCTCGACCGGCGGGTCGCCGTCGCCGCTGCCGGGCACCCAGCCCGTGCGGATCTGGACCCGGGCCTCTTCCTCGCCCACCGCCGAGGGGGCGAACTCGATGTCGACCGCCACCGTGCCCCCGGGCTCGATGTCGTCGGCGGCGCGCTCGACCTGCCAGATGGAGGCAGAGCCCTCGATGGCCGAGCTCGACAGGATCTCGAGCACCCAGCCCTCGGTGTCGTTGGTGATGGCCACCCCGAGGGACTTGCGGTCGCCCACGGCCACGTCGCCGAAGGCGAGGCTCTCGCGGTCGATGGTCACCGTTCCCGAGGCGGGCTTGGTGGTCTCGGAGCAGGCGCCCAGCCCCGTCGCCATCGCGAAGAAGAGGAGGGCAGACGCCCCGATGCGCCGCGGCGCGGTGGGGATCGGGCGGGGGGAGCGGAGCATGGTGGTCACCGGTGCCTCCGGCGGCTGGCGGGCCGGCAAGGGCGGGGGCCAGTGCCCGGGAGTGGGGAAGGGGAGGGGAATGGCGAGAAACGGGCCCGGCGGGAGGGGGGGGATCCCCGGAGGGCAGGGGACCGGGCAGCATGGTGGACCGGCCCGCCGCGGCGGGCTTGTCAACAAACTTCTCGGTGCGCTGGGGGTGCGAGTGTACACTAGGCACGGCCCGGCAGTGCAGGCGCCCTCGCGGGGGGGACGGCGCGCTCTCGGGCGTCCCCCCGCCGTGCTGCCGAGTGTCCATGCCCGCCCCCACGTCGTCCCGCTTCCTCCTCGCTGCGCACGGGCTGCTGGCCCTCGCGATGGTCGCCTGGAGCTGCAAGGGGGACGAGCCCAAGGATGACGTCCCCACCGACATTCCCGACGACTCGGGGGTGCTGGGTTCGACCCCTGTGCCCGACGACACGGGCTACGCCTTTCCCGCCGACACCTTCGACGGCGGGGGCCTCGACGAGACCCCCGACAACCTGCTCGAGGTGCGCCACTCCGGCTACTGGGACATGACGCCCGTGGGCGGGCCCTACGAGACGGTCATCGGCACCCTCGACATCGACGAGCTCATCGACGGCGAGGTCGACCAGCAGTTCTGCCGGGTGCGCTACGCCCTCACGGGCTTCGGCATCGACACCAGCGCGACCGGCGGCTGCCCGGGCTGTGATGTGGTCTTCGACGTCGAGTTCTTCAGCGTCGAAGAGGGCGGCTTCCAGCCCTACTCCGACGCCGAGCCCATCGACACGGGCGGCACCTACGACGACCGCGACCTCTACGAGGTCAAGGGCCACGACGAGTGCCGCTCGCCCGACCTCCCCGAAGACGGCGAGCACTGGCAGATGGGCTGGTCGGAGGACGAGGGGCTGATCTACGTCAACTACTACGGCTCCGACACCTGGCTGCCCTTCTACGCGGGCGAGCAGGAGCTCGACCGGGTGGCCTTCGCCTGGGTCGAGAGCTTCGGCTTCGTCGTGCCCGAGGAGGAGGACTGATGGCCCCGCTTCGTCCCCGCTCCGCCTGTCTCCGCGCCGCCCGTGTTCGGTCGGCCCGACCCGGCGCCCGGCTGGTGCCCCTCGGGGCGCTCCTGCTGCTCGGCGGCTGCTCCAAGAAAGAAGGCGACACCGGCAGCGACCGCGAGGTCGACGTGGGTGGCCCCGCCGCCGAGCTGGTGATGCCGGATCTCTCCGACATCGATGAACAGGCGGCCATTCTCGAGGCCATCGACATCGCCCTCTCCATCCGGGGCGCCGAGATCTGGGCGGGCCACGAGCGCGCCTTCGCCCGGCGCTTCGAGGGCTGCCCCGACGTCTACGTGGGCGCCCCCGAAGACGCCGACCTCGACGAGGACGACGCCGCCCGGGGCCAGGGCATGTCGTGGTCCGACTTCTGCGCCTCGCCCGGCGGCCTCTACTTCCGCGGCTGGCAGCACTGGATCCCCCGCTTCCAGGCCACCGGCAACGTCGACGACGGCGCCGGCCGCACCTGGGAGGCCGCCCGCACGCTCACGGGCAACGCCGTCATCGGCGACGACGACGACGTGCGCTTCGAGTTCGCCGGCGAGGTCTCCGACAGCGTCTATGTGGTCCAGGCCGGCGACTACCGCCGCGAGACCTGGTCCTCCCAGCTCGTCGGCGCGGCCAACGGCACCGATCTCTTCGCGCCCGCCTCGTCCCCGACCCCCGGCGGCTACCGCGCCGACCTCTATGTCGCCGTCCAGACCGGCGACGTCCAGCGGGTCGAGACCCGCGGCGACATCTACCTGTTCAGCGACCGCATCCAGGGCCGCTTCGACAGCGTCTCGATGTCGCTGGCCTTCATCGGCGAGCTCGGGGCCGGCCCCGAGGACTGCACGGCCGAGCCCCGCGGCTGGATCGGCCTGCGGGACGAGAACGCCTGGTGGCTCGACATCGTGTTCCAGCCGGCGGCCAGCGACGACGCCACCACCTCCGTCGACGACCCCGACTACACCGCCTGCGATGGCTGCGGCACCGCCTACCTGCGCGGCGTCGAGCAGACCGTCGAGCTCGGCGAGATCTGCCTCGACCTGGGCGCGATCTGGTCGGCCGAGGGCCTCGCGGCCCCCGACCCCGAGACCTACATCACGTCCCTCCGCGACCTGTCCGGCGCCACCG
>CAXQUZ010000446.1:0-3787 GCA_964226865.1 Myxococcota bacterium | reverse complement strand
TTAAGACACTCTTTCCCGACACGACGCTCTTCCGATCTGCCGGTGCGGGCGGGGCCTCGGCCACGGGGGGCGGCGGGGCCTCGGTGTCGATGGAGTCCTGGAAGAAGTCGTCCTCGAGGCTGTCTTCGTCGTCCTCGTCCACGCTGCCACCGGCGGGCAGGATGACCGTGGGGGCGGAGAAGAGCGCGCTGTCGCTCGGGCGCAGGGCCGGCGTCGGGATCACCGGGCCGTCGAGCGCGGGGGCCGGAGCGGGGGCCGGCGGCACGGGGGCGGTCTCGGGAATGGGCGCGCCGAGGCGCTGGAAGGGGTCGGGCGGCTCCGGCAGGGGCGCCGGGGCGGCCACCGGGGGCGGGGCGGGCGCAGGGGCGGGCTCGGGAGCGGGCGCCGGCTCGGGAGCGGGCGCCGGCTCGGGGGCGGGCGCCGGCACCGGGGCGGGCGCCGGCACCGGGGCGGGCGCGGGGGCCGCGGCCTGCTTCTTGGGGGGCTCGTCGAAGAAGTCGTGGGAGAAGTCGCCGCTCTCCCCCTTCTTGAAGAAGTCCTCGAAGTCGTCGAAGAGGTCGTCGCCGCCGCCGTTGTTCGTGCCCATGCTGTCCTGCCCGATGGTTCTCTGGGCTCTCGCCCGTGTGGCATCTCGCCGTGGCGTCCCCCGCGCGGAGCGGGGGCACCGGAGACTGGCTGGCCAGGCCGACCCGTCCCGACCGGGTGGGCCCGGGGGAGGCGCCCCCGCGGGGGCGGGCCTGGCCTGACAGAGGCCGAGTCATAGCACCCGGGCGAACCGCGGATCAACCTGGCCCGCCCTCCTGCTCGGGTGGTGCTGGATTCCGTCCAGCAGGGCATCTTCACCGCTGCCGGTGCGGTCTCCTGGCGCGGAGCCCGCCCGGCTCGCGGCGGGGGTCGGGGCCTCGGCGGCGCCCGCGGGCTGCCGAGTGCCGGGGCCGGTGTGGAGGGCTACGTCCGCCCCCTGCGGCGGCCCCTCCGGTCGGGCGCAGGCGGGGCGGACGGTCCCCGGCCCGGATGCTGCCCCGGCGGCGCCACCTGCGAGGATGAGATGCGAGTCCTGGTCACCGGCGGCGCCGGCTTCGTCCCCTCCCACCTCTGCGAGGCCCTCGTGGCCCGGGGTCACGAGGTGGTGGCCCTCGACAACTTCGTCACCGGGCGGGCCGAGAACGTCGCCGGGCTGCGCGGCAACCCGGCCTTCACCCTCGTCGAGGGCAACGTCATCGACGGCATTCCGGTGGGCGGGCGCTTCGACCGCATCTTCCACATGGCCTCGCCCGCCAGCCCCATCCACTACCTCGAGCTGCCCTTCGAGACGCTCTACGTGGGCAGCGACGCCACCCGCCACTGCCTCGAGCGCTGTGAGCAGGACGGCGCCCGCTTCCTCTTCGCGAGCACCAGCGAGGTCTACGGCGACCCGGCCGTCCACCCCCAGGTCGAGAGCTACTGGGGCAACGTCAACCCCATCGGGCCCCGCAGCGTCTACGACGAGGCCAAGCGCTACGCCGAGGCGCTGACCATGGCCTTCCACCGCTACAAGGGCGTCGAGACCCGCATCGTGCGCATCTTCAACACCTACGGGCCCCGGATGCGCGGCGACGACGGGCGGGTGGTCCCCACCTTCATCAAGCAGGCCCTCGCCGGCAAGCCGCTGACCGTCTTCGGCGACGGCACCCAGACCCGCTCCTTCTGCTACGTCTCCGATCTCGTGCGCGGCCTGCTGGCGCTGATGGAGTCCGGGCTCCACGAGCCCTGCAACATGGGCAACCCCCACGAGCTGACCATGCTCGAGCTCGCCGAGGTCATCAACGGGCTCACGGGCAACGCCGCCGGCGTCGTGCACCGGCCGCTCCCGAAGGACGACCCGACGCGCCGCAAGCCCGACATCTCCCGGGCCGCCGCCGAGCTGGGCTGGGCGCCCACGGTGCCCTTCGCCCAGGGCATCGCCGACACGGTCGACTGGTTTCGCGACCACGACTGAGTGCGGCCGCGGGGCGGGCCCTCGTCCGGGGCTCCCCTCCCCGGGCTCGGCGCCGGCGCCGGCGGGCACTCAGAAGAGGCGGAAGCCGATGCCCGCCCGGAAGGCCAGCACCTGGCCCGAGGCCAGCTCGCGCTTGGGCACCCCGACCACCTCGCCGGTGGTGAGCTGGAAGGGCTCGGGGGTCATCAGGTAGGTCCAGGGCACCTCGATGAAGCCGATGGCCCCCTTGGGCGCGTCGAAGGCGAGGCCGCCGCCGGCGGTGATGCCCAGCCCGACGCCGCCGTCGCGGCTCGGGTACTGGACCTCGCCGCTGAGCTGGGGGTCGTTGTAGGCGTCGTAGAAGCGCATCATCAGGCCGGCCATGGCGTAGGGCTTCACCGGCCCGCTGGGCAGCGTGTAGAAGCGCAGCCGGGGCTGGATGACCGCGAGCGTCGAAGGCACGGGGCCGTACTCGTCGTTGGCCGAGTCCTGGATCTCGTCGCCGTGCTCCTCCTTGTAGTAGGAGGTCCAGCCGGTGTTGAGGGTGCGGCGGCCGAGCTGGACCCCGCCCGACAGCCCGATCTCGAGCCACCAGAGGGGCACGTAGCCGACCGAGAGGCCCGTCTCGAAGGCGCTGCCCCGCACGAAGGCCTCGTACTGGTAGCTGCCGATCTCGTCGAAGGCGGGCTCGCCCTGGCCATCGCTGATCTGGTCGAAGGTCTTGCGCACGTCGTAGACACGCTTGACATCGCCGAAGGCGGCGCCGCCGAAGACCTCGATGATGAGGCTGCCGGAGCGCACGAGGGCCTCTTCCTTCCAGTCCTTGTAGGACTTGCCGCTGGCCTTGTACCGCTTCCAGAGGCTCGGCGGCAGGCCCGACATGCGGCGCTCGAAGTCGTCGCTGTCGTCGGCGGGGGGCTGGGCCTTCGGGCCGCCCTTGTCGTCGAGGTCGGAGTAGTCGTCCTGGGCGGTGACGCTGCCGCGGCTCGGCGGCGAGCTGGGCTCGGAGGCGAGGGCCAGCACCCCGGCCTCGCGGGGAGGCATGAGCCCGAGCAGCTCGCGGGCGGTGACGGCAACCTTGCCGGCGAAGGCGGGAATGTCGCGCTCGAGGATGCTCTCGTTCATCGACTCGAGGGGCGCCGTGTCGTCCGGCCCGTAGAAGAGCACCCGGGTGTCGAGGCGACCCTCGTTGTACTCGGTCGTGCCGACCACCGCGATGCTCGCGCTCGGGAAGTGGCCCCAGAGCACGGTGGTGCAGTCCGGGAGGTCGGCACAGCCGTCGGCCACGTTGCCGGCCCGCTTCTGGATCTCGGAGGGGGGCACGAAGGCGACCCCGCCGTCGGCGAGGGCCTGGAGGGTCTCTTCGGTGAGCCGCTCGGCCGGGCCAAAGTCCGACATGGTCCGGGGGGTGAAGGTGGGGAGCAGCACGTCGGCGGCGTGGGCCACAGGCGACGCGAGACCACCGGCACCCGCCACGGCCATGGCGAGGGTGAGGAAGCGGGCAGCGCGGGGCAGGAGGCGGCGGACTGGCATCGTGTTCATCCCGAGTTGGACCGGCGGCGCATATCCCAGTGGTGGGCATCCTCAGCAGGCAGACGCTGACAGGCTGGTGACGTCGTGGACCCGGGCGGTGCCGCACCGGGGGCGACGCCGGGGGGCGGCCGCGAGATCCCGGGGGCGGCGCGGCCGAATTCCGTTGACAGGCCCGTCCGGGGACCATAGACCCGCGGCGCTCGACACGAGTGGTGCCTGCGCACCTGCTCGCCTGTCGGTCTCCGGTGCCATGCCGAGATAGCTCAGTTGGTAGAGCAGCTGATTCGTAATCAGCAG
>CAXQUZ010000445.1:0-10307 GCA_964226865.1 Myxococcota bacterium | reverse complement strand
CCATCACGTCGCTGACCCCCAACGAGGCCGGCCTCGACGGCGGCACCCTCGTCGTGGTCAAGGGCACGGGCTTCACCGGCGACGTCGACTTCCGCTTCGACGTGGCCGAGGTGGCCGTCACGGTCATCTCCGACACCGAGTTCACGGTGCTCAGCCCCCTGGGCCGCGGCGAGGCCGTGGTCGACGTGACCGTCACGAGCTCCCAGGGCGAGCTGACCCTCGAAGACGCCTTCACCTTCACGACCACCCCGGGCACCGGCTCGGGCGACGACGGGGGCACGGGCGACGACGGCGGCACCAGCGACGGCAGCGGCACGGGCGGCACGACGGGCGGCGGCACGACCGGTGGCGGCACGACCGGCGGCGGCACGGGCGGCTCGACCGGCGGCGGCGGCTCGTCCTACTCGTCCTTCTCGGGCACCTACGGCTTCCTCTACGGCGCCAGCTACATCCCGGGCGACTACGAGTGTGTGGTGGTCTACCGCACGAGCGGCAGCGCGGTCTCGGGCTGCCCGAGCTGCGACTTCGCCTTCAACCTCTCCTTCACCTACGACGCCGCCAGCACCTACGACCCCTACTACAGCTGCTCCGACGGCAGCAGCTTCTCGGCCCAGGTGGGCTTCGACGCGAGCTACTACGGCAGCGTCGGCGCCACGATGCTGAACAGCTACGGCTCGTGGGTGCCGATCAGCAGCAACACCATCTTCCGGGCCAGCGACGGCTACTGGGCCTGGGGTGAGGGCTACCGCGACTACGCCTACACCCTCTACTACTACTACAGCTACTACTACACGAACTACGAAGTGATGTACGGCTACGCCCGCTGAGCGCTGCCCCGGCGGCCCGCCCTGTGGCCTCCGCCCTCCTCAGCCGAGCGCCCGCTCCAGTGCCCACCGCGCCACCCCGGCGACGGTGGGCTTGTCGGTCTGGGTGGCCCAGTCGAGCACGTAGAGCTGGTGGACGAGACAGCGCGCCCGGGCCCGGCGCCAGCTGTGGGCGTCGACGGGGCCGTAGGCGGTCTGGAAGCTGTGGCGCGCCCCGAGGGGCAGCACGCTCCACCACAGGGCGAGGTCGAGGGCCGGGTCGCCCACGTGCAGGTCGCCCCAGTCGATGACGCCCGCCAGCTCCCCGCTCTCGTGAAAGAGGGTGTGGCGGTGGTCGAGGTCGCCGTGGACCCAGCAGGGCTTCGTCCAGGCCTGGGGGCGGCTGCGGGCGAGCGTGTCGAGGGCGGCAATGCAGGCGTCGAGCAGCGGCAGCGGCACCCCCCGGGCGAGTCGGGGCCGGAGCCCGCGCACATGCGCCAGCACGGCCCGCAGGTCGGAGCGCTCGGGCCCGTCGTCGGGCAGGGGCGGGGCGCCGGGAGAGCGGTCGACGGGGATGCGGTGGAGGTCGCCGAGGAAGCGCCCGAGGCTGCGGCCCATGGCCTCGGCCACGGCGGCCGGAGGGTCGGCGGCGAGCAGGTCGTGGCCGGGCGTGCCCGCGATGAAGGGGTAGGCAGCGAAGGCGTAGGGCGCCTCGGCGAGGCCGCGCACCCCCCAGCGGGGCGCGGAGCAGGCCACGGGCAGGTGGGGCGCCAGCCGGGGCAGCCAGTCCAGCTCGGCGGCCAGCAGGGCCAGGGCGATGCGGCGCTTGGGCACCCGCACGATGGCCCGGCCCCCGGGGTGGTCGAGGGTCAGGGCGAGGTTGTCCCAGCCGCTGGCGAGGGGGCGCAGGGTGCCGCCGGCGAGCGCGGGGGCGTGGGCGGCCAGCAGCGCCTCGACCGCGGCCGGGGTCACCTCCCACTCGGGCACCCAGGGAGCGTCGGCCACCTCAGCCTCCCACGAGGCTGCTGCCGATGGACCAGGCCACGTAGGCGGCGGTCTCGACCATGATGAGCAGGGCCACCTTGCGCGAGCCCACGACCATGCGCAGCCCCATGTGGACGAGGAACCAGGCCCCGATGGGCGCGCCGTAGCAGATGCCCGTGACCAGGGCGGTCACGACGGTGAGGGCCTTCTCTTCCCAGGCCGCGTTGCGCCGGGTGATCTGGTCGAAGCCCACGAGGCCGAGCATCGAGACGACGCCGATGACCGTGAACCAGGTCCAGATGGACTGGGGGCTGTAGGTCTCGTAGAGCAGGTGCTGCACGTCGAGGGGCGTCTGGTCGAGGGTGGTGGCCAGGGTGGGCACCACCTCGGTCTTTGCGAGGGCCGCGACGGCGTCGGCCGCCATGCCCGTCTCCTCGACGAGGTAGCGCCGGGCGAGCACGACCTTGTCGCCGCCCTCTTCGTACATCGTGCCCGCGATGAGCGAGCCCAGCGACCAGCCGATGCCCGTGGTGGCGTTGACATAGCCGAGGTACAGCGCCTTCTTGCCCGGGGGGGCGATGCCGCCGAAGTACCGCATCTTCGTGGGGCTGGCCATCATCTCGCCGATGCTGAAGATGACGATGCTGCCGAGCACCCAGAAGCCCGTGGTCGACAGCCCGAGGCTCAGGATGCCGACGGCCGAGACCAGGATGCCGGCGATCATGGCCTGCATGGCCCGCAGCCGGCCCGTGGCGTAGCCGACAGCAAAGGCGAAGAGCATGATCAGCCCGGCGTTCAGGTTGATCATGTGTTCCTGGGGCACCATGCCGCCCCAGTCGGCCGGCGGGCTGCTGCCGAAGAGCCCGGTCAGCGGCGCGGCGACGGCGGCGTAGAGGTCGGAGCTGTCGACCCAGTCGTCGATGAAGTTCGGGAGCAGATCGAAGAACTGGTTGAACATGGCCCAGAAGCCCGAGAAGATGGCGAGGAAGGCCATCAGCCGCGGCTCGAGGAGGCCCTCGGCGCTCTCGATGAGGGTCGTGAAGAAGCCGCCGGGGGCCGCGCTGTCCTTGCCCTCGTCGGGCTCCTGGAAGGTGAAGAACAGCAGGTAGTTGAAGGCCACGATGCCGGCGCAGGAGAGGAAGACGTACTTCCAGTCCATGAGGCGCATGATGCCGGCCAAGGGCGGGCCGAGGAAGGCCCCGAGGTTGACCAGCTGGTAGAACAGCGCCCAGGCGAGGCTGCTGTTCTCTTCTTTGATCTGGGTGGCGATGATGCCCTGGAGCCCGGGCTTGAAGATGGCCGTGCCGAAGGCCAGCAGCAGGGCGCCCGCCGTGAAGGTGGCGTAGACGGCGGCGTGGCCGGGCTGGCCCACGCTGGCGCCCCCCGAGACCAGGGCCGCGAGCTCGATGGCGTAGGCCATCGTGACGTAGCCGGCGATCTTGATGGCGATGCTGACACCGACCGTGCGCTTGTAGCCGAAGGAGTCGGCGTAGCCGCCCGAGACGATGGGCACGAAGCTCTGGACCGCCGCCCACCAGAAGTAGATGCTGGCCTTCTGGATGTGGTCGAACTCGGGGCCGCCCTGCTCGACGGCGAGCACCATGTAGATGGGCAGCACCGTGCGCAGGCCGTAGTAGGCCAGCCGCTCGAGCATCTCCATGGCGTTGGAGATCCAGTAGGTGGACGAGAGGCTGCGAAACTGGGCGCCGAAGCCCAGGGGGCTCGGCGAAGAGGAGGGCGCTGGGCCGGCCATTGGGGGCTCCGGGGCGGGGGCCGGAGCATAGCGCGTGCGCTCCGACCGTCCCGCCCCGGGGCGGGGCCGGGCCTACTCCTCGGCGCCGCCGGCGGCCGCGCGGGCGCGCTCGACGAGGGCCCGGGCCTGCTCGACCCAGCCGTCGGCCTCGATGGTGCCGGGCACGAGGCCGAGGATGTCGGTGACCTGGGCGACGAGCGCGGGGGTCATCCGGGCCACCTGGTCATGGCGCATGATGCCGAGGGCGTGGAGCTTCTCCTCGATGTCGGGCCCGATGTCGTGGATGCGCTGCAGGTTGTCTTGATCCTCGGGGCGGGCGGGGCCGAGCACGGAGAGGTCGAGCTCGTGCCGACGCGCGGCGATGGGGCCGAGCTCCGGTTCGTCGCCCATGCCGTGCTGGTGGGCGTTGCCGTGGTTGCCGTGGTTGCCGTGGTTGCCGTGCCCACAGTGCCCGCCGTGGTTGCCGTGCCCCCCGTGCTGCCCGGGCAGCGGCCGGCCGCCCTGCTCGAGGCGGTAGAGGCCCTGGAGCCCGACCTCGGCGATGTCGCGGTAGTGGCTCGCGGCGCGGGTGAGCAGCGCGTCGACGGTCTCGAGGGCCGTGTCGGCGTCTTCGCCCCCCTGCTCGAGGCCCCGGGCGAGGGCCGCCACCGACAGGGCGTAGGAGGAGCGCAGGAAGCCCACGGCGTCCTGGACGGCCATGGTGTGGGCGTGGCCCTGGGCCAGCATGAAGGCAGAGGTGGGCTGGGGCCCGCGGTCGCTGCAGTGGTCGGGACGACCGCCAGACCGGGGGCCCGGGCCGCCGTCGCGGGGATCGCCGCCGCTCATCGGGGCACCGGGGTCGACAGCAGCCGCGCGACGGCGGCCGCGGTGGTCGCCTGGAGCTGGACGGCGGCCTCTTGCTGGGCCGCGACCGCCTGGTGGACCGACGCGGCCGTGGCCTGGGCGGCGGCCGCGAGCACCTGCTCGGCAGCGGCCAGGACCGGCTCGGGGGTGGGGGTCGTGCTCATGGGGACTCCGGTGCGGGGTGGAAGACACGGCCGGCGGCCTGCATCTCGCGGAGCAGGGCCGGCACGGCGAAGCGGGGGCCGTGGGCGGCGGCGAAGGCCTCGGCCTCCTCGATGAAGTCGGCCAGGCCCACCGTGTCGATGTGGGCGAGGGGGCCGCCGGTCCAGGGCGCGAAGCCCCAGCCGAGGATGGCCCCCAGGTCGACGTCTCGGGCGTGGGTGATGACGCCCTCCTCGACACAGCGCACCGCCTCGATGGCCTGGATGGCGAGGAAGCGCGAGACCAGGGTCTCGACATCCGGCTGGTCGGCGGCCACGGGGTAGAGCGCGCCGAGGCCCGTCCAGAGCTGCTTGTCGCCCCCCTCGCCGTAGTCGTAGAAGCCGCCCCCGTCCCGGCGGCCCCGGCGCCCGGCGCCCACGAGCTGCTCGACGACGGGGGTCGAGGGCTTGTCGGGGGCCGCCGCGCCCAGGTCGGCCCGGGTCTGGCGGTCGACCATCGCCAGCAGCTGGAGCCCCACCTCGTCGGCCAGGGCCAGCGGCGGCATGGGCATGCCCGCCCGGCGGCCGGCGTTCTCGATGAGGGCCGGGGCAACCCCCTCCCGCAGCATGGCCATGCCCTCGCTGACGTAGGTGCCGAAGACCCGGCTGGTGTAGAAGCCGCGGCTGTCGCGCACGACGATGGGCGTCTTGCCCAGGGCGGCGACGAAGTCGAGGGCCCAGGCCAGGGTCTCGTCGGTGGTCTGCTCGCCCACGATCACCTCGACCAGCGGCATGCGCTCGACCGGGGAGAAGAAGTGGAGGCCGATGAAGCGGCCCGGCCGAGACGAGGCCCGGGCGAGGCCGGTGATGGGCAGG
This sequence comes from Myxococcota bacterium, assembly GCA_964226865.1. Taxonomy (GTDB): domain Bacteria; phylum Myxococcota_A; class UBA796; order UBA796; family UBA2385; genus CAXQUZ01. The sequence goes on along the minus strand of CAXQUZ010000445.1, from coordinate 4,908 downwards.
GTGGAGGTGTTGCTGCCGAAGACGGCGTCGTCGTCGAGCACCGCGTCGACCGCCGCGGTCACCTCAGCCTTGATGGCCCGGTCTTCGAAGACGGCCTCGACCACGAGCCCACAGCCCTGGAGCGCGGCGGGGCCCCCGGCGGGCTGGATGCGGCCGAGCACGGCGGCCTTCTTCTCGGGGCTGCTGCGGCGGCGAGCGATGGCCTTGTCTTCGCGGGCGGCGGCATAGCCGTGGGCCCGGTCGGCGGCGGTGGCGGCGTCGACGTCCATCACCACCACCTCCATGCCCGCCTTGGCGGCCACATAGGCGATGCCGGCCCCCATCAGCCCGGCCCCGAGCACCCCGATGCGCACGGGCCGCCGGCGGGGCGGACCGGCCGGGCGGCGGGCGAGGCCGTCGGCCTCCTGCTTGGCGAGGAAGAGGGTGCGCACCATGTTGCCGGCCACCGGGTCGCGCAGCAGGGAGACGAAGTGGCGGCGCTCGACCACGAGGCCCTGGTCCATGGGCAGGCGCAGCCCCTCGGCCACACAGGCGAGGATGGCGACGGGCGCGGGCATGTTGCCCTGGGTCTTCGCCATGATCATCGCCGTGCCGGCCATCAGCACCTGGCCCACCTTGGGGTCGTCGAGGCTGCCGCCGGGCACGCGGAAGCCCCGGCGATCCCAGGGCTGGACGGCATCGGGCCCCGTGGCCAGCCAGGCCCGGGCGGTGTCGAGCAGCGCCTCGGCGGGCACGACCGCGTCGACCAGCCCCATCTTCAGGGCCTTGTCGGGGCGCAGGGCCTTGCCCTCGGTCATGAGCTGGAGCGCCGGCTGGACCCCGATGAGGCGCGGCAGCCGCTGGGTCCCGCCCGCGCCGGGCAGCAGCCCGAGCTGGACCTCGGGCAGCCCCACCTTGGCCCGGGGGCTGTCGACCAGCACCCGGTGGTGGCAGGCCAGGGCCAGCTCGAAGCCGCCTCCCAGCGCCGTGCCGTTGATGGCCGCGACCACGGGCTTGCCGCAGGTCTCGAGCCGGCGCAGGGCGTCGGAGAGGGGCGCCACCTGGGCCGAGAGCGTCGCCGCGTCCTGGCCGCCCTGGGTGAGGGCCTCGACCATGGCGAGGTCGGCCCCCGCGAGGAAGCCGGGCTTGCCCGAGGTGATGATCACGCCCTTGCAGCCGTCATCTTCGGCAATCTGGTCCACCGCTGCGGCGAAGTCCGCGATGCTCTCGGTGTTCCAGACATTCCAGCTGCGGCCGGGCATGTCGAGGGTCAGGGTGGTGGTGCCCTGGGCGTCGGTGCGGAGGGTGATGGTCTTCATGCGTCCACCCGCTCGATGATGGTGGCGGTGCCCATGCCGGCGCCCACACAGAGGGCGGCACAGCCGGTGCGGAGGTCGCGGCGCTCCAGCTCGTCGAGCAGCGTGCCGAGGATCATGGCGCCGGTGGCGCCGAGGGGGTGGCCGAGCGCGATGGCCCCGCCGTTGACGTTGACCCGGTCGTGGTCGAGGCCGAGCACCTCCTCGAAGCGGAGCACCACCGAGGCGAAGGCCTCGTTGATCTCCCAGAGGTCGATGTCGGCCGCCGTCATGCCGTTGCGGGCGAGGGCCTTGGCCGCGGCGTCGGCGGGCCCGGTCAGCATGATGGTGGGCTCTGAGCCGATGTCGGCGTAGCCCACGATGCGCGCCCGGGGGGTGAGGCCGAGGCGGGCGCCGGCCGCCCGGGTGCCCATCAGGATGCCGGCGGCGCCGTCGACGATGCCGCTGGAGTTGCCCGCGTGGTGGACGTGGTGGATGCGCTCGACCTCGGGGTAGCGCTGGATGGCGACGGCGTCGTAGCCGTAGTCGCGGCCGAGCTTCTCGAAGGCCGGGCGCAGCCGGCCGAGGCTCTCGACGGTGGTGCCCGGGCGGGGGTGCTCGTCGTGATCGAGCACCACCATGCCGTTCTGGTCGATGACGGGCACGATGCTGCGGGCGAAGTGGCCGGCGGCGATGGCCGCGGCGGCCCGGGCCTGGCTGGTGGCGGCGAGCTGGTCGCAGTCGGTGCGGGAGTGGCCGAAGAGTGTGGCCATGAGGGCGGCCGAGATGCCCTGGGGCACGAAGCGGGTCGACGCGGCCACCCGGGGGTCGTGGGTCCAGGCGCCGCGGCTCGAGCCCATCGCCACCCGGCTCATGCTCTCGACCCCGCCGCCGATGGTCATGTCGGCCTGGTTGGCCATGACGGCGGCGGCGGCCATGTTCGTCGCCGTGAGGCCCGATGCGCAGAAGCGGTTGATCTGGACCCCGGGCACCCGCTGGTCGAAGCCGGCCACCATCGCGGCGATGCGGGCGATGTCGCTGCCCTGCTCGTCGACGGGCTCCACACAGCCCAGCACCACGTCGTCGACGGCTGCGGTGTCGAGCTGGTTGCGGTCGCGCAGGGCCGAGAGCACCTGGACGGCGAGGCGGATGGGCGGGATGGTGTTGAGCGCGCCGTCGCGGAGGCGCCCCCGGGGGGTGCGCACGGAGTCGTAGATGAAGCAGTCGGGCCTGGCTCCTCAGGGGCGGGAAGGGGCCTGCGGGGCCGGGGAGGCGCGCGGCGGGCGTCGGTCCGGGCGGTCCGGGCGCCGGGCCCACGGGCGGGCCAGGACCCGACTGTAGCGTGCGGGAGGCGCGGCGTTGTGGGCGGCGTGTGCGGCGGCGGTGCGGGGCGGCAAGGCCGCCGGCAGTGGTAGCCTGGGCGCCACCGTGTCGGGCCGCAGCTGCGTCGGGGCCCGCCCTCCCGGAGCGCCCCATGCCCGCCCATCTCCTTCTCGAGCGCATCGCCTTCGCCGACGGCGCCCCCCGCCGGGGCTACGCGGTGGTCACCGCCTGCACCTACGACGGCCGCAAGGGGGTCCAGGTGGCCGAGAGCCAGCTGCCGCCCCTCAAGATCCAGCGCACCCGCGGCAGCCGGTGGCGCCACAACTTCGCCGGCGACGGGCTGCTCATCCGCCGCTGGGAAGAGCCCCCCGAGGCCTTTGGTTACGTCGTCTTCATCACGGTCACCAACAAGCTCGAGGCGGCCCTGGAGGTCTCGGCAGCGGCCACGGCGACGGTGGCGGCCGGGGCGGCGGCGGCCGGGGTGGCGCCGATGACGGGGGTGGCCGGCGCCGTGGGGGGGCTGCTCAAGGCCATCAAGGGGGTCTCGGGCGCCCGGGTGGTCGGTGCGCTGGTCGGCTCCGAGGTCGACGCCGAGGGCACCGGGGCCGACTGGTCTTTCCGACAGCGGGCCGATGCCGTCCACTACACCCTCTGCTACGATGTTGTCGGCGACGATGACGCGCCCGGGGACGACGAGGAGTGAGGGCGCCACCGCGGCCGCCCCGGCCCCTGGGCAGACGGGCTATGGGAGAGCCTGGCGCTGGCCTCCGGGTCGCGCCGCGGTCTGCGGGGCCCTGGCGCCGCAGGCCCCCGATGGGTGAGCCCGGTGGTGCCTGCGCCTCGCGACGCCCCTGACCGAGGATGCCCGATGCCTGCCGAGAGCCACGCCACCGCCCCCGCGGTGCTCGATCCCGCCGTCCAGCCGGCCCCGCCCCTCGACGAGCGGGCCCAGCGCATCATCGCCGTGGCCGTCGAGCTGGCCGAGCGCGACGGCTACGAGGCCGTGCGGCTGCGGGATCTGGCCGACCGTGCCGGGGTGGCCCTCGCGACGGTCTACCGCCGCTTCGCCTGCAAGGAAGACATCCTCGCCGCGGCCCTCGACCAGCAGGTCGCCGTCGCCGCCGAGCTGCTCCAGGGCGCCGACATCCCCGGGGACGGTCCCGAAGAGCGGCTGCAGTGGTTCTTCCGCATGTCGACCCAGCTCCTCGAGCAGCAGCCCAAGCTCGCCGCCGCCATGCTGCGCACGGTCGCCTGCGGTGTGCCCGAGGTCGCCGAGCGCATCACCCGCTACCGGGCCCGGGTCACCACCATCATCCTCACCCTCTACCGGGGCGAGGACGGCGACACGGGGGCCACCCCCGACGAGCGCATGCTCGCCCACCTGCTCCAGAATGTCTGGTATGGGGGACTGGTGGGCTGGACGGGCGGTGTGCACGACGCCGAGACGATCCTGGTCCAGACCGACGCCGCCATCCGCCTTCTCGTCGCCGGCCACCGCGCCGTCCAGGCGACGGATGCCCCCGGCTGAGGGGCGTGTTCAGGCCACCGTTCGCCAAGCTTGAACGTTTTCGCACTTGTCAGGATCGAGATCACGGGCAATGCTCTGGCGACGCTCAATCCTCTGGAGGAGACATGATGAAGACCCGCACCCTCGCCCTGCTCTTCGGCGCCACCCTCGCCATCGCCTGCTCGGGCGACAAGGGCGACACCGGCGCCGCCGATGCCGACGCCGACGCTGACGCCGATGCCGACAGCGACACCGACGCCGATGCCGACGCCGATGCCGACGCCGACGGCGACGTCGACGAAGACAACCCCTTCGTCCTCAACGTCGTGGCCAGCGTCAGCGGCTCCGAGATCGCCGACACCTGCGCCGGCCGCACCGAGGCCACCGACGACGGCGCCACCGTCTCCGGCGCCGTGTACTGCTCCTTCTCCGGCGGCCTGACCAGCTTCATCTCCGGTGAGCAGGAGGTCCCCATGACCGGCACGCTCAACGGCGACGGCACCGCCTCCGGCACCTTCACCCTCACCAACGCCGAGCCCCCCATCACGCTCACCTTCGACTGGAGCGCCACCTACGACGACGACAACTTCGACGGCACCGTGGGCGGCACCACCCAGATCGAGATCGAGGGTCTCGACCCCGTGCCCGTGACCTACGAGGGCTCCTTCGGCTACAAGCGCGGCATGTGATGCCGCCGGGCGGGGCCGCGTGCCCCGTCCAGCCCCCTGTGGGCGGGCCCCGGATGCGTCCGGCGGCCCGCTCGCTGCGTCGTGGGGGCCCGGTCGGCGGGCGGGGCCCCGCGCC
>CAXQUZ010000444.1:0-22584 GCA_964226865.1 Myxococcota bacterium | reverse complement strand
ATACGCGAGAGCATGCGGTGACTGGAGTTCAGACGTGTGCTCTTCCGATCTCACGAGGGTACCGACATTCGGCACTCCGAAGCCGGTACCGAGTAATCATGCCCAAAAAAAAAGAAACCCGAATCCTTGTTGTCGATGACGAACCTGATGTGCTCGAGTTGGTCGTTTTTCATCTGGAGTAGGAGAATTTCAAAGTGGCCGTGGCTGACACCGGCGACAAGGCGCTGAAGATGGCGCGTTCCCAAGTCCCCAGCCTGCTCGTGCTCGACCTGATGTTGCCGGGCATCAACGGACTCGAGATTTGCCGACTGCTCAAGCAGGATCCCAAGACTCGCGATGTGCCGATCCTCATGCTCACCGCGCGGGCGGCCGAGGAGGATCGCATCCGCGGGCTCGAACTGGGCGCACACGACTACGTCACCAAACCATTCAGCCCACGCGAGCTGGTGCTGCGCGTGAAAAATCTGCTGCGTCTCACCGAGGACAACCGCGACGGGGTGGAGGTCATCGAAACCGGCCCGTTCCAACTGGACACCGTCCGGCATCAGGCGGTCGTCAACGGCGAACCGGCAACCATCACCTCGACGGAGTTCAAGCTGCTCTGCCTGCTGACCTAACCGCTGGGTGCGGGCACCCGGTCCCGCGTCACCAGACCGTCGCCCCCCGCTTGGAGGCTTTGCATGCTGCCCACAGGTGCCCCGCCCGCCCCGGGCCGTCCCGGGCTGCCCCTCGTGCGCCGGTCGGGCTGGCCCCCCGACCTCTGGCTCTGGCCGGACTACCTCGCCGCCGGGGCGGCCCAGGCCCTGCACGACGCGCTGGTGGCCGAGCTCGACTGGGAGCAGCACGACTTCACCATCTTCGGCCGCACGGTGGCCATGCCCCGGCGCATCCAGATGTTCGGCCCCCACGGCTACCGCTACTCGGGGGTGGTCCACCCGCCCCGGCCCCTCGGGCCCCGGCTCGGGCCGGTTGGGGCAATGCTAGAAACACGCACGGGGCTGCGCTTCAACAGCGTGCTGGCCAACCACTACCGGGACGGCCGCGACAGCATGGGCTGGCACTGCGACGACGACTACCCCCACGGCGGCCAGCCCTGGATCGCCAGCCTCAGCCTGGGCCAGGCGCGGCGCTTCAGGCTGCGTCCACGGCGGGCCGATGGCCCCCGGAACAGCGTGGGCATCGATCTTCCCAACGGAAGCCTGCTGCTGATGGGACCGGGCATGCAGTCGCGCTGGCAGCATGCCCTGCCCCGCAGCGCCCGGCCCCTGGCGAGCCGGGTCAACCTCACCTGGCGCCACATGACCGGGGCCTGAGCGGGGCCTCAGGCGCCGGCGATGCCCAGCTCCTGGCCCGCCCGCTCGGGCCGCAGGGCGCAGTCGAGCAGGGCCGCCGCGACGTCGCCCCGGGGCACGGACATGGCGGGGGGGCGGGCGCCGAGGTCGAAGCCCAGGTGGACCCGCCCGGTGGCCGGGGCGTCGGTGAAGTGGGGGGGGCGCAGCAGGGTCCAGGCGAGGCCCGAGTCGCGCACGATGGCGTCGGCGGCGGTGTGGTCGTCGATGGTGGGCTGGAGCCAGAAGCGGAAGACGATCTGGCGGGTGAACCAGTCGAGGGCCTGGGCGGTCTCGCCGGCGCCGAGCACGCTGAGCATGACGAGGCGGTCGACGCCGGCCTGGCGCATGGCCCGGACGGTGGCGGCAGCGGCGGCGGTGCGCAGCCCGGAGCGGTCCCGGGCGGGGGCACCGAGGGCGACCAGCACGGCGTCGCAGTCGGTGACGGCCCGGAGCACGTCGGCGGCGCTGCGGGCGTCGCCCTCGACGAGCTGGGCTCCGGCGAGGGCCGGCAGGGCCCGGGCCCGGGCGGCGTCGCGGACGAGCACCCGCACCGCGTGGCCCGCGGCCCGGGCGCGCGAGACCAGCTGGCGGCCCACGGCCCCGGTGCCGCCGAGCACGGCGAGCCGGCGGGGGGCGGCTGGAGACATCGCATCATTCATGGGAAACTGGACGAGCGTCGCGTGGTTCATGGTTCCTCCTGGGGACGCCCCCCATGTAGGGGTGGGGTCGCCCGGGGCCCAAGGCGAAGGCTGCATGGGCCGTCCTGTCTGCTGCATGGCCCGGCGGCGCGCGACCGGAGGGGAACGGTGCTGCTGCTCTCGGACCTGGGTCGGGTCGACCTCAACCACCTCGTCTGCTTCGTGGCCCTCTACGAGGCCCGCTCGGTGACCCGGGCCGGGGCCCGCATCGGGCTGTCCCAGTCGGCCACCAGCCACGTGCTGCGCCACCTGCGCGAGGCCCTGGGCGACCCGCTCTTCGTGCGCGACGGCCGTCAGATGGTGCCCACCGCCCGGGCCGAGGCGCTCATCGGGCCCGTGCGCGAGGGGCTGGCCACCCTCGGCCGGGCGCTCGAGGCCCCCGCCGGCTTCGATCCGGCCACGACGACCCGGGCCTTCCGCATGGCCTCGGTCGACCTCTTCGACGCCCTCGTGCTGCCCCGGCTGCTGGCCCGGCTGGGGGCCGCCGCCCCGGGGCTGACCCTGACGGTGACCCGCCTCGGGCCGGCGACCGCGACGGAGCTCGAGCGCGGCGAGCGGGATCTCGCGGTGGTGCCCGTGCTCCCGGGCGCGCCCCCCGTGACGGGTGCGGTTCGCGAGAAGACCCTGTTGCACGATGGCTTCGTGAGCTTCTGTCGGCGGGGGCACCCGGCCGAGGCCGCCCTGCCCCGGTCGCTTCCGGCCTGGTGCGCGGCGGGCCACCTGCTGGTCTCGCCGGCGGGTTCGGGGGACGGCGTGGTCGACCGGGCCCTGGTGGCGACGGGCCACCGGCGGCGGGTGGTGCTGCGGGTGCCGGACTTCGCCGCGGCCCTCGCCGTGGTGGCCGAGACCGAGCTGGTGCTCACGGCGCCGGCGTCGATGCGCGCCCTGGCGGGCCCGGGGCTGGTGGGCTTCGCGCCGCCGGTCGCCCTGCCCGGCCACCGGGTGGTGCTGCGCTGGTCGGAGCGGGTGCACCGGGACCCCGGGGTGGCCTGGCTGCGGGGCCAGCTCGCGGCGGTGGTCGGGGGGCTGCCCGCGGCGGCGTCCCTCAGCTGACGGCCCGGCGCCGCAGGGTCTCGGGGGTGAGCCCCGTCCAGCCGTGGAAGGCCCGGTAGAAGGAGTTCGGGTCGGCATAGCCGAGCAGGAAGCTGATCTCGGCGACGGGCAGGGCGCTGGTCTCGAGGTAGTGGCGGGCGAGTGACTCGCGGGTGGCGGCGAGCAGGTCGAGGTAGGTGTGGCCCTCGGCCTTGAGGCGGCGCTGGAGGGTGCGCTTGCTGGCCCCGAGCTTGCGGCCGATGGTCTCCATGGCGACGTCGCCGGCGGGCAGCTGCTCGAGGAGCACGGCGCGCACCCGCTCGGCCGTGGAGGAGGCCGCCGTCAGGGCCCCGAGGCGGCGCTGGAGCTCGGGGGCGAAGAAGTCCCACATGCCCTCGTTGGCCGTGAGGAAGGGACGGCGGGCGTCGAGGGCCGAGAACACCACCTGCCAGCGGGTTCCGGGGGTGACCGAGACCCCGGCATAGGCCGCCATGGGCCCGGCGGTCTCCGGTGCCGGCGCCGCGGCGGCCTCGAGGCGCACCGGGCGCACCGGGGCCCGGGTGGCGAGGCGGGCGAGGGCCACCCAGAAGAGCAGGTCGGTGTGGCCCATCACGGCGGGCGGGGGGGCGTCGGCGGGCCAGTGGATGCCGAGACGGGTCTCGTGCTCGTCGATCTCGACGCGGAGGCGCAGGGGACCGCAGAGGGCCTTGTGGGCGGCGATGCGCTGGGCGGCGTGGTTGAGGTCGGGGCTGCAGATGGCGGCGAAGATGGCCGGGTCGAAGGCCTCGACCGTGAGCGCCTCGGCCACCCGCACGGGCAGCGCCGGGTCGTCGGCCTCGGCGGCGAGGGCCGTCCACATGCTGTGGTAGGCCGCCACCGAGATGCGGGCGCCGGGGGCCTGGAGGTGGGCCGCCGGGATGCCGGCGCGGCGGCGCACCCGCTCGGCCGAGATGCCCATGTCGCGGAGGATGAGGGACCAGCCGGCGGGCACGGCGTAGGTGGAGACGGACATGGGGAGCTCCCGGTGGCCCCCACCGTAGCCGCCCGGGCCCGGCTGCTCACCTGCCACACGCGCCAGTCCACCCACCGATGGCGCCACCGCCGGGGCGCGCTCAGGGCACGACGGCCCGGGCGGCGGCGAGGGCGGGCCAGCCCGGGTGGGCGTGCAGGGGCAGGAAGTCGGGGTCGACGACCAGCTCGTCGGCGAGCAGCCGGGGGGTGGGGCTGGCGGCGAGGGCCGAGGCGAGGGCGGCCACGGCGGCGTCGGGATCCTGCCGGGCGAGGGCGAGGCGGGCGGAGGCACGCCAGAGCTGGGCCACGGCCGGCCCCCCACCGGCGCCGGTGCCGGTCGCCCGGTCGAGGGCCGCGGCGAGCTCTGCGGCGGCGGCCTCGTGGCGGCCCGCCCGGCGCAGGGCCCGGGCCCGGGCGGCGGCGAGGGCGAGCACGGCGGGGTCTTGGGGGCCCCGGGGCACCGCCTCCAGGCCGCCGGCGTGGTCGAGCAGGATGCGGGCCAGCTCGGGGTCGTCCGGCGACTGGGTGAGGGGCACCCGCCAGGCCGCGGCGAGGGCGGCGGGCCAGGTGGTGGCGCGCACCTCGCGCAGGGCCGGGGTGGCGACGGCCGGGCGCAGGCGGAGCAGGGCCCCCACGAGGCCGCCCAGCTCGGGATCGCGCTGGAGGGCGGCGACGAGGGTGCGGGTGGCGGCCCCGGCCTGGCCGCCGTCGATCTGGGCCAGCACCCGGAGCACCTCGGCCTCGGTGCGGGCCGCGCCGGAGGCGGCCGGGGCGGGCGGCTGGAGGAGGTCGAGGGCCGCCTCGCCGCGGCCGTCGGCGAGGTGGCGCCGGGCGGCGGCCAGCCCGGTGGGGGGCGCGGGGGGGGCGTCGGCGACCGGGCGCACCCCGCGCATGCGGATGCTGCGCACGACCGTGTCGGCGACGGCGGCGCCCCCGCTCAGGTCGAGGGGCCGCAGCTCGAGCCACCAGCGGCGACCCGGCGGGCTCGGCCGGGGCGGTGCCACGGGCGCGAAGGGGAGGCTCTCGGACTGGTCGCCGATGGCCAGCTGGCAGTGCATGGCCGCGGCCAGGGCGTCCCACTGGAGGGCCACCCGGGCCTGGAGGGGCGCCCCCGTGGCGAGGGCGCCCCGGACGGTGGGGTCGCCCTTCGGTCCGCAGCGGCCGATGCCGTAGACCCGTCCCCCGCCGCCGCCGCTCCAGAAGTGGACGAGAATGCCGTTGAATGCGATGTCTTCGGGCAGTGATGGCCGGTTGATGAGGGGGGCCGTGGGCGGGCGGGGATCGTCCTCGACCAGGCGCAGCTCGATGCCGCCCCCCCACTCGGGCCGGGCCAGCGCGTGGTCGCCCTCGAGCGTCAGGCCCGCCGCCTCGGTGCGCTCGAGGGGCAGCCGCAGCACCTGCCCGCGGCCCGGCCCGCTGACGAGCAGCCCCCGGCCGAGGGGATCCCGGCGGAAGGTGGGCAGCCCCTCGACCGACCAGGCCGGGCCGAGGGGGGCCTGGAGATCGAGCGCGACGGCCGGCGGATCCAGCAGCGCGGCCAGCTCGGCGGCCCGGCGGGCGGCGGCCGCGGGCAGGGGACCGGCGGCGCCCTGGGCCGCGAGCTGGGCCTGCTCGGCGGCGGGGAGGCCGGCCGCCCGGAAGCTCTCGGCAGCGGCCGCGTGGAGCGCTGCGGCGGCGGCCGGGTCGGTGGCCGCGAGGGCACCGGCGACGGCGGCCCGGCGCTCGGCGGCGGCCCGGTGCTGGCCCGCGCTGGCGAGCATCTCGGCCGCCCGCAGGGTCGCGGCCCGGGCGGTCGCGGGGTCGGGCTCGACGAGGGCCACCCCGTCCAGGGTCTCGGCGGCCAGCGCGGGAAAGCCCAGGCGCAGCAGCGTCTCGGCGCTGGCCCAGACCGGCGAGGGCGGTGCCGCCCGGGCCGGTGCGGGGGCGGCCGGGTCGAGGACGGGCAGGGTCTCGGTGCCCGTGCCCAGCAGCCAGAGGGCCCGGTCCCCCCCGGCCTCGCGCACGAGGAGCTCGTCGTCGCCGTCGCCGTCGGCGTCGAGGGCGGCCAGGGGCACGAGGCCCCGGAGCGAGACGGCCGTGAGCTGGGTGTCGCCGGTCCAGCGGTGGATCTCGAGCAGGGGCCCCTCGCCGCCCTCCACCAGCTCGTCGACGCCGTCCCCGTCGAGGTCGGCCGCCCGCAGCCGGGCCTGGTAGTCGATGGTCGGGAAGTCGCGGTCGACCTGGATATCGGGCTGGTGGGCGACGGGGCGCAGCTGGGCGCCGTCGAGGGCGAAGGTGTGGATGCCGGCGGCGGCGCCGTGGGGCTGGTCGGGGGGGAAGTGGCCCGCGGCCGCGAAGCCCCCGTGGCGGTGGGTGGTCGCGACGAGGCGGCGGCCGCCGGGGCCCCGGAGGGCGGTGACGGCGGCGAGGCTGCCCAGCTTCTGGCGGGCGGCGAGCACGAGGGGCGCGCCGGCGCCGCCCGGGCCGGCCTGGAAGACCCGCAGGTCGTAGGCATCCCAGGGGCCCATGGCGGCGAGGATCTCGTCGCCCGGCTCCCCGTCGAGCTCGCCCCGCTGGAGGTCGTAGAGCTGGGAGTTGGAGCGCTGGGTCGCGGGGTGGGCGGCGCTGACGGTGGCGGGGGTGGTCGACAGGTCGAGGCTGTGGAGGTCGCGGCCCGCCGCCACCAGCCAGCGGTCGGGGGCGCCGCTCGGGTGGGGCAGCACCTGGAGCCCCGTGCGGGTGTAGGCGGGGGTGGGCAGGGCCTCGACCGCGCCCCCGGGGCGGTGCAGCTCGAGGCGGGCGTCGTCCCGGAGCACGAGCAGGGGCGCCGGGCCGGGCTGGTCGGCCCGGGCGAGCAGCTCGACGTCGTGGATGGTGCTCGGGGGCGTGGGCACGGGCGGCAGGGCGATGGGGGTGGGGGCGCCCCCGCCGGGGCCGAGGGGGAGGCGCCAGGCGCGCTGGCTGGGACGGTCGAAGATGACCACCACCGGGGCATCCTCGGCGGATCCGACGAGCGGGCTGGCCTGGGTGGCGGACAGGCCGAGGGGCCGGGCCGGGCCGAGGGCACGGGCGAGGGCCTGGGCGCCTGGGGGGGCGTCGGGATCGGCGGCCACCGCCCCGAGCGCGCGCCGGCCGAGGGCCTCCCGGGCCTGGAGCAGCCGGGCCGTGGCCCCCTGGGCGGCGGGGCCACCGACCGCAGCGAGGTCGGCGAGGGTGCGGCCCAGGCCGTCCCAGTCGCGGTCGGTCCAGGCCTCGCCCGCGAGGGCCAGCAGCGCGGCGCCCCGCTCGGCGGGGTGGGTGGCGGCGACGTGGGCCCGGGCGAGGGCCTCCCGCACGGGCGCGGCCGGCGCGCCGCCCCGCCGCCGCCGGTCGGCCTCGGCCAGCCAGACCTGGCCCCGGGCGCGGGTGCCCTGGTGTTCCGGGTAGGCGAGGAAGGCCTCGATGGCCGCGTCGGCCCGCTTGCGCCCCTCCTCGTCCGTGCCGAGGGCGGCGAGCTGGTCGGCCAGCGCCGCCGCCCGGGACTGGGCCGCGCGCTCCCGGCGGGCCTGGCGGTGCTCGGCCCAGAGCGCCCGGCCGCCCCAGAGCGCCCCCGCCACGGCGACCACCGCCAGCCCCGTGGCCAGCCCGGTCGCCAGCTCCCGGCGGCGCCGGGCGAGCACGGCCCGCAGCCGCCGGCCCCAGGCCCCGCTGTCGGGGGCGATGCGCTCGCCCCGCACGGCCCGCTCGAGGTCCGCGGCGGCCTGGGCGCAGTCGGGGTAGCGGTCGGCGGGGCGCAGGGCCAGCATGCGCATGCAGACGGTCTTGAGGGCCGGCGGAAGCCCCGGCCGCAGGCGGCTGGGGTCGAGCAGCGCGCCCTCGGCGATGGCCCGCATCCGGGCCACGGGGTCTGCCGACACGGCGGCGGGGTGGCGCCCGCTGAGGCAGGCGAAGAGCACGGCGCCGAGGGCATACTGGTCGCTGGCGGGCCCCACCCGGTGCAGCTCGCCCCGGGCCTGCTCGGGCGACATCCAGGCGAGGGTGCCGAGCACCTGGCCGCCCTGGGTGAGGGGCGCCGTGTCGGCGTCGAGCTCTTTGACCAGCCCGAAGTCGGTCAGCACGGGTCCGTCAGCCTCGAGGTGGATGTTGGCCGGCTTCACGTCCCGGTGGACGAGCCCGGCCCGGTGGGCGTGGTCGAGGGCCCGGGCCAGCTCGGCCACGAGGGCCGCGGCGGCGGCCGGCTCGAGGGGGCCCGCCTCGAGCCGGGTGGCGAGGCTGGGGCCCTGCAGCAGGGGCATGGTGAAGTGGGGCCAGGGCCCCGAGACCGAGATGCTGTGGACGGGGAGAATGGCCCTGTGGTCGAGCTTCTGGGCGGCTCGGGCCTCGCGCGCGAGCCGCCGGCGGGCGTGGTCGCTGGCGAGGCTGCCCTCGATCAGCACCTTGAGGGCCACGTCCTCGCCCCGGTCGCGGTCGTGCACCCGGTAGACCACCCCCATGCCCCCCCGGCCGAGCTCGGCCCGCACGGGGTAGCGGCCGATCTGGGCGGGCAGGCTGCCCCGGAGGCCCGGGCCCGGGGGGCGCGCGCCGGCGGCCAGCGGGGTGGCCGGCGTGTCTGCCGGGGCGTCGGCGGTGGCCTCCCAGCCGGCGGCGGCCCCGTCGGGGGCGGGCCCGAGGGCGGCGGCGGCGGTGCCCAGGGCGGCGGCGACCGCGGCGGCGTGCGGGCGGTCGTCCGGATCGACCGCGGTCATGCGCCGCAGCCAGTCGCCCGGGGCCGCCGGGTGGTCGAGGGGCCCGCCCGGGCTGGCGGCGCCGGGGGCCGCGGCCGGCTCGCCGTGGAGCAGCTCGGCCAGCACCACCCCCAGCGCGTAGACGTCGGCCGCGGGCCGGCCCGGGACCTCGCGGTCGGGGCGGTGCTCGGGGGCGAGGTAGCCGGGGCTGCCGGGGCTGCCGAGGCGGCCCCCGGGGCGGGCGGTGCCGAAGTCGACCAGGGTGGGCTGGAGCGCGTCGTCCACGAGGATGTTGGCGGGCTTGAGGTCGCCGTGCACGAGGCCGGCGGCGTGCACGGCGGCCAGGGCCTCGGCCACCCGGGCGACCACCGCGAGGCCCGCAGCGGGGGGAAGAGGCGGGTCGAGCACCAGGGCCGAGAGGCGGCGGCCGGGGGCCCGGTCCATCGCCAGCCCGGGCCCCTCTGGGGTCTCGACGAGGCCCCGGGGGCGCACCACCCCGGGGTGGTCCACCCGGGCGAGGGCCGCGCGCTCCTGGTCGAGCAGGGCCCGGGCCGCGGCCGCGTCGAGGGGGGGCACGAGCTTCACCACCCCGCTGCCCCAGCCGACGAGCGCCGCCTCGCCCCCGGTGTCGAGGCGCGGGCCGAGGGCGCCGGCGGGGGCGGAGGGACGGGGAGCGGGCGGCGGGACGGGCAGGGGGGGCTCCGGCGGGCGCAGGGCCCGGCGGGGGGAGGGCAGCCCTGTCTGCTCTGTCGAGACAGGGGCCACGCCACCGGGCGCAAGGGCACGTTAGCCCCCGGCTGTGGCCAGCGTCCTCCATCCCGCCTCCGACCGCCGCCAGCCGGTGCATGCCCGCAGCCTCGTGGGCCGCGCCGCCGGGTGCTCGCTGCGCCTGCGCAGCCCCCACGTCAGCGGCGAGCACGCGCGCATCGCCTGGCGGGCCGGCGCCTGGCTCATCCGCGACCTCGGCAGCCGCAACGGCACCTTCCTCGACGGCCAGCGGCTGCCCCCGGGTGTCGACCTGCCGCTGGTCCGCGGCGCCCGCCTCGGCTTCGGCAGCGCCGACTGCGACTGGGTCTTCGACGACGACAGCCCGCCGGTGGCCGTGGCCCTGCCCCTCGGCGGCGGGCCCCCGCGGGTGGCCGAGGACGGGCTGCTGGTCTTGCCGAGCGACGACGACCCCCAGCTCACGGTGCTGCGCGAGGCCGACGGCCGCTGGGTGCTCGAGTCGGCCGAGGGGCGCACGGTGCTCAGCGACCGGGTGCTGGTCCACGTGGGCAGCCGCTCCTGGCAGCTCGCCCTGCCGGCCGCCGCCGACGCGACCCTCGAGCTGCGGCTGGGGCCGGGGGTCTGCCTCTGCTTCCAGGTGAGCCGGGACGAGGAACACGTCCAGCTCTCGGTCGAGCGCGGCGACCGGGCGCCGGTGGCCCTCGGTGCCCGGGCCCACAACTACCTGCTGCTGGTGCTCGCCCGCCAGGTCGAGGACGACGCCCACCTGCCGGCGGGCGAGCGGGGCTGGGTCCACCGGGACGCCCTGCTGCGGGCCCTGCGCATCGACGCCAGCGCCCTGCGCATGCACATCTACCGGGCCCGGCGGGCCTATGCGGCGGCGGGGCTGCCGGCGCCCGAAGACCTCGTCCAGCGGCGCCCCGACGCCGGCACCCTGCGCCTCGGGCTGCCCCACCGCGAGCTGCCGGCGCGCTGAGGGCGGGGCTCACTCGTCGACGAGGCCGTCGCAGTCGTTGTCGACGCCGTCGTCGGCCACCTCGGGCCAGGCGGGGTTCGCCGTGGGGTCGCTGTCGTCGCAGTCGCCCCCGTCCTCGGTGTAGCCGTCGCCGTCGTCGTCGGCCCAGGCCGTGCCCTCGTCGACCTGGCCGTCGCAGTCGTTGTCGCGGTGGTCGGCCACCTCGGCGGCCCCGGGCCACACGGCCGCATCGGTGTCGTCGCAGTCGCCGTCGTCTTCGCTGAGGCCGTCGCCGTCGTCGTCGTGGGCCGCGGTGCCCTCGTCGACGAGGCCATCGCAGTCGTCGTCCACCCCGTTGGCCACCTCGGTCGCGGCCGGGCTGACCGCGCCGTCGTCGGGCGCACAGTCGCCGGCGGCGGCCGTCACCCCGTCGCCGTCCGGATCGTGGCTGCCGTCGTCGGCGATGCCGTCGCAGTCGTTGTCGCGGCCGTCTGCCTCTACCTCGGTGGCCGCCGGGTGGACGGCGCTGTCGGCGTCATCGCAGTCGCCGTCCTCTTCGCTGAAGCCGTCGCCGTCGTCGTCGTGGGCCACGGTGCCCTCGTCGATGGTGCCGTCGCAGTCGTCGTCCACCCCGTTCGCCACCTCGGTGGCCCCGGGCCGCACGGCCGCGTCGCTGTCGTCACAGTCGCCCCCGCAGCTGCGCACCCCGTCGCCGTCCTGGTCGTGGTCGCCGGGGCGGCCGGCGTCGCAGTCGTTGGCCCCCAGCGCCACCACCAGCTCGGGGCCCGTGGCCCGGGTGATGGCCAGGGCGCCCGTGGCGGCGCCGTCGGCGGGGTCGCCGGTGTGGTGGACCTCGAGCAGCAGCTCCTCGCCCGGGGCCAGCAGCGCCGGGGTGGCCAGGCCTGCGACGGCGAAGGGGCCCGCAATGGTGGCGTCGACCAGCTCTTCGTCGAGACCGCCGTCGTTGCGGAGGACGAGGCTGCGCACGGGGCCCGCGGCGGTGGTCGGGCCGAGGTCGACCCGGGCGGGCCAGGCCACGAGCGCCCGGTCGGCGGTGTGGGCGCGCAGTGTGACCGCCAGCGGACCGTCGCTCATGTCGCCCTCGATGCGCAGGGTCGCGGTCGCCCAGTCGGCGGTGTCGCCGGCGAAGAAGACCCCGAGCTCGACCGTCTCGCCGGGCTCCACCGTGGGCGGCAGGTCGTCGATCCAGAAGCGGTCGTCGTCGACGGGGGCCGCGTCGAGGGTGACCTCGCCCGTGCCCGTGCCCCGCAGCCCCAGGCGGCCGCTGAGGGTGGCACCCAGCTCGCCCTCGCCCAGGTCGACCACCGGGTCGGCCTCGAGGGCGGGACGGTAGTACTTCACGCTGTTCTCGAGGCCGCCACAGGCCGCGCTGCCCGCCGCCAGCAGGGCCACCCGCCGCCGGCGCCCGGCGAGGGCCCCGAGGACGAGCAGGGCCAGCAGCCCGCCGCTGGTGGCGGCCCCGGCGCCCCCGCCGGTCGCACAGCCGCCCTTGCCCACGTCGCCCTTCGCGCCGTCCAGCTCGTCCTCGGTGGTGGTGGCGCCGGCCGCGCAGGCGTCGTCCTCGTCGGTCTCCCCGTCGCAGTCGTTGTCGACCTCGTCGCAGAGCTCGGGGGCCCCCGGTGCACGCCAGGGGTTGAGATCGTCGCAGTCGCCGTCGTTCTCGCTGTAGCCGTCCCCGTCCACGTCGCCCTCGCCGGTGGCGTCGTCCACGAGCCCGTCGCAGTCGTCGTCGGCGCCGTTGGGCTGCTCCTCGGCACCGGGGAAGACCGCGGCGTCGGCGTCGTCGCAGTCGCCCTCGCGCTCGCTACAGCCGTCGCCGTCGTCGTCGAAGACCTCGGTGCCCTCGTCGACGAGGCCATCACAGTCGTTGTCGGCGCCGTCGAGGGTCTCGGCGCTGCCCGGAGCCGTGGCCGGATCCGTGTCGTCGCAGTCGCCCTCGTCCTCGCTGCTGCCGTCGCCGTCGTCGTCGAAGGCCGCCGTGCCCTCGTCGACGGTGCCGTCGCAGTCGTTGTCGATGCCGTCGGCCAGCTCGGGGGCCCCCGGCCGCACGGTGGCGTCGTCGTCGTCGCAGTCGCCCGCCTCGGCCAGCACCCCGTCGCCGTCCGCATCGAAGCGGCCGCTGTCGACCACCCCGTCGCAGTCGTTGTCGACCCCGTCGGCGGGCAGCTCGGGCTGGTCGGGGGCCGTCGTGGCCAGGCTGTCGTCGCAGTCGCCCTCGTCCTCGCTCCAGCCGTCGCCGTCGTCGTCGAAGGCCGTGGTGCCCTCGTCGACGGTGCCGTCGCAGTCGTTGTCGACGCCGTCGGCGCGCTCGGCCGCCGCGGGGTGGGCCGTGGGATCCGTGTCGTCGCAGTCGCCGCCCGCCGGGGCGAAGCCGTCGCCGTCCTCGTCGGACCAGGCCGTGCCCTCGTCGACGCTGCCGTCGCAGTCGTTGTCGATGCCGTCGGCCAGCTCGGGCATGCCGGCGCCCACGCTCGGGTCGGTGTCGTCGCAGTCGTCGCCGCCGCTGACCCAGGCCGACTGGAGGCCGTCGCCGTCCTCGTCGGGGGCGTCGAGGCCGTCACAGTCGCTGTCGACGGCGTCGTAGGCGGTCTCGGTGGCGCCGGGGTGGGCGTCTGGGTCGTCGTCGTCGCAGTCGGTGTCGTCGGCGACCGTGGCCGAGGGCGCCGCACAGCTCCGCTCGCTGTCGGTGGCGTCGCCGAAGCCGTCCCCGTCCCGGTCGGCGAACCAGTCGGTGGCGTCGACCGCGCTGTCGTCGACGGCGCTGTTGCAGTCGTCGTCGACGCCGTTGCAGGTCTCGGTGGCGCCGGGGTAGACGCTGGCGAGGCTGTCGTCACAGTCGGTGTTGTCGGCGACCGTGCCCGAGGGCGCGGAGCAGGCCGTGGTCGAGACGCTGGCGTCGCCGAAGCCGTCGCTGTCGCTGTCGGCATACCAGGCGGTGGCGTCGACGGCGCTGTCGTCGGTGACCGTGTTGCAGTCGTCGTCGACGCCGTTGCAGGTCTCGGGAGCGCCGGGGTAGACGCTGGCGAGACCGTCGTCGCAGTCGGTGTTGTCGGCGACGGAACCCGAGGGCGCGGAGCAGGCCGCGGTCGAGACGCTGGGGTCGCCGAAGCCGTCGCCGTCGGTGTCGGCGTACCAGGGCACGGTGTCGACGGCGCTGTCGTCGACGAGGGTGTTGCAGTCGTCGTCGATGCCGTTGCAGGTCTCGGTGGCGCCGGGGTAGACACTGGCGAGACCGTCGTCGCAGTCGGTGTTGTCGGCGATGTGGCCCGAGGGCGCGGAGCAGGCCGTGGTCGAGACGCTGGGGTCGCCGTAGCCGTCGCTGTCGCTGTCGGCATACCAGGGCACCGCGTCGACGGCGCTGTCGTCGATGACCGTGTCGCAGTCGTCGTCGATGCCGTTGCAGGTCTCGGGGGCGCCGGGGTAGACACTGGCGAGACCGTCGTCGCAGTCGGTGTTGTCGGCGACCGTTCCCGCCGGGGCCGCACAGCCCGGGGTGAGCACGGCCGGGTCGCCGAAGCCGTCGCCGTCGCTGTCGGCGTACCAGCTGCCCGTGCCCACGGCGGGGTCGCAGTCGTCGCAGTCGGCGCCGCCGCAGTCGATGGCGTCGATGCCATCGCCGTCGGGGTCGCAGTCGGCGATGGTCGACAGCCCGTAGAGGTTCTCGAAGAAGCCCGTGTTGTTCGTCGGGGTGCAGCTGTCGACGAGGAGGTTCATGTCGGCCATGAAGACCACACCGCCCTCTTCGGCCAGCATGGTCTGGCCGCTCGCTCCGGTGAGCAGGGCCGTGCCCCCCGTGCCCACCGAGATCTTGCCCGACCAGCCGTAGTCGAGCGCCGTGACCCCTTGGGTGAGGGGGTGGGTCGGGCTGGGCAGGGTCGTGCTCGTGCGGCAGCCGGAGTCGTAGCTGGACGAGGCCAGGAAGCTGCTGTTCAGGCCCAGGTCGGCGGCGAGGGTGTTCAGCGGCGTGAGGTACTGGGAGGTGTAGCCGGTGGACTCGCCGACGAGCACGAGGGTGCCGCCGTCTCCGAGGTAGGTCTGGAGGGTGGCGACGTCGGTGGCCGAGAAGACCACGCGCGGGATCATCAGGAAGACGACGCGGTAGTCGCTGAGGTCGGAGGGCAGGGCCGTGCTCTCTTCGATGGCGGCGTCACAGCTTCCGAGCACGGCGTCTTCGAAGGTGTCGGTGCCGAAGATGGAGAGGTAGGCGAAGCCGTTGTTGCCCGTGTAGTAGAGGACGTCGTCGCCCACTCCGGCGGCCGCGGCACCGGGTGCGAAGCCCAGCAGGGCGGCCGACAGCGCGGCGACGGGGGCGGGGCGGACGGGCATGGGGGCTCCACGGGGCCAAGCCCGGGGGGCATCCCGGGGGCCTCACGGTATGGAGCGCACCATCCCCTCGCCGTAACAGGGCGTTTCGCGGGGCCTCTGGCGCGGGGCCGGCCTCAGAACAGCGCGGCGCCCACCATGCCCATGCCGATGACGCTCACGAGCCAGACGGGGGTGCGGATCTTCGGGATGCCGGCGATGTAGATGACGGCGTGCAGCACCCGGGCGCCGAAGAAGATCTGGGCGCCCAGGGCCGAGGTGGCGTCGGCCTCGCCCGAGACGTGGGCCACGAGCACGAGGGCCGCGAAGAGGGGCAGGTTCTCCTTCATGTTCTCGGCCGTGCGCGCCAGCCGGCTGGCCACCGGGCTCGGGTCGAGGGGCGTCTCGCGGTTGCCCATGGCCCACAGGGGGTTGGTCAGCACGGTGGGGGTGGCGGCGGCCATGATGAGCACCCAAGTGAGGGCGACCGAGGCGGCGAGCATCCAGAGATCGGTGGTCATGGGCGGGAGTCCTCGGGTGGGCCGCGGCGGGCGGCGGTGGGGTCGGGGCCACCGAGGATGCGCTCTGCGGGGGACGAGGCCCAGGTGGGGGATCACCGCCAGGGTCAGGACGGGGCCGCAGATCTGCACCGGAGACCCCGAACATGACCATGGCCAAGATGTTCTCGTCGGCGGTGGCCGGCGCGCGGGAGGCACGGCCGCACCCCGCGAAGACCCCGGCTGCCCGGGGCCGGCACCGGGGCGCCTCAGCGAGCCGCGGGCCGCAGCCAGGTGAGCATGGTGCCGTGGCGCACGAAGCCGAGGCCCGCGAGGATGGGGTCGCTGGTGGTGTCGCGGGCGTAGACGCCGACCGCGCCACAGCCGAGGGCCCGGGCCCGGTCGAGGCGGGCGGCCACGAGGGCCCGGTAGGCGCCCCGGCCGCGGTGGTCGGGGTGGGTGCCGCCGCCCCAGAGAAAGCCCACCCCCAGGGCCGGGAAGGTGTTGAGGCCGGCCGAGGCGAGGGGGGTGCCGGTCTCGCGGTCGCGGGCGACGAAGCGGTGGACCCGGCCCCGGTCGAGGGCGGCGAGCTCGTCGGCCACCCGCTCCGCGCGGATGGCACCGGGCGCCCGGGAGAAGGCGGCCTCGGCCACCCGGATGCAGTCCCGCAGGCCGTCGGCGTCGGTGACGGGGGTGGCGTGGACCCCGGGGGGCACGGCGACGGTGGCCGAGGTGTCGAGGACCCGCAGGTGGTGGGTGTGTTCGAAGGACCAGCCCGCCCGCTCCAGCAGGGGCGGCAGGCCGGGCAGCTGGCTGGCCGGGGCGAGCAGCCAGCGGCTCGTGACCCCGGCGTGGGCGCGGGAGACCTCGTCGACGAGGGCCGCGAGCGAGACGCCGGGCAGGGCCCGCACCCGGGTGACCTGGTTGAGGGCGTGCTGGTCCTGGTCGCTGGCGGTGTAGCGGAGGGCGGGCCGGTCGACGACCCGGGCCCAGGGCGGCAGCCAGAAGGGGTCCCACTGGGAGGCCTCGATGCGGGCGTCCATCGAGAGGGCGTCGTCCACCGCGGACCGGTCGTCCACCGCGGAGAGGGGGGCCGCCGGGCCCGGGGCTTCGGGGGTGGTCATGGGGCGCTCAGCGGCGGGAGGGGGGCGGGCCCAGCAGGTCGCCCTGGAAGGCGAAGCCCAGGGCCACCATCGGCAGGGCCTGGGGCTGGGCGGCGCCCGTGCGGTAGGGGTGGGCCAGCCACCACTGGGTGAGGGCGAAGAAGGTGGGGCGGTTGAAGCGGGTGCCGGGCGGGCCCTCGCGGAACTGCCAGGCGAAGAGGGGGCCGACCCGGTGGTGGCCCATGGCGGCGAGGCTCTCGGCGGGCTGGTCGGCGGCGCCGGTCCAGGTCCAGCGGGCGCCGACCCGGGCATGCTCGAAGACACCGAGCACGTCGGCATCGTTGAGGAACATGAAGCTCTCGTTGGGGGCGAGGCGGTCCCAGATCTGGTCGTAGAACCAGGTGTCGCCCGCGGGCAGGTCGAGGGCGAAGCGGGTGGCCTGGAAGGTCGAGCGCACGGCCACCGGCCCGGCCTTGGCCTGGAGCACGGCGCCGCCCGTGAGCACCCAGCCCCCGGTGGGCTGGCCGGCTGCCAGGGCGTCGAGGCTGTCGTCGTCGTAGGCCGGGCTCGGGTCGTCGAAGCTCGTGATCTGGTCGAAGGTGCCGAAGTAGGCGACCCCCTCGAGGTCGACCCATGCCTTGAAGACGGCGACGGGCGAGATCTCGGCGTGGAGGCCGCCCCGGGCGAAGGCGGGAGACAGCCGCGCCGTGGCGCCCAGCAGGGTGTAGGTGTCGCCGAAGAGCACGTTGCTGGCGGGCTTGTCGAGCATGCGGTGGCGCCAGCCGAGCTGGGCCTGCTCGATGAGGCCCAGGGGGTTGACCCGGGCGAAGGTGGCGCTGGAGTGGGTGAGGCGGTTCTTGGGAATGGTCGCCTTGCGGGCGCTCTCGTCGCCCGATCCCGGCGGAGGGGCCGGATCCATGCCCCGGTCGGGCACGGCCAGGGCGGTGGCGGGCAGCACGCAGGCCAGCAGCGCGAACAGGCCGGAGCAGTGGCGGACTTGGGGCATTGACCCTCCCGGTGGGCAGCCTACACCGGCGCCGTTCCCGTCTCCAAGTTCCGGTCTCTGCCGTCGGGTCTCGCGGCCCGCGGCCCGGCGCCCTGCCCGTGCCCGTGCCCGCTCTGGGCGGCGGGGGCGGGGGCGGCGGCCACGGCGCGGAGAGGGCGCACTCGGGCGGGGCCCTTCCGTCGGCGGGGGCCCCCGTGGTAGCCCTGGTGTCGATGTCAACGGCCTGTGTGGAGACTGCTGTGGATCCCCGTCTGCGCCCCATCCTGCTGGCCTTCTTCCTGAGCGGGGCGGCGGCGCTGTCCTACGAGATGGCCTGGACTCGCCAGCTGGTGAGCCTCTTCGGCGTGACCTACCACGCCATCACGACCATCCTCATCACCTTCATGGGGGGCCTCGCGCTCGGCGCCTGGACGGCGGGGCGGCTGGTCGATCGCATGCGGCTGGCGCCCCTGCTCGCCCTGGTCGGCCTCGAGGTCGGCCTCGGGATCTGGGCCCAGCTCTTCACCCCGCTGCTCGGGCTGGTCGAGGGGGGCTACCTCGCGGTGGCGCACGGGGCCGGGGTGGGCCTCTGGGCCGACACGGCGCTGCGCTTCTGCTTCGGCGCGGTCGTGCTGCTGCCGCCGGCCCTGGCCTCGGGGGCGACCCTGCCGGTGGCCGCCCGGGCGCTGGTGCGCGACACCGACGCCATGCCCCGCACCCTCGCGGCCCTCTACGGGGCGAACGTGGCCGGCGCGCTGGTGGGCGCCTTCGCCACCACCTTCTTCCTCATCGGGCTGCTGGGCTTCCCGGCGGCGGCGGCCCTCGGCACGGCGGCCAACCTCTGCGCGGCGGGCCTCGTGCTCTGGGTGCACCGGAGCGGCGCCGGCCTGCCCACGGCCGCGCCCCCGCCGGCGGCCCCGGACCGGGCGCCCCTCCCGGCGGCGGCCTGGGCCATGGGCGCGGTCTACTTCTCGGTCGGGGCCACGGCCATGGCCCTCGAGATCCTCTGGACCCGGGTGCTCTCCCAGGCGGGCTGGAACGCCGCCACCCACGTCTTCGGCTTTGTGCTGGTGACCTACCTCGCGGGCCACGCCCTGGGCGCCGGGCCGCTCTTCCGCCGGGTGCTCGCCCCGCGGCTCGGGTCCCGGCTGGATCCCCGGGTGGCCTTCCTCGGCATCCCGCTGCTCATCGGGCTGCTCACGGTGGCCTCGCTGCTGCTGCTCGTGCCCCGCACCAGCGCCCTGTACTGGCAGGAGATCCGCCTGCTCAAGGGGCTCGGGCTCTCGCTGCCCCCCCAGCGCTTCTGGCTGTTGCTGCCGGCGCTGTTCTTGCCGGCGATGCTCTCCGGGTCGATGTTCCCGCTGGCCTCCTCGCTCACGATCCCCGCGGTGGGCCGGGTGGGGGCCGGGGTCGGACGGCTCGCGGCCCTCTCGACGGTCGGCGGCATCGTGGGGGCCTTCGTCACGGGCTTCTGGCTGATGCCGGGCATCGGCACGGTGCGCGCCCTCGTCGTGGCGGCGGCGGTGGTGGTGGGCACGGCGGTGGCCGCGGCCCGGGTGCTGCTGCCCGCCCGGGTCTCGACCGCCCGGGCCCTCGCGGGCCTCGGGGGGGCCCTGGTCGGCCTCGGGCTGCTCGGGGCCCTCGTGCCCCCCCACGCCCACCTCATGATGGACAGCAACGAGCAGATGCTCGCCTTCTCCGAGGGCCGGAACAGCTCGACGGCGGTCATCCAGCTCAACGCCCGCGAGCGCCAGCTCCTCATCCACGGCGAGCGCATCGAGACGGCCGGCGGCGGCACGGACGTGGCCATGGCCGCCACGGTCCACCCCGCGCCCGAGAGCGTGCTGGTCATCGGCTTCGGCACGGGCCGGGTCGTCTCCGAGGCCATCCGGGTGCCCGCCTACCAGCAGATCACGGCCGTCGACTTCAACGGCGACCTGCTGGCCATGGCGCCGCTGGTGCGCGGCGAGGACGCCGTGCTCTTCGACGATCCGCGCTTCCGCTTCGTCGACAACGACGGCCGCCACCACCTGCTGCTCACCGACGAGCGCTACGATGTCATCGTCAACGACGCGGCCATCTACGCCTGGTACCTCGAGCTCAGCACCCGCGAGTTCAGCGCCCTGGCCCGCTCCCGGCTGCGGCCCGAGGGGCTCTACCTCGGCCGGCTCCACCTCTTCCGCATCACCAACCACGCCTACCGGCGCGAGCTCCAGACCTTCCTCGACGTGTTCCCGAACGCGGCGGGCTGCATGCTCTCGGCCGACATCCTCATGCTCATCGGCCGGAACGGCGACCGGCCCCTGGTGCGGCCCGACAGCTGCGCCCACTCGCCGGGGGCCTGGCTCGACACGGCGGCCCTGCGGCGCTTCGCGGGCGGGGCGCTGATCACCGACGCCCACCCCCTCCACCTGCCCTGGACCTTCCTGCCCCAGGAGGTCTACCCGGTGGGCGACGAGGGCGACGTGGCCGGCCACCCGGTGAGCCCGGCGGCGCCGGCGGGCCCGGTGGATCCGAAGGCCCCGCCCCGCCCGCCCGCCCTCCAGCCCTAGCGGCCCGGCCCGGGCGCCACGTGGGGGGGGAGCTCCCGCAGGGCCCCCGGGGAGATCCCGTGGAGGCCGCGGCCAGCGGGCGGCGGGCTGCCCGGCGCAGGCGCGGTCGGTGAGGGGCTACCTCCACCCCCCACTCTTGTCGATTGCATCGTATTGAAAGTCACTTTCGACGACTTTGGGCCTCAGGCGGGCACCGGTGGTCCGATGACAGAGCATGACAACATCCGAACAGGATTTCGTCTCTCTCCATTCGCGACTTCCAAGGTTGCCATGCCGCCGGCCGCGCTGCCCCTCTTCGCCGACCGCCTCCACCAGGCCCGCAGTGCCCGGGTCCTGTGGGTGCTGATCATGCTGGTGGACGGGGTGCTGGCCTTGCGGGCGGCCCTGGTGGGCAACCCCACCGTGCTGGTGAGCACGTCGGGGGTCGCCCTGGTGGGGCTGGTGAGCGTGCTCTTGCTGCTGCGCAGCCACCACCAGCTCGCGAGCCACCTGCTGCTCCTGGCCACCGGCCTGGCGACCGTGGTGGTGAGCCTCACCGGCCACGGCTTCTATGGCGGCGCGAGCTTCTTTCTCGTGCTGATGCCGCTGCTGGGCGGGCTCTTCGTCGGACGCTCCGGGGCCTCGCTCTGGGCCCTGCTGGTGCCGGTGGCCATGGTCGGCATCGCCGCCGCCCACCACCAGGGCCTCGTGCCCGTCCCCGCGGGGGCGCTGCCGGTGTCGACCCGGCTCGGCACGATGCTGGTCCAGACCGCCATGGTCGTGGGCTGCAGCTTCGCCTTCCTCCGGCTCCAGCGCGAGACCCTGGCCCGGCTGGGCGCGCGCATCGCGGCGGTCCACCGCGAGAGCCAGGACCACCTGCGGGCCGAGCAGGAGGCCCAGGTGGCCGCCGAGACCCAGGGCCGCTTCCTCGCCACCATGGGCCACGAGCTGCGCACCCCCCTCAGCGGGGTGATCAGCGCGGCGCGGCTCATCGGCGAGACGGAGGATCCCCGGCTTCGGGCCGAGCTGGTCGGGCTGCTCCAGGGCAGCGCCGAGGGGCTGCTGGGCCTTGTCGACGACATCCTCGACCACGTGCGCCTCGGCGACGGGGCCATCGCCCTGCGGCCCACGGCCCTGCGCCCGCGAGAGGCCATGGACCAGTGGATCGGCAGCCTCCAGGTGGTGGCCCAGGAGCGGGGCCTCGGGCTGTCAGTCTTCGTCGAAGACAGCGTGCCAGACGTTGTTCTCATGGACTCCATCCGGATGGGCCAGGTCGTGCTGAGCCTGGTCGACAACGCCCTCAAGTTCACCCCGGCCGGCGAGGTGGTGGTGCGGCTGGCGGCGGAGGACGGGCGCCTCTGTCTCTCGGTGCGCGACACGGGCATCGGGCTCGACGCCGAGGCCGCCGACGCGCTCTTTGCGGCCTTCACCCAGGCCGAGTCGAGCTGCGGGCGGCGCTTCGGCGGCCTCGGCCTCGGGTTGGCCCTCGTCCAGCGCATCGTCGAGCTGATGGACGGCGAGGTGGGGGTGCGCTCCGCGGCGGGCGCCGGCGCGACCTTCACGGTGCGGGTGCCCCTGCGCTGCCCCGCCCAGGAGCCCGCCGCGGCGGAGGCGCCCCCTCCCACGGGCCCCCTGCGGGTGCTCGTGGTCGACGACAACCCGGTCAACCGGCGGGTCCAGACCCTGCTGCTGGCCTCGTGGGGCCACGAGGCGGTGGCCGTGGCGAGCGGGACGGCGGCCCTCGGGGCCCTGGCGGCGCCGGGCGGGGCCCCGGGCTGGGATCTGGTCTTGATGGACTGCCAGATGCCCGAGCTCGACGGCTATGCCACCCCCCGCCACATCCGCGCGCTCGCCGGGCCGGCGGCCGATCTGCCGGTCGTGGGGCTCACGGCGGACGACCGCCCCGAGGCCCGGGCCCAGGCCCAGGCGGCGGGCATGGACGGGTTCCTGGTCAAGCCCCTGCGGGCCGAGGCCCTCGCCCGGGCGCTCCAGCGGCTCGGCCCCGTGGCGGCCGATCGCCCCGCCGGCGGGAGGAGCACGGCGCCCGCCGGGCCCCCGCCTTGTGCGGCCGGCGCCAATGGGTGATGGGGGGCTCCCCGCTGTGCCCCTCGTCCCGGACCCGCCGATGCCCGCCGCCAACCTCCTGGTGATCTTCCACATCGCCTTCGCCGCCCTCTGGCTCGGCGCTCCTCTCTTCATCCGCTCCACCCTCAAGCAGGCCGAGCCCCACGGGGCCCCAGCCTTCCGGGGGGCCGCCGCCGTGGCCGCCAAGGCCGCGACCTTCACCGGGGCGGGGGCCGCCGGCGCCCTGCTGACCGGGGTGGGCATGATCTTCCTGCGCTACGGCGGCATGAAGGGCCTGCCCGTGCGCTTCCACGTCGCCCTCGGCCTCGTGCTGGTGGGCTGCGGGGTGGTCTTCGGGCTGCTGCGGCCGGCGGTGGGCAAGGTCGTCGCCGCCGCCGAGACCGGGGCCGACGCGGCCACGCTGGCGCCGCTCTACAAGAAGATCGCCATGGGCACGGGCATCGGCCACCTCATCTGGCTCGTGAGCCTGGTGCTCATGTACGCCAACTAGGCCCGCCCATGGCCGCCCCCGCCCCGTGGATCCTCCGCTACCAGGACGGCACCCTCGTCGTCGAGAGATCGGAAGAGCGTCGTGTAGGGAAAGAGTGTCTTAAGACGTGTAGATCTCGGTGGTCGCCGTATCATT
>CAXQUZ010000443.1:0-19854 GCA_964226865.1 Myxococcota bacterium | reverse complement strand
CCTGGCGGCGCTCCAGCAGGCCTGCGCCGATCGCCTGGCGCGCAGCCTGTGAGCGCGCGCGGTCCCGGGCAGGGCGGCCCGACGGGGCGGGGCGGGCGCGGCCGTGCACGGCGGGCGGGGGGCCTCCTGGCCGGCCTGCTCCTGTGCGCGCCGGTGGCGGCCGGGGCCAGCGAGGCGGCCCCTGCGGCGGGCCTCGTGGGCAAGGTGCGGCTGGGCCAGAGCCCGGCCGAGGTGGCGGCGGCGGCCCGGGCCCTCGGGGCCACGGTCACCCTGTGGTCCCACGACACGCCGGGCGCCCTGGCGGCGGGGCTGCTGGAGCGGCCGGATCTGTTGGCCATGCTCCACGACAGTGACGTCCAGCCCGCCGGTCTCGAGGACGGCGCCACCCGGGTGAGCGTCGCGACCGCCTCCCTCTCGGGCAGCGCCGCCGCCTACTGGTTCGTCGACGGCCGCCTCTGGGCCCTGGCCCTGGCCCTGCCCCAGCGGGCGGTGGCCCCCCGGCGGGATCCCTTCGATCCCCAGCGCATGCAGCCCCTCTGGGACACCCTCGCGGCGACCTGCGGCAAGCTCCGGGTCGAGCGGCGCGACAAGCACGGCAACCCCGTGGGCTGGGCGGGCACCTGTGCGGGCGGCCAGGCCCGCATGGGCGTCGATGCCGCCGACCGGGACGCCGCCGTGCGGGTGGTGGTCTGGCGCCCCTGAGCCCCCCCTGGGCGCCGCCCCTCCGGCGGGGCCCCGGGCGTCCCCGTCCCGCGGCCGGCGGTTAGGGGGCGCCGCTGCTCTCCGAGGTGCCCCGTGCTGTCGTCTCCTGCCGCCCCCGCCCGGCTCGTCCCCCTCGTCCTGCTGCTCGCCGGCTGTCCCAAGGCCCCTGCGACCGGTGGGGCCCCCGTGGCCGCCGACGCCTGGCTCGATCTCGGTGCCGACGTGCCCGCCGCCTGCCTCTCGTCCGTGCCCGCCGCCGAGCGTCCCTCGGCCGCCGACCGCAAGGCCATCGACGCGGCCCGGGCCTCCCTGCTCGCCGGCACGGCCCCCGACCTGGCGACCCTGCCCGACCACCCGAGCGCCGACGTGGTGCGGGGCGGCGCGTCCATGCTCGCGGGCGACATGGAGGCGGCCCGCGTGGCCTTCCGCGACCTGGCCAACGCCTGGCCGGACGACCCCTGCCTCGGCCAGGCCGCCGCCTACACCTCGATGGTCACCGGGCGCATCGAGTACGCCGAGCCCTACCTCAAGACCGCCATGAAGGGCGACGCCACCCACCCCGACGTGGGCGTGCCCGCCGCCGTGCTCGTGGTCCAGCTCCGGGGCGACACCGACGAGGCCCTCCAGCTGCTGCGGCGGGTCCACGAGGCCCACCCCGACCACCTCCGCACCCGCGCCTGGCTCGGCCGGCTGCTCGCCCAGCGCGGCGAGCTCGACATCGCCCTGCCCCACCTCAAGGCCGCCCACGCCGCGGGCCTCCGGGTGACCGGCGAGCTGGCCGTCTCGGCCTTCGCTCTCGGCGACACGGCGGCCTACCTCTCGGTGGCCGGCCGCAGCCCGCCCCTCTCGGTCGACCTGCGCGAGGTGGACGACCCCCTCGCCGCCTACCTCGACCTGCTGCAGATGGGCGAGAACGACAAGCTCATCGCCATCTTCGAGACCACCAAGGGCGACCTCCACTGCGAGCTCTTCTGGCGCTCGGCCCCGGTCACGGTGGCCACCTTCGTCGGCCTCGCCCGGGGCACGGGCCCCTGGACCGATCCCCGCACGGGCCAGCCCGGCACGGGCGCCCTCTACGAGAACATCGTGTTCCACCGGGTCATCCCCGAGTTCATGATCCAGACCGGCGACCCCCTGGGCCAGGGCACGGGCGGCCCGGGCTTCCGCTTCCAGGACGAGATCGACAGCGCCCTGGCCTTCGACCGCCCCGGCCGCCTGGGCATGGCGAACTCGGGCCCCCACACCAACGGCTCCCAGTTCTTCATCACCGAGGTGCCCGTGCCCCACCTCAACGGCAAGCACACCATCTTCGGCCAGTGCGACCCGGGAGCGGTGGCGGTCACCAAGGCCATCGCCCGGGTGCCCCGCAACCAGATGGACGCCCCCCTCGAGCCGGTGGTGCTCGAGCGGGTGCGCATCGAGGCCCGTCCTCCGGGCCCGGGGGCGCCGCCCGCGCCGGCGCCGGTCCCGGCCCCCGAGGGCTGAGGCCCGCGCCCTACTCGGCGGCGGTGGCGGCCGCCGGGGCGCCCTCGTCCCACACCCGGCCGTTGGCCACGACAAAGCGGATGCGCGAAGAGTTGTGGATGTCGTCCCGCGGGTCGGCATCCAACACGACGAAGTCCGCCAGCTTGCCCGCCTCGATGCTGCCGATCTCGTGCTCCATGCCGAGGTAGCGGGCCCCGTGCATCGTTGCCGAGAACAGCGCCTCGGTGGGCGTCATCGCCCCCGGTCCGGCCATGCTCCACAGCTCCCAGTGCACCCCGAGGCCCTGGAGCTCGCCGTGGGCGCCCAGCGTCGTGAGCAGCCCCCCGCGCATCATCTCGGCGGCGTCCCGGGCGACCTGTTCGTGGTTCCAGTCGCCGTCTTGGAGCACGACGTTGCGGCGCCAGGCCTTCTGGTCGAGCAGCCGCCGGGGGTAGTGGCGCAGCATGCGGGCCTCTTCCCGCGAGCCGTCGGCGTAGGGGTGCATGTGTTGCCAGTACCACTGCTGGCCGCCCATGCCGCCGTAGGCCACGTTGAGGGTCTGGGTGTAGGCGCTGCCCCAGGAGTCGGCGGCCTGGGAGGAGGCGGCGAAGAAGGCCTTGACGTCGGCATAGAGGGGCGCCCGGGGCAGGGCGTGCTCGATGCTGTGCATGCCGTCGGCGACCATGCCGAGGTTCATCCAGATGTCGCCGCCGCCCTCGGCCGTGCAGAGCATGCCCAACTCGTCACAGGCCTCGATGTACCACTGGCGCTGGTCGCGGCGGGACTGCTGGTAGACCTTGACCGAGGTGGCGCCGAGGGCCTGGAGCCGCTGGACGTGGCGCCGGGCGGTCTCCTTGTCGGGGGTCTCGGCGTTGTGGTTGCCGAGGGCGCCATACAACACAAAGCCGGTCGAGAAGACCCGGGGGCCGCGGCTCAGCCCCGCCAAGACCCGCTCCCGCTGGGTGAAGACGAGCTCGGTGTCGGCCGAGGGGTCGTGCAGGGTGGTGACGCCGTAGTCGAGGTTGACGAGGTAGCGCCACTCCTGGGCCGGCAACACATCGCCCGCGCTGTAGTGGAGGTGGGCGTGGACGTCGACGAGGCCGGGAATGACCGTGGCGCCGGCGAGATCGACCTCGCGGGCCCCGGCGGGCACGGCGCCCTTGCTCTCGACCGAGCGGATGCGGTCGCCCTCGACGACCACGGTGCAGTCCGCGCAGGGGGCGCCGTCGGCGGTGGCCATGGTGAGCACGGTGGCGTGGGTGTAGGCGACCGTGCCCGCGGGCCGGTCCCGGGGCATGCGCAGCGCGATGGTCTCGGTCTGGATGCCGGCCACCGGCGCGTCGGCCTCGACCTCGGCGCCGAAGAGCTGGGCGTCGTCGACGGTGAGGGTGTGGCGGGTGTTGGCCTGCATCCAGTGCAGCCGCTGGCCGTCGGGCGACCACTGCAGCCAGGCCCCGTCGATGTCGCTGACCTTGCGCTTGGGGGTGGCGCCGCCGCCGAAGTCCTGCTCGCCGCCGGTGGCCCTGAAGGGGGCGACGTAGACGGCGTAGTCCTGGCGCCAGGCGACGTGGCCCAGATCCGGGGCCAGGGCGATCTCCTGGGCGCCGTCGAAGGTGGCGTGGACGCGGGCATCTCCGCCGTGGATGGAGACGCTGCGCAGCAGCACCTGGGCGGGCACCCGGCCGCTGCCGGGCCGCGAGCTGAGCATGTAGATTCTGTCGCCGTGCACGACGGGCACGGGCGCGTGCTCGAGCCCCCCGCGGAAGCCCTCGTGGTCGAGCACCTGGGCGTCCCAGGCGCCCTTGCGGCCCGGCCGGAGCAGCACCAGCTCCATCCGGGGCTCGCCGGTCAGGGGCATGGCCGTCGTGCCGCCCGTGCCGCGCCAGGCCACGAGGCCCGCGCCGTCCGGCAGCCAGGCCGGGGCCACCCACTGGCCGCGCAGGGGCAGGGTCTCGGTGCGCTTGCCCTTGGTGATGTGGAGGGCGCCGCCACAGTCGGGGTAGTCGGCGCCCGGGGCCGGCTCGGCGACGGGGCAGTCGGTCCACGAGACCCAGGCGAGCTGCTTGCCGTCGGGCGACCAGGCGGGGGCGTAGCCGGTCGACGTGCTCTGGCGCTGGGCCACGCCGCCGGGCGCCTGGGTCCACAGCTCGCCGAGGGCCGAGAAGGCCAGGGCGCCCGTGCGGGGGTTCTCGACCGCCCAGCGGATGACCTTGGCCTCGACCTCGTCGGGCACGTCGTGGCGGGCGCGCTCTACCTGGTGGAGCCGCCAGCTGCCCGCGGCGGTGAAGGGCAGGGGCGCCCGGGTGCCGGCCCGGTCGACGCTCCAGAGCTTGCCGCCGGCCCAGAGCACGATGCGCGCGCCGTCGTCGGTCCAGTCGAGCTGGGGGTAGACGCCGTGCAGGGCGAAGCCCTCCATCTGATCGTGGTCGAGCCAGTCGGCGAGCACCCGGCGGCGGCCCGAGGCCAGCTCGACCAGCTCGAGCTTGGTCTTCGTGCGGTCGCGGGTGACGAAGGCGAGCTCGGTGCCGTCGGGCGAGACCACGGGGCGCACGGCGCTGCCGCTGCCCTGGACGATGCTGTCGATGCGGCCGGTGCGCCGGTCGAGGCGCTGGATGGACCAGAGCCCGCCGACCGGGTCGTGGCCGTACTGGAAGCGGCCCGCCCGGCTCGAGAAGTAGATGTGGTCGCCCGAGAGGTGGGCCTCGCCGGCGTGGGGGTGGCTGTCTTTGCTGGTCAGGGCCGTGCCCTTGCCGCCGTGCACGCTGACCTGCCAGAGCTCGGTCACGCCGATGGAGCGGGTGTCGACGGTGCGCCGCCGGACCACGAGCCAGTCGCCGCTGGGGTCCCAGGCCGGGGCGGTCATGCGGGCCTCGGACTCGTCGGTGAGCTGGCGCTTCTCGCCGGTCGCGACGTCGAGCAGCCAGATGTTCTCGTTGCCCCCCTCGTCGCTGGCGTAGGCGATGGTGCGGCCGTCGGGCGAGAAGACGGCCTCGGTGTCCCACTGGGGGCCCGTCGTGAGCGGACGGAGGGCCCCGCCGGAGAGCGAGCCCGTGTAGAGATTGCCGAGAATATCGGTCACGAAGGTATCTTCGTGGATCGAGACGTTCATCCAGGTCGCCTCGTCCAGCTCGAGGGCGAGGGTGTGGGTCTGGCCGTGGGCGGCCAGCACGTCCCAGTCTTCGTCTCCGGCGCTGTCGCCCGGGTCTTCGCCGGCCGGGGCGTCGGTGGCGGCGCCGGTGAGGTGGGGGTCGTCGGCCAGCGCGGGCCGGGCGGGGGCGGCGTGGGCCAGGCCCGGGAGCAGCAGGGAGACGAGCAGGGCAGGGGACGGCATCGGGGGCACCTCGGAGTCGGGCGCGGAGCCTATCAGGAGGCCACCCCCGCGCCGCCCCGGGCCCCCGGAGACCGGCGCTGCTCGCCCCTCCCCGGAGCCTCGGCTACACCAGGGGGACCTTCCGCAACGGAGCCGTCCATGCAGGCCCCCTCCCGCCACCGTCTCGGGCCCCCGGCCCTGCTCCTGTTCTCGCTGGCGGGCCTCGCGGCCTGTGCGGGGGACGGCGACCCCAAGCCCACCGCCGTCGGTGGCAGCGAGGGCAGCGACGGCAGCGACGGCGACGACGGCAGCACGCCCGGCCCCGACCCCTACGATGTCGAGGTGGGGCCCTACACGGCCGAGATCCGCTGGACCACCCACGGCATCCCCCACGTCCAGGCCGCCGACCGGGGCAGCGTCACCTTCGGCCTGGGCTACGCCTTCGCCCGCGACCACTTCTGCACGCTGATGGACCAGGTGGTCATGGTGAACAGCCAGCGGGCCCGCTACTTCGGCCCCGGCGAGGACGACCTCTACGTCCACCAAGACGCCGGCTGGCTCGGCCTCGGGGTCAAGGCCCAGGCCGAGGCCGGCTGGTTCTCCCTCGACCCCTCGCTCCAGGCGGGCCTCATCGGCTACGCCGCCGGGGTCAACGCCTGGCTCGACGAGGTCGGCGTCGACGGCATCCCCGACCCGCGCTGCGCCGGCGCCGACTTCGTGCGCCCCATCCACCACATCGACCTGCTCACCTACTACCTGGCCCTGGGCCTCGAGGGCTCGGGCAAGGTCTTCGTCGACGCCGTGGGCTCGGCCACCCCGCCCACCAGCGCCCGGTCCGCGGCCCCCGTGCCCCCGCCGCCGCCGGTCGACCGCACCCTCGAATTCGTCCGCGAGCCCCTGCTGGGCAGCAACGGCTGGGCCCTCGGCAGCGAGCGCAGCGAGAGCGGCGGCGGCATGCTGCTCTCCAACACCCACTTCCCCGCCGTGGGCAACCGCAAGTGGCACGAGTTCCACCTCACCATCCCCGGTGAGCTCAACGTCTACGGCGCGGCGCTGATGGGCATCCCGCTCGTCAACATCGGCTTCAACGAGCAGGTCGCCTGGACCCACACCGTCTCGGGCGCGCCCCGCTTCATCGCGGTCCAGCTCGTGCTCGATCCGGACGACCCCACCCGCTACCACGACGGCGACGGCTGGCGCGACATGGTCGAGACCGTCCACAGCATCGAGGTGCTCGGCGACGACGGCACGGTCTCCACCCGCAGCCGGTCGACCTGGGCCTCGTCCTTCGGGCCGGTCATCAACGCCCCGGTCTTCGGCTGGAGCCCCGTGCTCGCCGTGGCCATCCAGGACGCCAACGCCAACAACCTCGAGATGCTGCCCACCTGGGACGCGATGAACAGCGCGGGCTCGCTCGAGGAGTTCCAGGCCGCCCACCGCGACCACCTCGGCATCCCCTGGGTCCACACCATGGCCGCCACCGCCGACGGCCGGGCCTGGTACATCGACTCGTCGGCCGTGCCCGCCTGGAGCGACGCCGCCTTCGCCGCCTGGCAGTCCTTCGCCAGCACCGATGCCATCAGCAGCGTCTTTGCCGGCTACGGCGTCTACTCCGTGCCCTCGGACGACCCGGTCTTCCGCTGGGAGCGCCGCTCCGGCGCCCGCGAGCCCGGCCTCGTGCCCTACGACGAGATGCCCCAGCTCGAGCGCAGCGACTTCGTCTACAACGCCAACGACAACCACTGGCTCACCAACCCGGCGGCGCCCCTCGAGGGCCTCTCGCCGCTCTACGGCCCCGAGCGCAGCCCCCGCAGCCCCCGCACCCGCATGAACGCGCGCTACCTCGCCGACACCAGCCCGGCGGGCCCCAGCGGCGAGGACGGGCGCATGTCGCTGGCCGAGCTCGAGGCCGCGGCCCTCTCGGGGCGGGGCATCCTCGCAGAAGAGCTGCTCGACGATGTTCTCGTGCGCTGTGAGGCCCGGCGGGAGGGCGGCCCCTGGGCCGTCGCGTGGGAAGACGGCACGGTCGAGGTCGACCTGGGCCCGGGCTGTGATGCCCTGGCCGCCTGGCACGGCCGGGTCAGCACCGACGCCGTGGGCGCCGTCGTCTGGCGCGAGCTCATCGGCTCGGGCCTCTTCGACAGCGACGACCTCAACGACGCGGGGCTGCTCTGGGCCGAGGCCTTCGATCCCGACGACCCGGTCGACACCCCCCGGGGCCTCGCCGCCAGCGACGCAGCGGCCCTCGACGAGGATCCCGTGCTCGACGCCCTGGCGCTGGCCCTGCTGCGCCTCGAGGCGGCCGGGCTGGCCCCGACGACGCCCCTCGGCGAGGCCCAGTTCCTGCCCCGGGGCCCCGACGAGAGCCCCGTGCCCTTCCCGGGCGGCCAGGGCTTCGAGGGGGTCATCCAGATCGCGGCCTACAGCGGCGGCGCTGAGGGGGTGCTGCTCGACGTGCCGCGCCGCAGCAGCGTGGTCAACAGCACCAGCGACCTCACGACCGAGGGCTACCTGGTCAACTACGGCAACTCCTGGGTCATGGCCGTCGACTACCAGGACGGCGCCCCGGTGGCCCGGGCCGTCATGACCTACTCCCAGTCCGAGGTGCGCGACAGCCCCCACCACGCCGACCAGACCGCGCTCTACAGCGACAGCGTGATGCGCGACATCGCCTTCACCGAGGACCAGATCGCTGCGGCCACCATCGAGTCCCGCACGGTCAGCCTCGACTGAGGCCGGCGTGGCGCGGGGCGGCCCTGGGCGATAGCGCCGCGGACTCCCCGAGGTGTTCGCATGGGTCGTGGCAAGCGCAGGAAGGCTCCCGTCGAGGTGGCGCTCGATCGCCTCGAGGCCAAGCACAGCAGCGGTCTGGACGACCAGGGCCGCCGCTGGATGGTGCGCCCCGGTGCCCCCGGCGCCCGGGTCCTGGTGCGGCCGGGCCGGCGCCAGAAGTCGACGCTGGTCGAGGAGCTCTCGCCGCCGCCCGGTGGGGTGGCGCCCCGGTGCCCCGTCTTCGGCGTCTGCGGGGGCTGCCAGCTCCAGCAGCTGCCCGTCGACGCCCAGCTGGCCCACAAGGGCGACCTGCTTGGGCGCCTCATCGAGCTCGGCGACCACCCGGGCGACGACGCAGTGGCCCTCCACCCGGTGCGGCCCACCTCGCCCGACGGCTACCACTACCGCAACAAGCTCGAGCTCAGCTTCGGCACCCGCCGCTTCGCCCGGGAGGGCAAGCCCGAAGAAGGCTTCACCGGGCGCTTTCTCGGCTTCCATCCCCCCGGCTGGTGGTCCAAGATCGTGCCCGTGCGGGGCTGCCCCCTGGGCTCGGCCGCCATGCAGCCCATCATCGCCTGGGTGGTCGACCAGCAGCTCGATCCCGTCTGGGACAGCCACAGCCACACGGGCGTCTGGCGCCACCTCATCCTCCGGGACGCCGGCACCCCCGCGGCCCCGGCCCTGCTCGTGAGCCTCGTGACCTCGGGCGCCTTCGACGCCGACGAGGTGCGGCGGGTCGCCGACGGCATCGCGGCCTTCCCGGGGGTCGAGAGCGTCATCCACGTGGTCAACGACGGGGTGGCCGAGGTGGCCCGGGGCGAGCTGGCCGCGGTCTTCCACGGCGAGGCCCGGCTCCACCACCGCCTCGGCGCCGCCACCCTGGCCCTGCCCCACGACGCCTTCTTCCAGGTCAACTCGGCGGGCGCCGAGGTGTTGGTCGAGACCATCGCCCAGGCGGCGGGCCTCGACCGGGAGCGGGCGCCCGTGCTGGCCGATCTCTACTGCGGGGTGGGCGCCATCGGCCTCGCCCTCGCCGACCGGGTCGACCGGGTCGTGGGCGTCGAGCTCCACGAGGGAGCGATCCTGCGGGCACGAGAGAATGCCGTGCTCAACGGTGTCTCCGGCGAGTGGCATGCCGGCGCGGTCGAGGCCCTGCTGCCCTCCCTCGACCTCGGACCGGCCCCCGTGGTGGTGGTCGATCCCCCCCGGGCGGGCCTCCACCCGAGCGCCGCCCGCGTCCTCGCCCACGAGCTGCCGGCCGCTGCCCGGGTGCTGGTCTACGTCGCCTGTGGGCCCGCCTCGCTGGCCCGCGACCGGGCCGTGCTCGCCGAGGGCGGCTGGCGGCTGACCGATGTGTGGGGGGTCGATCTCTTCCCCCAGACCCACCATCTTGAGGCGGTCGCCCGCTTCGTGAGAGACTGAGCCGCCCGCGGTGGCGGGGCACGGGGGGCGCAGCGCGGCCGGTTCCCATCGGGACGGCGCTCGGCCCCACTGTGCCCGGTCTCCCTGGCATCTCGGCTGCCGCTGGCGCCGAAGCCACCCCGACCTGATCCCGCACCCGTGACCGCGGGCGCCGCGCGGGCTAGCCACCCCCCCCGCGCGCACCGCACCACCTCCTCCGAAGACGCCCCCCCCTGGGGCGATCTCGTCGCCCCTGGCCCGTCTTTGTCCACCACCCTGCCTGTGAGCTTCCCCATGCGCACCCTCCTCCTCACCATCGGGCTCACCCTGTCCGCCTGTGCCGACCAGGGCGCAGAGGCCCCGAAGGCCGCGCCCGCCCCCAAGGCCGACGCCGCCAAGACCGCCGACAAGGCCCCCGCGGCCAAGGGTCCCGACGCCAAGGCCCTCGCCGCCAAGGCCGGCGCCATGTTCAAGCCCCTGCCCGCGTGGATGGGCGAGAAGGCCTCCGACGACATGATCGCGCTGGGCCGCAGCCTCTACTACGAGACCCGCCTGTCGAAGAACCACGACATCTCGTGCAACTCCTGCCACGACCTGGCCAAGGGCGGGGTCGACAACCAGCCCTTCTCGCCGGGCCACAAGGGCCAGCTGGGCGGCCGCAACTCGCCCACCAGCCTCAATGCCGCCCTCCACGTCGCCCAGTTCTGGGACGGCCGCGCCGCCGACGTCGAGGCCCAGGCCAAGGGCCCCGTGCTGAACCCCGTCGAGATGGCCGTTCCCGATGAGGCCACCGCCGTCAAAACCCTCAAGAGCATCCCGGCCTACCCCGAGATGTTCCAGAAGGCCTTCCCCGGCCAGGACGACCCGGTCACCTTCGACAACATGGCCACGGCCATCGGCGCCTTCGAGCGCGGCCTCGTGACCCCCGCCCCCTTCGACGCCTTCCTCAAGGGCGACGAGAAGGCCCTGACCGACGCCCAGCTCGCCGGTCTCTCCACCTTCATGGACACCGGCTGCACCGCCTGCCACAGCGGCGTCGCCGTCGGCGGCCAGGGCTACTTCAAGCTCGGCATGGTGGTGCCCTACGAGACCAAGGACGAGGGCCGCAAGGAGGTCACGGGCAACGACGCCGACCTCCACGTCTTCAAGGCCCCCTCGCTGCGCAACATCACGCTCACGGGCCCCTACTTCCACGACGGCTCGATCAAGAGCCTCGACGAGGCGGTCAAGCTCATGGCCAAGCACCAGCTCGGCAAGGAGCTCAAGGACGAAGAGGTCAAGAGCATCGTGACCTTCCTCGGCGCCCTCGAGGGCAAGGTCGACGCGGCCTATGTCAAGGCCCCCGAGCTGCCCCCCAGCGGCCCCGAGACCCCCAAGCCCGACCCGAGCTGAGCCCCCTCAGCCCTGGTCGTCCGGGCCCGGCGCCCCGTCTTCGGATGGGGGCGCCGGTGGCGCTTCAGGGGCGGGCTTCGCGGCCTGGGCGCGCTCGAAGAGCCAGTTGAGGCCCTTGCCCACGTTGAGCCCGACGTAGCGGGTGAAGTCGGCCATGGGGTCGGCGTCGCGGGCGGCCACGAGGCGCGCGAGGCCGGCCTCGATGGCGTCCTTGGTGGCGTCGCGAATGCCCGCTGCGGCGGCGTCTTCGTCGAGGTGGGCCCAGGCGGCCGGGTCGACCGCCGGGCAGAAGTGGAAGTACATGCGCTGGGGGTTGGGCACGGCCCGCCGCGGCAGGGGCGGGAGCAGGTCGGGACGGAGCCCCAGCTCGCCCAGGGCCCGGGCGACCGGGTGGCGGCGCAGCTCGTCGGCGTCGACGGCGGGCTCGAAGATCTCGTCGGCCCCGAGGGCGGCGAAGGGCACGATCCGGGCCCCGTGGCGCAGGGCCATGCGGGCGAAGCCGAGGCGCTCGCCCCAGAGCAGCTTGTAGCGGTCCTTCTGGGACTTGAAGGCCTCCCGGGCGCCCCCGGGGAAGACCAGCACACACTCGCCGTCTTCGAAGGCCGCTGCGCAGTTCTCGCGGGTGCCGTCGATGGCGCCGAAGCGGGCGAGCAGCTCGCGCCAGCCGGGCAGCTTCCAGTGGGCGTGGTCGCCGAGGGCGCGCAGCCGGATGCCCGCCTGGCGGTAGAGGGCGAAGTAGAGGTGGGGGGTGTCGAGCACGCCGTAGAGGGTGTGGTTGCCGACGAAGAGCAGGGGCCGCTGGCTCGGGATGTTCTCGAAGCCCGAGAAGGTGGGCCGGTGGAGCGCCCGGAGCGGCGCCAGCAGCGCATACATGCGGGCCATCTCGAGGGGGGTGGCCAGGGGGACGCGGGGGGAGCCGGGCGCAGACACGAGAACTCCGGGCAGGACGGGCACCCGGTGGTGCTAGCGCGGCGGCGGCCCGGGGGCCACGGCGGCGCTCAGGTGAGGCGGTAGCGCAGCCGCACCTCTTCGCCGCTGGCGCGCCGCACCCGCACGTCGAGGCGGCGGCGCACCCGCAGGGCCACATAGGCCCGGAGGGCGCCGGCGACCGAGCGGATGCGCTTGTTGTTGATGGAGGTGATGACGTCGCCCTTCTCGAAGCCGACGGCCCGCAGCACGCTGCCGCAGCGGATGCGCTGGACCTCGAAGCCGATGATCTGGCCCTCGGGATCCCGGGCCCAGTCGACCCGGGCGAGCTCGCGGTAGGCGAGGTCGATGTGCTTGGCGTAGTGGTCGATGAGGTCGCGCTCGACCGACCACTTGTGGTCGGCGAGGCGGGCCACCTGGGAGGTGTCGGGGGCACAGCTGCGGCGGCGGCGCCGGCGGGTCGGGGACGGGGCCGCGGGCGGGGGCGGTGGGGCGGCGGCGACTGCGGCGGGCGCGGGAGCCGGAGCGGGGGCGGCGGGGACCGGGGCCGCGGGGGCGGGCGCGGGCGCAGCGGCGACGGGGGCGGGCGTGGGCTCCGGTTCCGGCTCTGGCTCTGGCTCTGGCGCTGGCGCTGGCGCGGGCTCCGGCGCGGGGGCCGGCCGGTAGACGACCGTGCGGGCGGGGGCCTCCGGGGCCGCCGTGGTCGTGGGCACGACGGGCACCCGGGGCGAGAGCACGGCGCCGACGGGCACGGCGAAGACGCCCAGGCAGAGGGCGGCGGCAGCGAGCGGCTGGAGGGCAGGGGACAGGCGGCGCATGGTGGGCTCTCGCAGGGGTCGCGGCTCGGACGCGGGCGCCGGCCGATGATTCGGACGGGTGGAAGGGGGGTGCAGGAGGGGGCGGCAGACCGCAGGGGCAGGGCCTTGTGGGGCGCACTTGCCGCATGTCGGCGCCCAAGGTGATATCGGCGGGCGGTCCCTTGTCCGTGGAGACCGCGTGTCGCCTTCTCTCTCTGCTCTCGTCCCCGCACTGGGGGCCCGCGTCGCGGGCGCTGTGCTGCTGATCTCGCTGTCGGCCTGTGCTGGGGGCACGAGCCCGCCGGCGGGCGACAAGGCGGCGGCCCCGGCAGCGGCGGCCCCGGTCAAGGCAGGGGCGGTCGACGTGGCGGGCCTCGACGCCGCCATGAAGGGCGGCAAGGTCGTGCTCTACGACGTGCGCACCCCCGGCGAGTACGCCGCCGGCCACGTGCCCGGCGCCGTGAACCTCCCCCTCGACCAGCTCTCGAGCCGCATGGACGAGCTCGCCCCCCACACAGACGAGCCGCTCTACCTGATCTGCGCCTCGGGCAACCGCAGCGGCCGGGCCCAGGCCCAGCTCGCCGGCGCCGGCTTCGCCCACACCATCAACGTCGAAGGCGGGACCCGCGCGTGGCAGGCAGCAGGAAAGCCGGTCGAGTGAGGTCGGCCTCCCGACGGCCCCCGCGCTCGCTCTTCCGCCGCGTGCTCAGCACCACGCTGCGGCTGGGCGTCCTGTTCTCGATCGCCTTCGCGGCCACCTTCGCCGCGCTGGGCTGGCCGCGCTGGGTCAAGGCCCGCGACGCCGCGGTCGCCATGGCCCGCGCCCACCAGCAGCACGAGCTGGCCCACCCGGGCTGGTCCTTCCCCGGGCGGGTCTGGAGCGCGCCGGCGCCCCTCGATCTGCCCAAGGCGCGCCGGATCGCCCACGCCGAGGCCCGGGACTACACCCCGGCCTGCCCGCCGCGCGCACCGGGGGAGTTCTGCGAGAAGACCGGCGAGGTCGTGCCCCGGGGCGGCGTCTTCCCCGAGGGCCCCCAGCCCCCCGGCACCGAGGGCTGGACCCGCCCCCTGGCCATGGAGCCCCTGCTCATCGGCCAGCTCATCGGCCCCGACGCCGAGATCCGCGCCCACCTGCCCCTGCACGAGGCGCCCGACCACCTCATCGCGGCGCTGATGGCCGCCGAAGACACCGACTACTACGATCACTTCGGCGTGAACCCCGTGGGCCTGGCCCGGGCCTTCTGGGTCAACATCAGCGGCCAGGGCATGATGCAGGGGGCCAGCACCATCACGATGCAGGTGGTGCGCAACCTCAGCCAGGACAAGGAGCGCACCCTCCGGCGCAAGATCCGCGAGATGGTCGCCGCCGTGGCCCTCGACCGCGAGCTCGGCAAGGAGCAGGTGCTCCAGTTCTACCTGGACGCCCCCTACCTGGGCCAGTTCGGCTCCTTCTCCATCTGTGGCTTCAAGGCCGCCGCCCGCCACTACTACGGCGTCGAGCCCGAGGCCCTGAGCCTCGGCCAGGCCGCCACCCTCGCCAGCATCCTCCCGGC
This sequence comes from Myxococcota bacterium, assembly GCA_964226865.1. Classification (GTDB taxonomy): domain Bacteria; phylum Myxococcota_A; class UBA796; order UBA796; family UBA2385; genus CAXQUZ01. The sequence continues at coordinate 5,536 of CAXQUZ010000443.1, read as the reverse complement.
GCCGGGCCGCTTCGCCCCCGACCGGAGCCCCGCGCTGGCCCGCGAGCGCCGCGACCGCACCCTCCAGAAGATGCGCGAGCTGGGCTGGCCAGGGGACGAGATCGATCGGGCCCTCGCCGAGCCGGTCGCCACGGTCACCCCGACCCTCCCCGAAGACCGCTACCCCGCCTACCTCCAGGCCACCCGCCAGTGGCTCGAGTCCGACCTGCCCGTGGGCGTCATCTACGGCTCGGGCCTCGAGGTCCACACGGCCCTCGACGTGGTCGTCCAGGAGACCTCGGACGACCTCATCCCGACGCGGCTGCGCTTCCTCGAGGGTGCGGTCGGCCGGCGCAGCGACGACCCCCTCGAGGCGGCCGGCGCCATCGTCTCGCCCGACACGGGCTTCCTCGTCGCGGCCTACGGCGGCACCCAGGCCCTCGCGACCGACTTCAACCGCGCCACCCAGGCCCGGCGCCAGGCCGGCTCCTCCATCAAGCCGCTGGTCTACGCGATGGCCTTCGCCGAGCGCGACGCCGAGGGCCAGCGGGTCTGGCGGGCCCACGACACCGTGCGCAACGACCACCGGGTGTTCCCCAACACCGACGGCTGGCGGCCGCGCAACGTGGGCTGGAAGTACTCGAACACCTCGACCCTCGCCATGGGCCTCGCCTGGAGCCAGAACGTCGCCACGGCCTCCCTGCTCGAAGAGCTCGGCGGCCCCGTGCCCTTCAAGCAGTGGGCCACGAAGCTCGGCTACGACACCAGCCACTGGCGCGACGAGATGGGCCTGGCCCTGGGCACGGGCGAGGTCACCCCCCTCGAGATGGCGCGCTTCGTCGCCACGGTGGTCGCCGACGGGCGGCTGGCCTCGGGGCGGCCGGTGGTCCAGGCCGTCGACGCCGGCGGCCACACCCGGGTCTCGCCCCTCGAGGAGCGTCCCGCGGTCATGACCCCCGAAGACGCCGCCCTCACCCGCGGCATCATGCAGCTCGTCATCACCTACGGCACGGGCGGCGCCTCCCGGGGCGCGGCGGGCCGGCCGGGCTACAACGGCCCCGCCATCGGCAAGACCGGCACCACCGACAGCGAGAAGGACGTCTGGTTCGTCGGCGGCACCCCCCAGTACGCCGCCGCCCTGTGGATCGGCTACGACCAGCCCCGGCGCATCGGCGGCAGCGCGAGCGACCTCGCCGCGCCGCTGTGGGGCTGGTGGATGCGCGCGGCCCACGAGGGGCTGCCCGTGCGCGAGTTCGAGGGCGTCAAGATCCGCGGCCGGGGGGTCTGCACCCAGACCGGCAAGTACAGCAACGGCAGCTGCCGGCTGATCGGCGCGCCCTTCCTCGAGGGCGACAAGCCCGCGGGCGCCTGTACCATCGCCCACCCGCCGCCCGATCCCGAGGCCAAGAAGTACGAGGGCCTCTGGAAGCGCAAGGCCCGCGAGGCCGAAGAGAAGGCCGCGGCCGAAGCCGAAGCCAGCGGGGCGCCCGCGCCCGAGTGAGGGTGGGCCCCGGGCCGGGCTCGGGTAGAGGCCGGGGGCACGCAGGAGGCAGCGATGGAGCAGGTGGAGCTGGGAGAGAGCGGGTGTCGGGTGTCGCGGGTCGTCTTCGGCGCCTGGGCCATCGGCGGCTGGTGGTGGGGGGCCTCGGACGACGACGCCGCAGTGGCGGCCATCCACGCGGCCCTCGACGCGGGCATCACGAGCATCGACACGGCGCCCATGTACGGCTGCGGCCACAGCGAGCGGGTCGTCGGACGGGCCATCGCCGGCCGCCGGGACGAGGTCCAGGTGCTCACGAAGGTGGGGCTGCGCTGGGACGACGAGCGGGGGGTGCCCTTCTTCTCGACCACCCACGCGGGCGCGCCCCTCCAGGTCCGGCGCAACCTGCGGGCCGACAGCGTGAAGGACGAGCTCGCCGCGAGCCTCGCGCGCATGGGCATCGAGCGGGTCGACCTGCTCCAGTGCCACTGGCCGGATCCCTCCACCCCGGTGGAAGAGACCATGGACGCCCTGGCCGAGCTGGTGGACGCGGGGCTGGTCGGGGCCGTCGGGGTCTCGAACTTCTCGCCGCCCCTGCTCGCGCGGGCCCAGCGCCAGCTCGCCCTGCGGGGCCACGCCCTGGCGAGCAACCAGCCCCCCTACTCGATGCTCGACCGCGGGATCGAGGACGAGGTGCTGCCCTGGTGTCGGCGCCACGGGGTCGGCACCCTGGCCTACTCGCCGCTGGCCCGGGGGCTGCTCACGGGCAAGATGACCGCTGACCGGGTGCTCGCGCCCGGCGACGAGCGGGCGGGGCTGCCGCGCTTCCAGCCCGCCGCGCGCCAGCGGATCAACGCCGCCCTCGCCCAGTGGGCCCCCGTGGCCGCCGCCCACGGCTGCACCCTCGCCCAGCTCGCCCTGGCCTGGTGCCTCCACCAGCCCGGCATCAGCGCGGCCCTCGCCGGGGCCCGCACCCCGGCCCAGGCCCGCGAGAATGCGCGCGCCGCCAGCATCTCGCTGGCCGCCGACGAGCTGCAGCTCCTCGAGCGGGCCCTGGCCGGCGCCGACGTCGATCACTGAACAAGCCGGCGAAGATGGGGGTGTTTCCGGTCAGGTTCCGTCCGGTGTGGCCCGCGCGCCTCGGCTACGATGGGGGCCCTGGGAGAGGCCCATGACCCCTGACGACGCCCGCGGCTCTGCGCTCGGCCCCTACACGCTGCTCCACTGTCTCGGTGAGGGCGGCATGGGGGCCGTCTGGGCCGCCCGCCACCGCGCCACGGGCCTCGCGGTCGCCGTGAAGCTGCTCAAGGGCGAGCTGGTGCGCGACCCCTGGTTTCTCCGGGCCTTCTCGGGCGAGGTGCGGGCCGTCGCCGCCCTCGACCACCCGAGCATCGTGACCCTGCTCGACCACGGCACGGTGGCCGCCCCCCTCGCGGGCCCGGGCCTCGACGGGGTGGGCGCCGGCAGCCCCTGGCTCGCGATGGAGCAGCTCCCCGGTGCCTCGCTCAACGCCGCCAAGGGCCGCACGGACTGGCCCGACTTCGTGCGCATCCTCCGGGGGCTGCTCGGGGCCCTCGCCCACGCCCACGCCCGGGGGGTGCTCCACCGCGACCTCAAGCCGGCCAATGTCATCGACACGGGCGAGCGGGTTGTGCTCCTCGACTTCGGCCTGGCCCGGCTGCGCGAAGACAGCGAGACGCTGGGCAACACGGGGGTGGTCGTGGGCACGGCCACCTACATGGCCCCCGAGCAGTGCCGGGGCCACGACGCCGACTATGGCCCCTGGACCGACCTCTACGCCCTTGGCGCCCTCGGCTGGGCGCTGCTGACGGGCCGGGGGCCCTTCGGCCGCCAGCCCTCCTTCGCCGCCCACACGGCGGCCCACTGCAGCGCGCCCCTGCCCCGCCTCGCCGCCCGCCGGCCGGTGCCTCCGGCGGCCGAGGCCTTCCTGCGGCGCCTGCTCGCCAAGGATCCGGCCGACCGCTTCCGCTTCGCCGCCGAGGCGCTGGCGGCCCTCGAGGCCATCGCGGGGCTGCCCCCGGGCCCGCCGGCCCCCGTGGCCCCCGCGCCGGTGCCCGTGCGCCGCCCGCCCCTGCCCCGGAGCGGGGCGAGCGGGCCGGGCCGCCAGGGGCCGCGGCTGGTCGAGGCGGGGCTGCGCCTCTTCGGCAAGCGGCGGGTGCCGCTGGTGGGCCGGCGCGCGGAGAAGGCGCTGCTCTGGGAGGCCCTGCGCGAGGTCGAGCGGGGGGGCGCGCCCGTCGTGCTGCTGCGCGGCCCGGCGGGCACGGGCAAGACCAGCCTCGTGCGCTGGCTCACAGAGGCCGCCCACGAGGCCGGCGTCGCCGACTCGCTCTGGGCCCTCCACGGCGAAGAGCCCGGCGCGACCGACGGACTGGGGCCGGCCCTGGCCCGGGCCCTGCGCTGCACGGCCCCCGACGCGAGCGCTGTCGCCGAGCGCCTCGGCCAGCTCGCGTCCCGGTGGGGGCTCTCGGCGGCCGAGGCCCGGGCCCTGGGGCTCCTGGTGGCCGGTGCTCCCGCCGGCCGCACGGGCTTCTCGAGCGCCGGTGAGCGCCACGCGGCCGCCCGCAGCGTGCTGCTCCGCATGAGTCAGGATGGCCCATTCATCATTGTTCTCGATGATGTGCAGTGGGGCGCCGACGCCCTCTCCTTCGCCCTCCACCTCCAAAGCCGCCCCCCGGGCGAGCGGCTGCCCTTCCTCTTGGTGCTGACCTCCCGCGAGCCGGCCCCGGGCAGCATTCCCGACCAGCTGCTCGCGCGCCTGCTCCGCAGCCCCGACGCCCGGGCCATCGAGCTCGGGCCCGTCCCCCCGGGCCACCGCGCCCGGATGATCCACGACACCCTCCAGGTGAGCGGGGCGCTGGCGGCCGCCATCGAGGAGCGCACCGGGGGCAACCCGCTGTTCATGGTCCAGCTCGTCCAGGACTGGGTGCGGCGGGGCCTGCTCGTGGCCGAGGGCGCCCGCTTCGTGCTGCGCCCGGGGGCCGACCCGCGGCTGCCCCGCGACCTCCGCGAGGTCTGGGGCACCCGCCTCGACCAGGCCCTGGCCGGCCGCAGCCGGGCCGAGCGGCGGGCCGGCGAGCTCGCGGCCGTGCTCGGCATGTCGGTCGAGACCGCCGAGTGGCTCGCGGCCGGGCGCGAGGCGGGCTGCTGGCCGAGCCTCGAGCTGGTCGACGACCTCCTCGCCGCGGGGCTGGTCGAGCCGGGCGCCGACGGCCCCGAGCAGGGCTGGCGCTTCGTCCACGGCATGCTGCGGGAGGCCCTGGTCCAGGAGGCCGAGCTGACCGGCTGGGCCGACACGGCCCGGGCCGCCTGCGCCGCGGTGCTCGAGGCCCAGCTCGCCGTGCACGCCGATCCCCGGGCGGCCCTGCGCCTCGGGCGGCTGCTCCTCCAGCTCGGGCGGCGGGAGGCCGCCCTGGTGCCCCTGAGCCAGGGGGCCTGGTCTTGCGTGCGTGACAGTGAGTATCTCCGCGCTGACGTTGTTCTCGGCGAGCGTGAGCGGGCCATGCAGGCGGCCCGGGTGCCCGCTGCCGACCGGCGCTGGGGCGAGGGCTGGCTCATGCAGGCCCGGGTGGCCCGGCGGCGGGGCGACCGCGAGCGGGCCCGGTTGGCCACGGCCCAGCTCGTCGCCGGTGCCGCGGCCCACGGCTGGGACGACCTCCACTGCCAGGGCCTGCGCGAGGCCAGCCGGCTGTCGGTGGCGGCGGGGCGCGTCCGCCAGGCCCGGGACGAGGCACGGGCGGCCCTCGATCTCGCCCGGCGCCGGGGCGAGGCCCTGCCGCTGGCCTGGTGCCGGCGCGACCTCGGGCTGCTGGTGCTCGCCGCGGGGGGCCGGCTGCGCCAGACCGATCCGCTGCTGGCCGCCGCCCAGGACCAGTTCGAGGCCGCCGGGGAGGGCTTCGGCGCCGCCACCTGCATGCGCGCCCGGGGCGAGCTGCGCCTCCGCGAGAACCACCCGAAGGATGCCCAGGTCCACCTGCTGGCCGCCCGCAAGGCCTTCCGGCGCAGCCTCCGGGTCCAGGAGCCCGCCCACAGCCAGGTCGGCCTGGGCGACGTTGCGCG
>CAXQUZ010000442.1:0-9194 GCA_964226865.1 Myxococcota bacterium | reverse complement strand
CATCCTGGCTAGCCAGGCACTGCTACGCGCCCACAAAGCACACGCTGCCATCACGATTCTAGAAGCCATCACGCTCAATCCGCTCGCTCCCTCCGCAGAGGCATGGACACTGCTCGGCCGCGCTCACAAAGCCGAAGGCTCCACAGCACTCGCACTCAGCGCATTTAACCAAGCCCTGAGCATCGAGGCCAAGCAGGCTCGTCGCAGTCGGTGCCGCCGAAGCGGTCGGCGTCTTCACCGTCGCCGTCGGCGTCGAAGTCGCTGGCCCCGTCGCAGTCCTGGTCGACGCCGTCGTACCAGGTCTCGGTCGCGGCCGTGGAGATGGCCGCGTCGCCGTCGTCGCAGTCGGTGCCGCCGTAGGCCGTGTCGCGCTCGCCGTCGCCGTCCTGGTCTTCGTCGATGCAGGCCGCCGTGCAGCCGTCCCCCGTCGTCGTGTTGCCGTCGTCGCACTCTTCGCCGGCCGCGCTGGTCACGATGCCGTCGCCGCAGACCCAGCAGTCGGAGTCGGCCATGTCGATGAGGCCGTCGGCGTCGTTGTCGCGCCCGTCGCTGCAGTTCTCGGCCTGGAACTCGATGGTGGTGTCGATGCGAAAGTTGGACTGGGTGGTGTGGCGCTCAGCGAAGAAGAGATGGAAGGAGTAGGTGCCGCCCGGGGTGATGCCCAGCGACGAGGCAATGCTGTCGAGGTCGACGGTGTCGGTCTCGGCGGAGTGCACCCCGCCCAGATCGATGACCCGCACGCCGTTGATGTAGACCCAGAGGTCGTCGTCGCCGGTGAAGGTGAACTCCTCACCGCCCTGGTAGGTGAACCAGGTCGAGATCTCATAGGTGAAGTGGTAGTTGTGGCCCGAGCTGCCGTAGTCGCCGAAGAGCTGGCCATCGATGGGGAAGAAGCTCGAGTTGGCGTAGGTGTAGACGCCCGTGGCGGCGTCGTAGCTGAGCGTGATGTCGAGGGTGGTCGACAGGTTGACGCCGGTGACGTCGTTGTACCACTGGTCGAAGGAAGACTTGCTGTTGACCGTGGGGTTCGAGTCGGCGCTGTTGTAGACGGGCTTCTCGTCCGAGCCCAGGGCCGTGGTCACAATGTTGCGGTCGGAGCCGGTGACGTACTCGAAGTCGGGGTTGGTCGAGGGCGTGAAGTCCCGGACCGTGCCCGTCAGCGTCAGCGAGGAGGGCGCCGCAGCGGCGACCGGCGAGGCGAGGCCGAGCACCGAGAGCAGCAGGGCGGCAGACGTGCGGGGAGAAGCAGACATCGGGGGGCTCCGTTCGCCGGCGCGCCGGTGGTGGACGCAAGGCAGACGGGACCAGTGGAACACAGGTGAAAGGGGGGGACCATGAGCTTCCGGTGGCCCCCCGGCGTGGAACACCGAGAACACCGTTCCACGGCTCATCCTGGACGGGGACGCGGACGATCTCGGCGCCCTGCGGGCACGGCCGGAGCGGCGCGGGCTCCGCGCCCCCCCCCCTCGCACCCGGCATCAGTCGAGGGTGGCCGCGGCCGTGGCGAGGGTCTCGGGCGCCCAGGCCGCCGTCTCGAGCATGGCCATCAGCGCAGCCACCTCGGGGGTGTCGACGAGGGCCAGCTCGGCGGCGTGGCGGGGGGCGTAGGCCTGGTAGCGCAGGGTCGCCGTGACGGTGTGGGGGGCCGGGCCCGTGAGGCCGTCGAGGGCGAGCAGCACCCGGTCGCTGCCGCCGCTGCCGGCGTAGTCGGGGTCGCTGTCGGTGCCGACGGGGCCGATGTCGCCCACCTCGGTGGCCGTGGTGCTGGCGCCCCAGCCCGCCGGCAGGATGCGGTTGTCCTTGGTGGACTGGGCGGCGTGGAGCAGCCGGTAGACGGCGCTGCCCTCGCCGTCGGCCATGACGGTCTGGTAGACCTGGACCTCGTCGGCGGCGGTGACCGTGGTGCGGTGGGGCAGGGTGGGGCCGCCCGCCTGCTCGCTGGCCAGGGGGCTGCCGCTCTCGTCCACGAGCCGGCCGGCGCTGTCGACCCCGCCGCTGTGGAAGACCTCGGCCCCGGTCGCGTCGGTGACGACGAGCTCGAGCCAGGCCCGCCGGGAGGGGTAGGCCGTCGGCAGCTTGTGGCCGGTGTGGTTGTTGACCACGACGGTGGCCTGCAGGCCGTCCTCGGTGCGGTGGAGCTCCTCGAGGGTGACCGTGGCCGCGGTCGTCAGGAAGGCGCGGGTGCGGGCGATCTGGTCGTCGAAGACGGCGTCGCTGGCCCGGGGCTGGAGCACGTCGCGGTTGTCGCGCAGCACCCCGAGCATGAAGGCGTTGCCGCCGACCATGACGTGCTGGCCGAAGGGCTGGCGGGGGTCGATGGGGAAGTCGCGCCCGCCCGGGTTGCGGGCGATGGCCGTCTCGATGGGCTCGCCGGCGGCGTCGACCGGGGGCATGTGGCAGTCCTGGCAGCTCGTGCCCACGGCTGCCGCGCCGCTGTTGCGCCACTCGAGCCAGGGCCCCTGCTCGAGGTAGGTCGCGCCGGTCGCCGCCCCGTCCGCCACGGTGTGGGTCTGGAGGGTGTGGCAGCTCGCGCAGAGGCCGCTGTCGAGCATGTGGTCCCCCTCGGTGGGGGTGAAGCCCGTGTGGTGCTCCATGGGGTCGGTGAAGGGGTCGGCATGGGGCCCGTACATGGCCTGGTTGTCGGCGATCTGGTAGTTGCCCGAGAGGGCCGCGGGGGCGTCGAGATCGGTGGGATCGATGCGGTGGCAGGTGGTGCAGCTCACCCCGTCGAGGCCCAGGGCCGTGCGGTCGTCGCCGCCCGCGCGCAGGGCCGCGGGGCTCGGGGTGGCCTCCCCGGCGGCGTGGGCGTCCCAGCGGGCCATGGGCGCGTGGCAGCGCAGGCAGGTGTCGGTGATCTCATCGGCCAGCGCGGGGGCCTGGGCCTGCTCGGCCGAGAGCACGGCCCAGAAGAGCGGGTCGCGCCCGGCGTTGGCCATCATCGTGCCGTGCTGGAGATCGTAGGGCGAGACGCCCGTGCCGTCGGGCAGCCGCATGGCGTCGGCAGTGGCGGCGTTGCTGTGGCAGTCGGCACAGACCTCGGGCGAGGAGAAGTCGTCGGTGGTCGCGTGGGCCGGGGCCGCCATGGCGAGGGCCAGGCGCGGGTCGTCCGGTCCGCCGCTGTCGCCGTCGGTGCCGTCGCTCCCGTCGGTGCCGTCGCTCCCGTCGCTCCCGTCGCTCCCGTCGGCCGCGTCGCTGGTGCCCGCGCCCGAGTCGCCAGACTTGGCGTCGCCGCAGGCCGCGGCGAGCACGAGAGGCAGCCCCAGGGCCAGGGCACGGAGGGGGGACGACGTCGGGGACCAGCGCATGGGGACTCCGGAGCTCGCGGGGGTCGCCGGCCATTGTGCCGCCGCCGGTCGGCCCTGGCGCGGCCCGTCGCGGCACAGCGGGGCCCCCGGGCGCCACCCGAGCCACCCCAAGATACCCTCTGCCAGGCCATTTTCCACCACCACAGCCCGTCTGCCTGCGCCGGCGCAGCCCGGGCCGATGTTCCCAGAGAGGACACACGCCGGGCGGCTGACGGGGGGCGCTGGTCGGCATAGCGAGCCCCCATGTCTGACACCCGCCCTCCCGACCGGCCCGTCAACGCCCCCCCCGCGGGCGACGGCCAGGCCCTCGCGCCCCGCTCCGAGGCCTTCCAGCGCTTCATGGCGGTGCCCCTCGTCTTCGCCCTGATCCTCATGACGGCCACCGGCGTGCTGGCGGCCCTGTCGTGGTTCGGCGGCGAGGCCACCGGCCCCCGGGCCACCATCGTGCTCCAGGGCGCCTGTGCCGCCGAGGCCCGCCCCCTCGTCGAGGCCCGGGCCGCCGCCATGGGGGTCGCCGAGGCCCAGTGGAGCCTCGTGGGCGACCGCCTCACCCTCCCGGCCACCCTGCCCGGCCTCGACAACGACCTCGAGGCCGTGCCCCGCATGCTCTCCCGGCCCGGCCGCCTCGCCCTCCGCGGCCCGGGCGGCCCGGTGATCGGCCCCGACCAGGTCGCCGGCGCCCAGATCCGCCTCGACGAGTCCGGGGTGGCCTACGCCTGGGTCGACCTGACCAAGGACGGCGTCACGGCCCTCGAGGCGGCGCTGGCGGCCGATCCCCAGGGCGAGCTCGCCGTCACGGTCGACGACCAGGCCCTGCTCAGCCGCCCGAACACCCGGGGCGTGAAGGACGACGGCATCCGGGTTCTCAGCAGCGGCAAGCTGCCCCGGGACCGCATGCAGGCCGCCGCCGATCTCTCCATCCTGCTCAGCCACGGCCCCCTGCCCTGCGCGCTGGCGGTGGAGTCGGCCGCGCCGGTGGCCGCCGAGGGAGACGCTGGATAGTCGCCGCTCCTTTGGGGCGCGCTCTCGGCACCGAGCACGGGCCCCCAACCGGGCCCCGCAGCCCCGACACTGGAGCGACTGTGAAGTACCGTGTGACGCTCATCAAGGGCGATGGCATCGGCCCCGAAGTCACCGGGGCGACCTGCCGCGTGCTCGACGCGGCCGGCGCTCCCATCGAGTGGGAAGAGGCGCCGGGCGGCGCCGAGGCCGTCGAGCAGTTCGGCGTGCCCATGCCGAAAGAGACCCTGGCCAGCGTGCGCCGGAACCGGCTGGGCCTCAAGGGCCCGCTGATGACCCCCAAGGGTCGCGGCTTCCGCAGCGCCAACGTGACCCTGCGCCAGGAGCTCGACCTCTACGTGGGCTACCGCCCCGTGCGCTCGATTCCGGGCATCGAGACCCCCTACAAGAACGTCGACCTGGTCGTCCTTCGCGAGAACACCGAAGACCTCTACGCCGGCATCGAGCACGAGGTCGTGCCCGGCACGGTCCTCACCCTCAAGGTCAGCACGAAGAAGGCCGGCGAGCGCATCGCGGCCTGGGCCTTCGAGAACATGCGCTACACCGGCCGCCGGCTCATCCACTGCTGCTCCAAGGCCAGCGTGGTGCCCATGGCCGACGGTGCCTTCCACGACGCCTTCCATGCCGTCGGCGCCGCCTACCCCTACATCGAGAAGCGCGACCTGCCGGTCGACAACCTCGGCTTCGCCCTCGCCCAGGACCCGACGCCCTTCGACGTGCTGCTGCTGCAGAACCTCTACGGCGACATCCTCAGCGACCTCGCCGCCGGCCTCGTCGGCGGGCTGGGCGTGGTGCCCGGCGCCAACATCGGCGACAGCATCGCCGTCTTCGAGGCCGTCCACGGCACGGCCCCCGACATCGCCGGCCAGGGCAAGGCCAACCCCCTCGCCGTGCTCGGCAGCGCCCTGCTGATGCTCGAGTACATCGGCGAACACAAGATCCGCGACCGCATCGAGCGGGCCGTCTTCGACGTGCTCGAGAAGGGCGAGGTCCGCACCGGCGATCTGGGCGGCACCGCCTCGACCGACGACTTCACCAACGCCATCATCGCCCACCTCTGATCCGGAGCCCATCATGAGCGCCAACAACGCGACGCCCGAGGTCACGCTCATTCCCGGTGGCTGGGTCGGCCCCGAGACCTGCGACGTGGTCGAGAAGGTGGTGGCCGCCGCCGGTGTCGACATCAACTGGACCCGCTTCCCCGCCATCGACAGCCTCTCGCCCGAGCTGCTCGCCCACGCCAAGCAGACGGGCCTCGTGCTCAAGGGCCGCATGGGCTCCGAGCGCACCCAGGGCCAGCTGCCGCCCACCGTCGAGCTGCGCAAGGCCCTCGGCACCTGGGCCACGGTGCGCCGGGCCAAGGCCATCCCCGGGGTGAAGGCCCGCTTCCCCGAGATGGACGTGGTCGTCATCCGGGAGTCCAGCGAAGACATCTACGCCGGCATGGAGCACAAGATCACCGACGGCGTCTTCGAAGCCGTCAAGGTGACCACCGCCGCGGCCTGCGAGCGCATCGCCCGCTACGCCTTCGAGTACGCCCGGGCCCACGGCCGCCGCAAGGTGACCATCGTCCACAAGTCCAACATCATGAAGAAGTCGGACGGCCTCTTCCTGCGCACGGCCCAGAAGGTGGCCGAGGACTACCCCGAGATCGAGGCCGACGAGGTCATCGTCGACGCCCTCTGCATGCGGCTGGTGCGCTGGCCCATGCAGTTCGACGTGCTGCTCTGCGCCAACCTCTTCGGCGACATCGTCTCCGACCTCTGCGCGGGCCTCGCCGGCGGCATCACGGCCAGCGCCAGCACCAGCATCGGTGACGGCGTGCGGGTCTTCGCCAACCCCCACGGCCGGGTGCCCGAGCTGGTCGGCAAGGACGCCGCCAACCCCGTGCCCATGCTCTCGGCCGCCGTGCTGCTGCTCCAGCACCTCGGCGAGGACGCCGCGGCGGGCAAGATCGCCGACGCCATCGCGACGGTCACCTCCGAGGGCACCTGCACCGCCGATCTCGGCGGCAGCGCCAAGTGCTCCGAGGTCGCGGCCGCCATCGAGGCCCGGGTGCGCGGCGCCTGAGCCGGCTCTGCCCCCTGGCCGCCCCCGTGTCCCCCGGCTGGGATACGGGGGCGTCTTGCTCTTGGGAGTCCCCATGACCGCCCCCACGTCCGCCCCTGGCGACGACACCACCGCATCCATCGACATCCTGGACGAGATCCGACGCCGCGTGCGCAGCGGCATGCGCGTCACCCGCGACCAGGCCGCGTGGCTCTTCACCACGGCCAGCGACGCCACCCTCCAGGAGCTGGCGACCATGGTGCGGGCGCGCTTCCACGCCCCCGACCGGGCCTCGTACCTGAAGATGGCCATCGTCAACTACACGAACGTCTGTGTGGCCCGCTGCGACTACTGCGCCTTCTACCGCTTCCCCGGCCAGCCCGACACCTACACCCTCTCGCTCGCCCAGGTCTGCGCGCGCATCGAGGCCCTCGTCGCCCACGGCGGCACGATGGTGGGCTTCAACGGCGGCTTCCACCCCGACCTCGGCATCGATCACTACGTGAAGCTGTTCTCGGACGTGCGGGCCCGCTACCCCGCGCTCAGCTTCTACGAGATGACCGTCGCCGAGTTCATGTTCGTCGCAAAGCGCGCGAAGCTCGACTACGCCACGGCCGCGGCCCGCTTCGCCGCCGGCGGCACCCGCTGGATCACCGGCGGCGGCGCCGAGATCCTGAGCGACCCCTTCCGGCTGCGCCACAGCCCCGGCAAGTACAAGGTCGAGGACTACTACGCCGCCCAGCAGGCCATCCTCGACGCCGGCATGGGCTCGACCGCCACCATGGTCATCGGCTTCGACGAGAGCCTCGACGAGCGCCTCGACCACCTCGCCCGGCTGCGCCAGTTCCAGGACGACCAGGGCGGCCGGCTGTCGAGCTTCCTCTGCTGGACCTACAAGCCCCACAACACCGATCTGGGGGGCACGGAGGTCGGGCTCCAGGAGTACCTGCGCTGGCTGGCGGTCTGCCGCATCTTCCTCGACAACATCGTCCACATCCGCACCTCCGTCCTCACCCGCAACGAGGACGCCCTGCTCGGTCTGCGCTACGGCGCCAACGACTTCGACCTGCCCACCGAGGACGAGGTCACCCAGAAGGCGGGCGCCACGGTCTCGCACGACTTCGAGCAGGTGCTGGATGCCGGGCGGCGGCTCGGCTTCACCCTCGACTACCGCCAGCCCCTGCCCGTGGGGCCCGGTCGCCGGGCCACGGTGGAACCGGCGCCGCCCCGCTGAGGTCGGCAGAGCTGCCCGTCCCGATCGGCCGGCGGTGTTCAGCCGGCCAGAGGTTCACAGGTGCCGCCGATCGGGACGGGCATGCCGGGCAGACGGTGGCGACCAGGGCTGCCGTCCACCCGAGCCGACCCCGGGCCCGACACGCCAGTTCCGGTGAGATAGGTCAGGGAATCGTCAGGGGCCTGCGGCCCCCGCCCTGCATCGTCCGAAGATGCGAGGTGACCCCCGAGAGGAGCGACGCATGCAGGGACTCGCCGCATGATGGCCTGGGTGCTGGGAAGCCTGCTCGCCGTGTTGGTGCTCGCCACCGCCGTGCTGGCCGGCATGCTCGTCCACCTCCGGCGCACCCGGCCGGTCAAGGATCTCGCGTGGTCCGGGGACGTGGCCACCCGCATGGGGGCCGCCGGCGACGACGCCTTCCGGGTCGACGGCGAGGGCCACGTGCGCGGCCTGCTCCACGGGCGGCCGACGGTGGTGGGCCGCACGGCCGATCGGCGCACGGTGGTGATCATGCGGCTGACGATGCCCCTCGGCGATCCCGACGCCCCCGAGCGGCCCTCGCTGCGCCAGCTGGGCGGCGACGAGGGCCACCGCTTCGGCCGCCAGTGGGTCCAGCGCTGGTCCCGCTCGGCCACCCCCGCCGACGTGCCCGCCCTCGCCGCCGAGACCATGGGCCTCGCCCGGGCCGCCGAGGCCCAGGCCGCCGCGCCCTGGGCCATGTTCGCCGGCCAGCACGGCCTCGCCTTCCATGCCGGTCGCGACGACCGTCCCTGCTACATCCAGGGCGAGCTGCACGGGGTGCCCGTGCGGGTCCAGCTCGACGGCCTCCGCGAGCCGCCCCTGCGCACCCTCATCGTCGCCGGCCGCCGCCGCATCCAGCGCCTCCAGGGCAGCTTCGGCGGCGCCGCCGTGCTCTCCGGGGTGGCCGACATGGGCGCCCTGCTCTCGCGCTATGACGACGCCGAGATCGACGAAAACACCGTCAAGATCGCCATTCCCGGAATGGTCGTGGACGATCTCGACGCCCGACTGCACGACGCGGTGGCCCTGGCCCGGGCGCTCGGCCGGGGCGCCTGGAGCTGAGCGGGGCGCTCAGGCCACCGGGCCCCCGTCGAGGGCCAGCGGGATGCCGAGGGTGGCCAGCCGGGCGCGCAGGGCGGGCAGGTCTGCCGCCCGCACGAGGGCCCGGTCGACGGGACCCGCGGGCAGCAGCAGCGGCCCGATCATGTGGTCGCGGCGCAGGGCCGGTGCCAAGGCCAGGGGCAGGGTCAGCAGCACCGCCGCCTCGCCCCGCACGGCGCCGCCCCCCTCGCCCCCCCGGGCGGTCACGGCGGCCACGAGGGCCCCGGGCAGCTCGCCGTCGTGGTAGCGCCGCAGCTCGTCGAGCAGCCGCTCCGGATCCGACAGGGGCCCCGGCGCGAGCTGCCAGCGCCAGCCCTCGCCGTCGGGGGGCAGCACCGTGCCGATGCGATCGACCAGGGTGCGCACCGTGAGGGCGTCCTGGTCGAAGGGCACCCGGATCTGGTCGGCGACCATCTCGAAGCGGGCCGGGGCCTGGCCGCGGTAGGCGCGCTCGCGGGCCTCGG
>CAXQUZ010000441.1:0-3628 GCA_964226865.1 Myxococcota bacterium | reverse complement strand
CACAGAAGCGCGACTTGCCGAGGCCCTGGGCGCCCACCAGCACAAGCATGGTGTCGAGCTTGCTGCCGGGCTTCATGACGCGGGCGACGGCCCCCACGAGGAAGGCAACCCCGTAGGCTTGGTGCAGCTCGGTGTCGGTCGTGCCGAGGGCACGCGGGAGCAGAAGGGGCAGGCGGGACACGCCATCCCACGCGAGCGACGAGAGCCACACCCGGACCGGGTGGACGGGATTCTCGTCGGCGGCGCAGCTCACCATCTCGGCGAGCAGGTCTTTCGAAGGGGTCATCTGGTACACATCCTCCAGCCAGCAGTTCAGGCGGGTCAGGTTGGCGTCGGTCAGCTCGCCCTCGTCGAGGAGAAGCCGGCCGGCGAAGAGGTCGAGGCAGAGGCGCCCCGACCAGCGGGGGTCGTGGTGCAGGACCGTGCGGACCGCCGCGCGCGTCGCCCGGCGGCCGCGCTTGCCGGCGGCGGGGAGCAGGGCCTCCACGGTCTCGTCGGGGCTGTCGGCGTCTTCGAGGCCCAGCAAGACCTGGAGGTCCACACTCGGGACCGTCTCGGGGTTCATGCCGCCCCCACGAGCTCGGTGAGCGGACCGTCCCATCCGCAGGAGTTCCGGTGCTGGCAGCGGGCGCGGGTCGCACGACGGGGAGCCACCCAGAACCAGGCCGATGGGCGGGCGCACGCCGGACAGGGAAGTCCTTCGACGCGCTCTGCTTCTCCCTCTCCGCAGGGGTGACCGCCAAGGTGCTCTCCGAGGCGGCGACGGGACTCGGGCTCCCGACGCAAGAGGGCTTGCATCACAGCCTCACGTCGACGGGGCGGGATGGTGAGGGTGTGCCGGAAGCGACCACGGACACGACGGGGCTTTGGGGCGAGCGCCAGGAGGTCGAGCGCCACGCCAGGACGGTGGAGAGCGACGCCCATGGGGGCACCCGGCGGCTGCACGGGGAGGAGGAAGCGCCGGTTGGCGTTCTTGCAGGCAGGGTCTGCGTGAAGGTCGAGCGCATCGACTCCGGCGTTCCAGGCCTCGGGCCACCGGGCGCCGGGAACCGGCCGTGCCAGGGGCAGAACGAGCCGGAACCGCGGCGACTCCGGGGTGTGACTCCACGAGGTGTGGACCACACAGTCGAGGCCAGAGGTGCGCTCCAGGGCAGCGTCGATGGACAGGCCTCCGTCGAGGTCGAGCACCAAGGCGCCCACCGACACCACGTCCGCTGCTTGGCTGGATTCGGCCTCGCGGAACCACACCGGAGCCCAGCAGGGCTGGTCGCGCTTGGTCGAACCTGGCTGTACCGCCGGGAAGCGGGACAGGCGGGCGACGAGGTGGTCCCACGGCACCGTGCGAGCCGTCGGGATCTGCTCGAAGACCGACGCGAAGAAGGCCACGTCCGCCGTGTCCGGGACCGGTCCCGTGGGCAGCGCAGCGGCGCACACCGGTGGACTCGAGACGCAGGTCTCCATGGCCGCCGACGCGGCTTGTGTTTCTTGTGTTGGGTTCATGGTCAGCCGTCCGTCGCCACGTCACCCGTAGGTGCAGACACGTGCTTGGGCGCCGCGGGAATAGGCTCCGCGCGCACCCACAGCTCGTCCTCGGGAATACCGCGAAGGCACGGATGACGCAGCAAGACGCGCCGCACGCGGGCCGTGACGGGCCGGTGTCCATTGAGAAGCTGCGACCAGTGGCTCCGACTCAAGCGAACACTGCGCGCGAACTCGGTGTGGGAGACATGGTGAGCATCCAGCGCAACCACGATGCGCTCACGCCGCAAAAAGCATGGCAGGGGCTTCATTGTCGGGTCCGTCGAAGGGGTCTGTTTTGTCGTTCGCCCTGGTATGGGCCACTGCACGGGGGCTTGGTCGAGCGCGCGGAAAGAAAAAGCGACACCCATCGAAAACGACCGCCAAACGGTCATCATCGAAATTGAACGCAAACCGTAGCCCTTGTGTTGCGATATGCGGCCGCCCCCGGATAGGGTTTTGTCGAGCGGCCCGCCGTGCGACAGGGCGTCTCCCCGCTCGACAGGACTGACCATGACTGCCGCTTCAACGGTGCGGGGGACTCCGCGCGCCTGCCGTTCTCCGCGACTTCTTCCCACCGAGGCCGAGCTGGCCCGCTTCCGCCAGGACATCAAGCAGGGCTGGGGTGGCCTGGCGGTGCTTCACGGGCCGAGTGGGCTGTCGTGGGTAGAGCTGCACGGCCCGAAGGGGGTGGGCCAGCCCGACGGCTACCTCCAGGCTCCCGTGCCCACCTTGCGCCTGTGTGTACCCGATGTCGCCACGGCCCCCATCGCCATCGCAGCCGCGAACCGCGACTTCCCCGCCGAGCTCGCCGCCCTGGAAGCCACGGCACGCCCCCACGTCTTCGAAGACGAGCACGCCTGGCTGCGCGTGTTGCTCCGCACGGTGAAGGAAGCGGTGCCCAAGCGCCGGCCTCGCATCCCGAAGGTGGGCGACGGGCTGAAAGAGACCGGCTCACCGTCGTTGTGGGGCTGGGCTTCCTGCCTTCCGCTGGGTGACCTCGAGGCCGCTCTTCTGCGGTCGGTCGCCTGAGACCCCGGCATTACGTCAAGCTCGCCGGGCCGACAGCCTCGGAGGACACCATGCCCATCATCGGAGCCGCCTACCTGCGGTGCAGCGACCCCCGCCAGGACAAGTCCATCGACCAGCAGCGCAAGGAGATCGAGCGCCGCGCGGCCGCCGAGGGGGTGGTCATCCCCCCGGAGAACTGGTTCGTGGACGAGGGCATCAGCGGGCGGTCGACGAAGAAGCGCCGCAGCTATCAAGCCCTCATCCGACGGGCCGAAGACCAGAAGGAGGCCATGCGCAGCCGCTCCCTCGGCGAACACCCGCCGATTGACAGGCTCTACGTGTGGGCGTTTTCGCGCATCGCCCGCAACATGTTCGACTGCCTCCGCGCACTGGCCGCCCTCGACGATGCCGACATCGACGTCGTCTCGCTCACCGAGAACACACCCGGCGACAAGTCGATGCGGAAGCTCATCCGGCCCATCCTGGCGTGGCTGGCCGAGCGCTACGTCGAGGAGCTGTCGCGGAATGTACAGCGGGGGCAGAAGTCGCAGGCAGCCAAGGGCTTCTGGGCGCATGGCACTGTGTCCTTCGGCTACGAGGCGGTGAAAGTCGATGGTGGCCATCGCCTCATGGTCACCGATGCCACCCGCGCCGACTTCGAGCTGGTCCAGCGCATCTTCCGCATGGCGGACGAGACCAACGACGGCGGCCGGAGGATGGCGGAGCTGCTCACCCAGGAGGGCATCGCTCCCCCGAGCCACAAGACTCGCCCGCGCGAGGTTGCGCCGGGTGCCTGGCGTTCGCGGCACATCCACTACATCCTCACGAACCGTCTCTACTGCGGCCATGTCGTCTACAAGGGCGAGGTCCTCTGTCGGGATGCTCATGAGGCTGCCGTCGACGATGCGACCTTCGACCGAATCCAGGCCAAGCGGGCACTGCGGGACCGCAGGAAGCGAGGGAAGGACGCACGACGGACGAACCCCATGCGGGTGGGCAAGCACGGGCTGTTCACGCCCTGGCTGCGGTGCGGGTCGTGCAACGGACGCATTGCCGTGCGTGCTGGCGGCAAGAAGGAGATCGGAAGAGCACACGTCTG
>CAXQUZ010000440.1:0-3035 GCA_964226865.1 Myxococcota bacterium | reverse complement strand
CGCACCGCCACGCTCTCGCCGTCCTCGTCGAGCACCAGCACCCGGCGGCGCAGGTGCCAGAGCAGCGGCATGCCGTCGTGGGCGAGGCGCAGCCAGCCCTCCCAGACCTGCTGGTGGGCGATGGAGTCGGAGGTGGGCCAGCCGAGCCAGTGGGGCAGCAGGGGCCAGGACGAGGGCCCCGCCGGGGCATGGGCCGCCGTGTCGTCGCTGGTGTTGACCACCCCGAGGGCCTGGGTCATCCGGCGCCCGAGCCGGCCGTGGGCCGTGTCGAAGCGCCCCGCGAGGCCGACGACCCCGTGGGCGGCCACCCCGTCCTGGCGCCGGCCCCCCGCGCCGTCGCCGTAGCCCCCGCCGCCGTCCTCCCCGGGGGCCAGGGCCTCGGCCACCGGCCCGCTGGCCGCGCCGTGGTGCCAGCGGTGGTCGAAGTTCTGCTCGCCCCACTGGTGGAGGTGGAGATCGGCCAGTCCCCCGGTCGGCGGCGCCGCTGCGGCCAGGGCCGGCCCGAGCACCAGCGCCGCCAGCAGCCCGGCACCGGGCCCCCACACCCCCACCCGGGGGCTCAGGGACCGAAGCGGGCGAGGATGTCGCGGCGCAGCGCCCCCACGGGGTTGTCGCCCGCGCGCACCCCGGGCACCCGCATCAGCGTCTCGAGCACGTGCTGGGGGCTCAGGAAGTCGAGCTTGCGCGACAGGCGGCTCGCGAGGCGCCGGCCGGGGAAGTAGGCGAGCAGGGCCTCGACGTCGCGGGCCGCGATGCGCTCGTCGGCCTCTCGCAGCTGGTCGGCGTACTGCTGGGCCATCAGCTCGAGGCGGGCCCGGCCCGAGGGACGGGGCTGGTGGGTGAGGTGGGCGTTGACGGCCGGCATGTAGGTGGCCCGGGCCGACCGGATGAGGTGGTCGAGCAGCTCGTCGTCGGGCAGCTCGAGGTCGCGCACCCGCAGGGCGGGCATGAGCAGGGCCGGGTGGCAGAGGTAGCTCTCGAGCTCGAAGTAGGGCAGCACCAGCACCCAGCGGGCGTGGCGCGCGAGCACCTCGGGGGGGTGGCCGCCCCGGTCGACGACGCCGACGGCCTGGGCTGGCGCGCCTGCCACGGGGCCCGCCGCCGCTCCGTCCTCGCCGCCGCCGTCGCTCGGGCCCTCGCCTTCGCCCGCGGCGTCGGCAAAGCGACGCACCACGTCCTTGTGGGAGCCGCCGGGCTCGACCTGGATGCCGGTGTCGGCGAGCAGCCAGCGGTAGAAGGTCTCGTCCATGGCGCCCGTCCGCCCGGGGCAGACGAGCACCCGGTCGGCCGCCGCGGCGGGCGGGGGAGCAGGGGCCGGCGCAGGCGCCGCGTCGGAGGAGGGGGGCGTCGACATGAGTGGTCTCGTCGGGCCCCGCGCGCTCCGGCCCCGACGGCGGCACCCACCGCCGCCCAGCCCGACCCCGTGGGACCCCGGCAGGGGCCGCAGGTCCGTTCGATGACAGGCTAATCCACGGCGCCCCCACCCGCACCTGGGGCCCGCGCGCCCCGCCCCCCGGGGGCCCCGGCCCGCAGCGGGGGCCCCGCCCGCTACACTGCCCGCGCGCCCCCGGAGCCTCCCTGTCCACGCCCCCCGCCGCCCCCCCGCCCGCCGCCGACGGCCCCCCAGCGACGCCCCCGCCGCCGCCGCGCCGGGCCCTGTTGCTCGTGCTGGGGGCCATGTTCGCCTTCTCGCTCATGGCCCTCTTCACCCGCGAGGCCGGCGCCGCCGTCGCCGGGGTGGCGGCCTGGCGCGCCGTCTTCGTCGCCCTCGTCTTCGCCGGCGGGGCCCTGCTGCGCGAGGGCGGCCCCCGGGCCCTGCTGCGCCCCTCCCGCGACACCCTCGTGCTCGGCAGCGGGCTCGGCGTGGCCCTGGCCGTGGCCTCCTCCACCTTTGTGGGCGGCTACGCCTTCACGACCGTCGCCAACACCATCTTCCTCCACAACCTCGCGCCGGTCGTGGTCTTCCCCCTGGCCTGGTGGCTGAACCGGGAGCGCCCCGGCGCGACCGCGCTGGCCGGGGCGGGCATCGCCCTCGTGGGGGTGGCCCTGCTCAGCGGCGTCAGCTTCTTCCAGGTCGCCCACTTCGCCAACCCGCGCTTCCTGCTCGGCGACGGCCTCGCCCTGCTCTCGGCGGTCGGCTACGGCGCCGTGCTCGTGCTGACCCGGGCCACCCGCCGGGCCGGCACCCCCATCCTCGCCACCCTCGCGCTGGCCTGGACGGTCGCGGCCCTGCTGCTCGTCGGGCTGGCCATGGCCACGGGCACCTTCGGCCTCTCGGCCAGCGCCCTCGCCTGGACCTTCGGCCTCGCCCTGGTCTGCACGAACCTGCCCTTCTACCTGCTGAACCTGGGCATGCGGCAGGTGCCCGCGGGCACGGCCTCGGTGCTGAGCCTCTCCGAGGTGGTCTTCGCCACGGTGCTGGGCACCCTGGTCTACGGCGAGGCCCTGGCGCCGGTGGGCTGGATGGGGGGGCTGCTCGCGACCCTGGGCGTGCTCTACGCCCTGCGCCCGCCCGACGAGACCAGCCCCGAAGACACTGATGCTGTCGGCATTCCCGATGCCGCCCGCCCGCTCCGAGGGGCCCGGCTGGCCCTCGCCCTGGTCCTGCTGAACACCGGGGCCGTGCTCACCCTGCTCGGCCACGGCGGAGGCGCCGCCGTGCTGGCCTGGGCCGGGCTGGCCTGGCTCGGCCGCCTCGGTCCGGGGCTCGCCGCCGCCGGCATGGGTCCGGGTCCGGCCCGGCTGCTGTCCTGGGCCGGCAGCGCCGTCGCCGGGGTCGCGGTCGCCGGGGCGCTGCTCCGGGGCGCCGGCAGCTTCACCGCGGGCAGCCTGCTCGTCGCGGGCCTCGCGGTCGCGGCCGCCCTCGCCGACCGGGCCCTCTGCGCCGCCCAGGCCCCCGGCCACCGCGAGCCGGCCTCCCTGGTCGGCGGCGGCCTGGGACTGCTCGGGCTCGCCACCGCCTTCGCCGCCCTCGACCACCCCGCGGGCCCCCTGCTCGCCCGGATCGCCGCCGTGGCAGATCGGAAGAGCACACG
>CAXQUZ010000439.1:0-14031 GCA_964226865.1 Myxococcota bacterium | reverse complement strand
TCGGCCGGAGCCTCGGCGCGGGCGACGCGCCCGGAATGGACATCAGCTACGAGATCAGCGACGCCCGCCGCGACGAGGTCGAGCAGGCGCTCCAGGCGGTCACGGACTGAGCGGCGCGGGCCGCCGTCCGCCGGGCCCCGAGGGGCGCCCTGGCGGGGCGGCTGCGCAGGCCCAGATGCGCAGGCTCAGATGCTCAGGCCGCCGTCCACCACCAGCTCCTGGCCGGTGATGAAGCTGGCCCCGGGGCCCGCGAGGAAGGCGACGACGCGGGCAATCTCGGCCGGCTCGCCGAGCCGCCGCATCGGCACGGCCTTCTTCACACCGTCGACGATGCGGGGGTCCATGGTGCGGACCATGTCGGTGTCGATGAAGCCCGGCGCCACGCAGTTCACCCGGATGCCGCGGCGGCCGAGCTCCTTGGCGAGGGAGCGGCTCATGGCCGAGACGGCGGCCTTGCTGGCGGCGTAGTTGGCCTGGCCGGAGTTGCCCCGGATGCCCGAGATGCTCGTGAGGTTGATGATGCTGCCCGAGCGCTGGCGCAGCATCACGGCGGCGGCGGCGCGGCACATGCGGAAGGTGCCGTCGAGGTTGGTCTGGAGCACGTCGGTCCAGTCGGCGTCGGGCATGCGCAGCATCAGGCCGTCGCGGGTGATGCCCGCGTTGTTGACGAGGATGTCGATGCGTCCGTCCGCCAGCTCGCTGGCCGCGTTGATGAGGGCCTCGGTGCCCTCGGCCGTGCGCACGTCCGCCTGGACGGCCACCGCTCCGGTCTCGTCGGCGACCTCCTGGGCCGGCCCCGCCGCCCGGTTGTAGCTGAAGACGACGCGCGCCCCCTGGGCGGCGAGCTCGGCCACGATGGCCTTGCCGATGCCGCGGCTGCCGCCGGTGACGATGGCGATGGTGTCGGAGAGAGACATGGGGGGCTCCTTGGCTCAGTGGGCCTGGACCTGGCGGATGTGGGTGGCGTCGGTGAGGTGCATGACGAGGCGGTCGACGCCCAGCGCGATGCCCGCGCAGGTGGGCATGCGGGCGACCGCGTCGAGGAAGGCGGGGTCGCGGGGGTGGGGGGCCCGGCCCTCGGCGCGGCGCTCGGCGTCGCTCTCGTCCCAGCGCCGCCGGATCTCGTCGGCGTCGAGCTCTTCGTGGAAGGCGTTCGCGAGCTCGAGGCCCCCCAGGTAGACCTCGAAGCGGGTGGCGGTGTCGCCGCGGACCCGGGCCAGGGCGGCCTGCCAGGCGGGGTAGCCGTGCACGATGGTGGGGGCTGTGAGCGTGGGCTCCACCTGGTCGACCCAGGCGCGGAACCACTCCACATGCGGCGTGATGTCGGGGGAGAGCAGCGTGGCCACCGGCACCCGGCTGAAGACGGGCGGGGGACGGCCCACGGCGGCGGCGCAGGCAGCGATGAGGCTCTCGACCTCGTCCATCAGATCGGCAGCCGTGGCGCCGACCCGGTACCACTCCAGCATGGTGAATTCGCGGGAGTGGTGGCGACCGTGCTCTTCGTCACGGAAGCAGGGGCACAGCTGGTAGATGCGCCCCAGGCCGGCCCCGAGCAGCCGCTTCATGGCGAACTCGGGGCTGGTGTGGAGGAAGCCACCGCCTGCGGGCACCGCGTGGAGCGTGGCCTCGAGCGCAGGGGAGGGGACGAGGACCGGGGTGTGGACCTCGAGGTAGCCGCGCTGCACGAACCAGGCGCGCAGGGCGGCGAGGATGTGCGCCCGGAGGCGCAGGCGGGTGGCGTCCATCGGGGGCTACTTCACCCGGGCGACGTACTTGTTCTCGCGGGTGTCGACCCGAATCTTCTCGCCCTGCTCGATGAACAGGGGCACCTGGACGGTGGCGCCGCAGGCGAGGGTGGCGGGCTTGGTGGCACCGGTGGCGGTGTTGCCCTTCACGCCGGGCTCGCAGTACTCGATCTCGTCCTCGACGAAGTTCGGCAGCGAGACGGAGATGGCGCGGCCCTTGAAGAACAGCACGTCGACCTCGAGGTTCTCGGTGAGGTACTTGGCCTCGTCCTCGATGCTGTCGGAGGGGATGGCGACCTGCTCGTAGGTCTCGCTGTTCATGAAGTGGTGGAACTCGCCGTCGTCGTAGAGGTACTGCATGGTCTGCTCGTCGACCTCGGCGGCCTGCAGCTTCTCACCCGTGCGGTAGGTGCGCTCGAGAACGCTGCCCGTGAGCATGTTCTTGAGCTTGGTGCGGGTGAAGGCCGTGCCCTTGCCGGGCTTGACGAACTGGAAGTAGACGACGCTGTAGGGAGAGCCGTCGATCTCGACCTTGAGGCCGTTGCGGAAGTCGGAGGTCTCGTACATGTGGGCCATGGTCGGCTCCAGAGCTGATGCGGATGATGGAGAGCGAGCGTGCCGCGGGCAGGGCGGGCCTGCCGATGCGCACGCGAGGGTGCGCGGTGGTCGGTGCCGGGGGTGCGGTGCTCGGCGAGGGAGCGGTCGCGTTGGGGGGCCTTCTCAGCGTTCCGGCCCCCCACGGGGCGCACCGCGTATCACGATTCGCTACGATGCGCGGGGAGGCATGAACCATGGCAATGCGCCGCGCCACACACCGCTATCGGGACCTCGCGAGCTTCATGCGGGACCACGACGCCCAGCTGAAAGACGGCTTCTTCGTGCTGCCCGCTGACGCGATCACCGACGAGCTCGCCAACCCGCTCAAGCTCGACCTGATGCTGCCGCTGGTCGGCCGCGTGGGTCCGCTCACCGCCCAGGTCGTCAACCGGCTCCCGGACGGCGGCGCGGCCCTGCGCCTGCCCGACTTCGACGAGGTGGCGGGCAAGTCCGTGCGGCGCCTGATGAAGCAGGTCGAGACCGTGCGGCGCTACCTCGTCGACGAGGGGCTGCTCGTTGCCCCCGACGCCGCGGCGCCGGCGCCCGCCCCGGACCTGCGCGACGAGCTCGACGCGCTGCGGGCCCGGGTGGCTGAGCTCGAGGCCGAGCGCGAGGCCGCCCGCTCCGCTGCAGAGACCCCCGACGACGCCCCGCCGGCAGAGGCGCCCGCTCTCGACGAGGGGGGCGACGACGTCGCTGCGGAGGAGGCGGCCGAGCCCCCCGCCGCGGCGCCCGCGCCCGAGGCCGCCCCTGCCGAGCCGCCGCCGGCCCCCGCCCGGTCGCGGGGCTTCCCCGTGCCGGACGTCTCGGGCATCGCCCCCCTGATCGAGACCGAGCTCCACCCCAAGTCCATCCGGGACGCGCTGGTGACGCTGGCCGCCGGCCGCCACACGGGCGTGCTGACGATGCGCACGAGCGAGGGCCGGGTGCGGACCGGCTACTGGAGCAAGGGCGGCCCCGTGGGCTGGCGCTCGGACCCCGTCCAGGAGGCCGAGGTGCTCGGGGTCCTCCTGCTCAAGGCCGGCCAGATCACGCGCGCGCAGCTCGACGAGAGCAAGCGCATCATGGAGGCCAAGGGCGTGCGCCAGGGCGAGGCCTTCATCGAGATGGGCCTCATGTCCTTCTCCCAGCTCATCATGGTGCTCGGCAAGCAGAACGACTTCGTGCTCCAGCTGGCCATGCGCGAGAACGGCGGCACGCTCAGCTTCCACGAGCTGGCGGAGCTGCCCGAGAACTTCCTGCCGCCGCCGCTGCCGGTCTCGTCGCTGCTCTTCCGCACCCTGATGAACCACGCGCGCGAGATGCGCGGCGAGCAGCTCGCGGCCTTCCTCCGTCCGCACTTCGACAGCTACGCCGCCCTCGACCCGGCCAACGCCGCGCTGCTCAACGACATCCGCCTCAGCCCCCAGGAGAAGCGTCTCGTCGAGGTCTTCCAGAACATGAACCTGCGGGTCCGCGAGGTCTTCACGGTCTCGCCGATCTCGCGCCAGGCCACGGGCGGCTTCCTCTACGCCTTCATCTCCCTGGGCCTGCTCAGCTTCAAGCTGGCCGAGACCCGCGAGGCCTACCTGGAGCGGGTGAGCGAGGCCATCCGCAAGAAGCGCCGCCGCCTGATGAAGTCGACCCACTTCGACACCCTCGAGGTGCACTGGATCTCGCTGCCCGAAGAGATCCGCCGGGCCTTCCACAAGCTGATGGCCGAGTACGACCCGGACGCCTACCGCGACCTGCCGGCCGAGATGATCGAGGACCTGCGCTACATCCGCGAGCGCCTCGTCCAGTCCCACGAGGTGCTGGAGAACGAGCGCGGCCGGCGCGAGTACCGCAAGACCATCCTCGAGGAGTTCATGATCGAGCAGTCGGCCGAGCTGCTCTCGAAGAAGGGCGCGATGGCGCTCATGCGCCAGGACGCCCGGCTCGCCGTGGACTGCTTCGCCAAGGCCTGTGAGCTGGCCCCGAAGCAGCCCGAGTACCGGGCCCAGCTCCAGCGCGCCCAGGCCATGTAGCTGCCGGTCGCCGCCCGCCGGTCGGGGCGGCCAGGCAGGGGAGGGGACCCCGGGTCGACGGCCCGGGGTCTGCTGCGTCTTGGCCGCTGCGTCCTGGGCCCCGCAGCAGACCGACCCCGGTGGGATCGGGCCACCCGAGAACGAAGAGCGGCGGCCCCGTGGAGGGCCGCCGCAGCGTCATGTGCCGGGTCTCGGCTCAGTGGTGGTCAGCACCGCTGGGCAGGACGTGCACCTCGTCGGGGTGCGGCTGCATGAAGGGGTCGGTGAAGGTCAGCGGCGGCACCGAGGTGATGAAGCCGACGACGATGAAGGTGAACATGCCGAGGAAGCCGATGGTCATGCCGACCTCGGGCAGGCCCAGGGGCAGCGTGTCGTCCATCCAGATGCTCGGCATGTTGACCATGAAGCGCTCGAGCCAGATGCCGACAGCGAGGATGCTGGCGACCACCAGGTAGGCGCTCGGCATCTTCTTGAGGCCGCGGCTGGTCAGCATGGAGAAGGGCACCACGAAGCAGAGCATGAACACGACCTTGGAGAGGGTCGCCCAGGGCTCGAGCTCGGTCCGGATGAGGATGGCGCCGATCTCTTCGGTCATGTTGCCGTACCAGATGGGCAGGTACTGCGCGAAGAGGGTGTAGCCCCAGAACATCGTGAAGCCGAAGGTGAGCTTGCCGAGGTCATGGTACAGCGAGGGCTTGAAGGCCTTCTCGATGTTGAGCTGCTTGCGGAAGACCAGCGAGAAGATGGCCAGCCAGACGAAGCCCGACCAGATGCAGCTCATGAAGTACCAGGCCGGGAACATGTTCGCGAACCAGTGCGGCATGAGGCTCATGGACACGTCCACGGCCATGACCGTCCAGGTCAGCGCGTACCCGATGCCCAGCAGCGGGGCGAGGGTGGCCTGGCGCTTCTGGGACGCCTCGATCTCGGCCTTCTCGCCCTTCCAGCCCCCGATGTTGCCGAGGAAGGCGGCGATGCCCTTGGGCTCCCAGCCGAACTTCTCCTTGGCCACACCCATGTCGGAGCGGACGCTCGCACGGATGAAGAGGATGTCGAGGACGAGGAGCAGCCCGATCATGCCGCCCATGCGGGCGAGGAAGAAGGGCTTCTGGAAGTAGATCCACTTGTGGTGGGGGGCCGAGGCCTCCGTCCAGTGGGACCACTCGTAGACCTCGAGACCGCCGGCGAGGAAGAACACCATCAGCAGGAGGTACATCGGGATCATCATCAGGCCGAAGCCCTCGGCGAGCCGCTTGAGGGGACGACCCCAGCGGCCCTTGACGATGACCAGGGCGACCGCAAGCATGAGGCCGCCCTGGGCGATGCCTGCCCAGTACATGTAGTTGACGATGAAGGCGCCGCTCGCACGGGTCGGGTCGCTGATGAAGCCGTATGCGGCGGCCAGCAGACCGACGACCATCATCGCGAGGCTCGCGGTCTTGACACCCTTGGGCATCTCCCGCGGGGCCTTCTCGACGAGAGCGCCAAAGTCGAAGTGGTGGGCCATGGTTGTGGCTCCCGTCAGTTGCCGATGTAGGCGGTGCCGGGGAGCGACCGGATGTAGGACACGATGGCCCACATCTCGTCGTCGTTCAGCGCGGCCCCATAGGCCGGCATGATGGCGCCGCCGTTGCGGATGGTGAGGTAGAGGTAGCCGTCGGAGCGGGCCTTCACGGTGGTCGCTTCGCCGGAGAGGTTGGGCGGCAGCACCGGGTAGCGCTTGCCGTTGGTGTTGTCGGCGACGGGTGCACCGCCGAGCCCCTTCTCTCCGTGGCAGGTCGCGCAGTACACGTTGAACATGCGCTCACCGTTCGCACGCTCGAGCTGCTCGGCGGAGTAGGGGTTCGTCATCGCCTGACCCTCGGGGGTCATGCGGTCACCGTTCTCGAAGTACTGGTTCCGCGAGACCGCGCCCTCGGGGACGTCCATCATCTTCCACTCGTAGCCACGGTAGAAGTAGGCGTCGACGAGGTCGATGTCCCAGGGGAAGGCCAGGGCCGTGCTGCTGGCCAGGAGGCCCGCGAGCACCGCGAGCGGACGCAGGCTGCGAAGCTCAGGCATTGTCGGACTCCATGCCGGTGACTTCGATGGCACCGTTCTCGGAGAGGATCTGGCGGACCTTCTCGGCGTCGGCCGGGGCGAGTCCGTTGACGACCAGACCGAAGTGGTCGTCAGAGAAGCGGGGGTCGCAGATCTCGATCTGCAGGTCGTGGCTCGGGAGCCGGCACATCGTGATCAGACCGATGAGGGTCGCGAGGCAGCCGAAGAGCACGGTGGCCTCGAAGGTGAGCACGATGAAGGCCGGGACCGAGACCAGCGGCTTGCCCGCGGGAATGATCATGGGCCAGTTGGCGTGGGTCAGCGAGGCGACGCTGAACCCACCGAGGCCGCCGAAGAGGGCGCCGGTGAGGGTGAACCAGCGGACCGGGCTGGGACGACCCTCGTAGAGCTGCTCCTCGATCTCGTGCCGCGGCAGGGGCGCAGACACGATCATGTCGGTGAAGCCAGCCTTCTTGAGGCGGTCGATGGCATCCACCAGGCAGTCGAGGTGAGCGAAGACGCTCTTCATGGTTCCCGGGGTGGGGGGCACGTAGGTGATGACGTTGGTGCTCATTTGGCGGCCACCTGGTCAGACTTGAGCGGGGGACGGAGCAGCTCCTTGATCTCGGCGACCGCGACGCTCGGCATGATCTTGACGAACAGGACGAACCACATGCCGAACCAACCGAAGCTGCCGACCATGATGCCGAGCTCGACCCAGGAGGGCGTGTAGTAGGTCCACGAGGCCGGGTCGAACTGGTGGGCGAGGGAGCTGGCGATGATGTTGTAGCGCTCGAACCACATGCCGATGTTGATGACGATGGACACCACGAAGAGGCCGACGAGGTTCCGCCGGACCGCGGGAATCCACCAGACCAGGGGGATGACGCAGTTGCAGGCAACCATCATCCAGAAGACCCAGCCGTAGTCACCGAAGATGCGGTACTCGAAGATGCCCCACTCGTAGGGGTTGTCGGAGTACCAGGCGATGTAGTGCTCGACGCCGTAGGCGTAGGTCAGGATGCTGCCCGTGAGCAGACACATCTTCGCCAGGCTCTCGAAGTGCCAGACGTTGATGTAGTCCTGCCACTTGAAGATGATGCTCATCGGCAGCAGCAGGGTGATGACCATCGCGCAGCCGGAGAAGATGGCGCCGGCGACGAAGTAGGGCGGGAAGAGCGTGGAGTGCCAGCCCGCCGTCTGGGCCATCGCGAAGTCCCAGGACACGACGCTGTGGACCGAGAGGACCAGCGGCGTGGCGAAGGCAGCGAAGAAGCCGTAGGCGGCCATGTAGTGGCGCCACTGGCGGTCGGTGCCGCGCCAGCCCAGGCAGAGCAGGGCGTAGAGCTCCCGGATCTTGCCCGAGGTCCGGTCCCGCACGGCGGCGAGGTCGGGGATGAGGCCGATGTAGAAGAAGATGGTGGACACGGTGAAGTAGGTCGACACCGCGAACACGTCCCACATCAGCGGGCTCTTGAAGTTCTGCCAGAGCTGGCGCTGGTTCGGGTAGGGGAACAGCCAGTAGGCGTTCCAGGCCCGTCCAACGTGGATGGCAGGGAAGAGCGCCGCGCTCATGACCGCGAAGATGGTCATGGCCTCGGAGGCCCGGTACACGCCCGTCCGCCACTTCGACCGGAAGAGGAAGAGGATGGCGGAGATCAGCGTGCCCGCGTGGCCGATGCCGACCCAGAACACGAAGGTGGTGATGTAGACGCCCCAGAAGACCGGGGGCTCGTAGCCGCCCACACCGAGGCCGAGGGTGAGCTGCAGGTACCAGCAGTACCCACCCCAGCCGAGGAGTGCGACCATGAGGCCCAGGAGCGCGAAGTACGCTGCCGAGGGCTTGAAGAGCGGGCGCAGGATGTCACGAGTGACAGCGCCGTAAGTGAGGCCTTTCACGCTGAGCTCCTAGTGCTTCTCGCCGTGGTCGGCGCCGTGTCCGGCGTCTTCCTTGGCCCCGTGCCCGCCGCCGTGGTCTTCACCATGGCCGCCACCGTGGCTGCTGCCGTGGTGGGCCTTGGCCGCGAGGCTCTCGATGTGGTTCACGCGCGCCAGGTAGCGCACGCCGGGCTTGGTGTTGAGCTCGCCCAGCATGGCGTAGGCGCGCTCGTTCTTGAAGAGTTTGGCGACCTTGCCACCGACGTCGTTGGCGTTGCCGAAGGTGATGGCGTCCGTCGGGCAGGCCGACGCACAGGCGGTCACCTTCTGCAGGGCGGCGTCGGGCGCCGTCTTGCCGAGGTCGCGGTACTGGTCCTTCACCTCGCGGAGCTTGTGCACACAGAAGGAGCACTTCTCCATCACGCCCATCTCCCGCGTCGAGACGTCGGGGTTGAGCATGAGGTTGTACGACTCAGGCCACTTGTAGGTGTGGTAGTTGAACCGACGGGCGGTGTAGGGGCAGTTGTTCGCGCAGTAGCGGGTGCCGACGCAGCGGTTGTAGACCATTGCGTTGAGACCATCGAGGTTGTGGTAGGTCGCGAGGACCGGGCACACACCTTCGCAGGGGGCGTGGGAGCAGTGCTGGCACATGACCGGCTGGAACCGCACGTCCGGGGTCTCGCCCTCGCCTTCCCAGTACCGGGAGAGGCGCAGCCAGCCCATGTGGCGGGACAGCGCGATCTGCTCGGGACCGACGATGGGGAGGTTGTTCTCGGCAAAGCAGGCCGTCTCGCAGGCACCGCAGCCGGTGCACCGGTTGAGGTCGATGGCCATCGCGAAGCGGTAGGTCGGGTGGGCCGGCTCCGGGTACATGTCGGTGAGCCCGGCCTTCTTCAGACGCTCGTCCACCGGGGGGTGGTGGAGGTTGAAGATGGTGTGCTCGTCGTAGCCCTTGCCCAGGTCCTCCTTGCTCACGACGTAGTTGATGCCGCGGCCGTCCTGGTCGATGTTCCCGATGTACTGGGTCATCGCGTGCTTGCCACCCTTCGAGATGCTGGCCTTGGTGACCAGGCGCTGGGCGCCGTAGGCGTCCGCGTCATCGGGAAGGAGGGCCATCGGGTTGGCGCCGAAGCGGGTGTAGCGCCCCGAGGCCTTGTGGCCGTTGCCCATGACCACCGCGACGCTGTCTTCGCGGATGCCGGGCGAGCCGAACCAGCCCACCTCGACCGAGCCCTTCTCGGTGGTGACGACGACGGCGTCGTCGTCCTCGAGGCCGAGCTGGGCCGCGGTGTTCGGGTGGATCTCGACCCAGGTGCCCCAGGTGAAGCTCGAGAGCGGCTCCGGGACCTCCTGCGCCCACGGCTTGTTCGCGTGGCGGCCGTCGTGGAGGAAGGGGTGGGGGAAGACCATGAGGGTCTTGTCACCCGTGCCGCCGATGACCTTGGGCGACTCGCCAGGCGAGAAGTCCTTGACCTCGGCGCCGGTGCGGGGGGCCTTCACGAAGAAGCCACCGCGCTTGAGGGCCGCAACCCAGAAGTCGTCGAAGGAGCCGGTGCCGCCGCTCTTGGGCTGCACGACGGCCTTCCACCAGCCCATGAGCCAGGTGCGGAAGTCGGCGGCGTCGAGGGTGGGCAGGACCACGGCAGCGGCCATGGGCACAGCCTCGGCCTCTTCCCCAGCAGCAGCCTCGGCCTCGGCGCCCGCAGCGGGGGCCTCGGTCTCGGCGGCGACCGGCACCGGCGCGGGGACGATGCCGGCGGACTTCGCCACCGCAAGGAGCACGTCGCCCATCTGGCGGGTGTCCTTGAGGGGGTTCATCGTGGCCTGCTGGAGGGTGTGCCAGCCGGTGGTGGCCTCGGCATCGCCCCAGCTCTCGAGGGTGGTGCCCGGGGGCAGCACGATGGCCTTCGCGTTCAGGGAGTCGCTGGGCTCGTTCGAGAAGGCGATGATCTGCACGCCGGCGAGGGCGGCCTCGGCACCGAGCTCCGCGGGGAGCTGGTAGACCGGGTCGGCCCCGTCGAGGAAGAGCACGCCCACCTTGCCGGCCTTGCAGTCGGCGATGAGGGCCTGCACGTCCTTGTGGGTGCAGAAGTCGGCGACGTTGGGGGTCTGGCCGAAGGTGACCGTCTTGCCGATGTTGCCGGCAAGCAGGTTGATGGCGAGAACCGCGTCGGCGAGCTGGCCGGGGTTGGCCGAGGTGTGGACGCCGCCGGGGAGGGCGACGCTCGGGGCCTCGGTCATCCAGGCGACGATCTGGTCGATCTTCGCTGCGGGGATGCCGCCGACGTCCTGGGCCTTGGCAGCGCGGCCGTCCTTCTTGGCCTTGATGAGACCCGAGATGGCGAAGGCCACCGCCGACTCGGAGCCGGGGGTGCAGGCGAAGTGGTGGTCGGCCATGGCGCTGGTGTTGCCAGCGCGGGGCTCGATGCAGATGGTGCGGCTGACGAAGCCGCCCTTCGCCGGGTCACGGCTGTCGGCCCAGCCCTTGCGCAGGTCGATGCCCCCCCAGGTGGAGAGGACCTCGGCGCCGAAGCTCAGGATGGTGTGGGCGCCGGCGAGCTCGAAGCTCGGCACGGTGTCGAGGCCGAAGAGGCGCTTGGTGGCGCCCCGGAGGCTGTCGACGCCGCTGGTGGGCTCCCAGAAGAGGGGGCGCGCACCGAGGGCAGCCATGAAGGACTTGACCAGGGCGCCGGTCGCGCCGGTGCGGCTCTGGCCGAGCCAGGCCACCTGCTTGCCGGAGGAGCGGGCGCCCTTCACGGCAGCGACGGCGGCCGCGGTGGCCTTGTCCCAGTCGCTGGCGGCGCCGTCAACCATCGGGCCGGCAAAGCGGTCCGGGCTGTAGGTGGCCAGGATCCCCTGGGTGCCGCGAGAGCAGAGGCTGCCCTGGTTCGCGGGATGGTCGGGGTTGCCATCGAGCTTGACGATGCGCCCTTCGCGGTTGCGGGCGATGACGCCGCAGCCCGTGGGGCACTCGTTGCAGAGGGTGGAGAAGAACGTGGGCGTGCCAGGGACGATCTGGTCCGGCTGGGCCACGTAGGGAAGCACGTTTTCCATGGGGACGCGCGGGTCACAGGCCACCGCTCCAGCGGCGGCCGTGACGCCAGCGACCTTCATGAAGTCGCGCCGGTTCAGCTTCGACATAGTTCAGGCTCCAAGCGCGCTTACTTGTGGCAGGTCCAGCAGTCCTTCATCTCGGCTCGCCGGAGATTGGCCTGCGCACCGTAGTTTTCGTCGACCTTGGGGTGGTCCTCATGGCAGTTGAGGCACCAGCCCATGGTCAGCTCGCCCACCCGGTAGGCCACGGTCATGTCGTCCTGGACTTCGCCGTGGCATTCCTGGCAAGCGACGCCACCGCGGACGTGACGCTTGTGGGTGAAGTAGACAAAGTCCGGAAGGTCGTGGACCTTGACCCAGGGGATGGGCTCGCCGGACGCGTAGAACTCCTTGAGCTTCTCGAGCTCAGGCCGGCCTTCGCTGGGCACCATCTTGTGGCAGTTCATGCACGTCTCCGTCGGGGGGACCCCGGCGTGGATGGAGCGGCGTGCATTGAAGTGACAGTACTCGCACTCGATCTGCAGCTTTCCGGCATGCAGCTTGTGCGAGTAGGCGATGGGCTGCTCGAGCACGCCCTCGGAGCCGACGGCCCCGTAGGCGACGCGCTCGTTGCTCCACGACCTCTCGGGATCCGAGAGGAGCGGCACCGGAGGCGGCAGCAGGTAGTGGACCCCTTGCGGGAACAGACTTTCTTCGGAGGTGTCGCTCGAGTCCTGGGCGTGCACCCGGTTGGCCGTGGTCGCGATCGCGACTCCCACCGCCACCACCGGCGCACTGAACAGAATCGCGCGCTTCATTCGACCCATGGCTTCTTCCCGTCCTCCGCGGGGGTTCCCGCGAGTTTGAGGAGCGCGTCTAATGCGCTCGCCATTGGGCAACAAGGCGCCGCGTCACCGCATGTCACCTCAGGGTTCAGGTGAAGCCTGAACTCATCGCGAGAACGGCCCGCCCGGAGGGGTTCCACCTTTTTGGAAAGGTGTTCCACCGTGCCGGGCTGGACGGCTTTGGGGCGCAATCGTCAAGAAGCCGGGGCCGGGGACCGCGTCCGGGAGACAGGGGGACGGCGGGCCCGCAGGGCGCCAGCAGTGGGCCTATTCGGTGATGGTCACCGTCCCGATCTCGTGCTCGCCCTCGTAGGAGATCGGCGCGACCTCGGCGCCGCCGTCCGCCAGGGAGACCCAGCCCGCGGTGACCGTGGGCGTGACGGTGATGGGGGCCGTCTCGAGGAGTGAGGAGTTCGTCACCTCTGCGGTGACGGCCACCGGATCGCTGCCGCTCAGCTCGACCCCATAGGATCGGAGGTACTCGCCCTGGTGGTCGGCGCCCGTGACCTCGACGCCGAGGTCGAAGGCCGTGAGCACGGGGAAGCCGGGGCTGCCGCCCGAGAGGCTGAGGCCGAGGTCGTCGGCAGAGAAGGAGGGCTGCTCGCTGTAGGAGCCGGTGTGGGGCAGATCGGCGGTGGCGCTGCCAGAGGCGGTGGCCCAGTCGCCGTCCCAGCCGATGACCGTCCAGCCGACGGCGACGCCGGTGGTGGCGTGGGGGATGGCGCCGTTCATGTCGGAGCGGTCGATGGGGTCGTCCGGACCGGTGGGACCCCAGCGCACGGCCGCCGCGACATCGAAGCTGACCTCGTCTCCGCTGAGGCTCGGGGCCCCCACGGAGAAGCCGAAGCCGTTCGAGCAGTAGCCGAGGGAGTTGTCGTAGTCGTCGGGGTAGTCGCTGGACTGCTCGACGCTGGCGTCGATGTGGAAGCCGCGGAGCACGACGATCTGGTTGGCGGTCTCGGAGATGCCGTCGACCGTGAGGGTCTCGGTGGCGGCGGAGCTGCCGTCCGGACCCATCGAGAAGGTGGTGGTGCCGTGGGCGACCACGAAGCCCCCGGCGGTGACCCGGTTGGCGTGGAGGCGGTAGGTCGGCGCGTCGAGGTCGTTGTGGGACCAGTCGCCGCCGACCATCTCCGAGGTGAAGCTGCCGTCGGCCTCGCTCATCACGCCGGCGAGGCTGATCCGGTGGGACAGCGAGGACCAGGTGTGGTTCCAGCCGGACCAGACCACGCCCTCGCTGGTGGGCAGGCCGTCCGCACCCGTGTCGCCCTTGTCGCCGGCGCAGCCGACCAGGGCCGGGCCGGCGGCCAGGAAGAGGAGAGGAGCGGCGAGACGGACGGGGCGGTGCATGGGGTCTCCGGGGCCGTGGTGCGGCGAGCCATGACGTGGCTGGCAGCTTAGCGGGACCGTGTGCGCTTCGCTGGCTGCGGCCGCGACGGCGAGACGGACTGCTCCCTTGGGCCCGAGAGTCCGGGTCGACAAGGGGGCGGTCGCGGAATTGGTCCCCGAGACCCGAGCCGGGCGCCGCGCGCCCAGAGGACGGCAGCCATGGTGGGCTTCGACACGCAGGGGGCGCGCGGGCGCCTGTGGGGGCTCGCCCTCGTCACCGCTCTGCTCGGCTGCAACAAGGCCGAGCGTCCGGCCGCGGCGCCGCCCCCGCCGGCAGCGGTGTCCGTGGGCGCGGCACCGGTGGCGGTCGCCCCCATGGCTGTTGTGTCAGCAAGGTTTCAAAAGCATCACAACCCTCAATATTGTCAAAGCTAAATACGTTTTCAATTTTTGGGCAGTTGGATTGAATTTCACGCACCTTATCCAATACTTCACTGTCAGAAACAAAACAGAATTTCACCCCAGCGTGATTCATGATATAGGCATAATCGTCGGAAG
>CAXQUZ010000438.1:0-2360 GCA_964226865.1 Myxococcota bacterium | reverse complement strand
CGACCCCGGCCGCCTCGAGGGCCCCGTCCACGAGCCGGCGCACGGCCGTGCCCGCCTCGAACATGACGAGGGGCTCGCCGGCCAGCTCGGCCCAGCGGAAGCGGCGCCGCCCGGCGAGGCGGTGGTCGGGGGGACTGATGAGCTGGAGGTCGTCTTCGCGAAATGCCGTGAACCGGAGGCCCGCCTCCTGGGCCACGGGCAGCGTGACCACCCCGAGGTCGAGGGTGCCGTCGCGCACGGCCTCGGCGACGGCCGCCGAGCCCTGCTCGCGGAGCTGGAGCCGGATGCCGGGCCAGCGCTGGTGGACGGCCCGCAGCAGCGGCGGCAGCAGGTAGGTCGTGGCGGTGGCGCCCGCCCCGATGGTGAGGCTGCCCCGGCGCAGGTCGCGCAGGCCGTCGAGGGCCCGGCGCCCGTCGTCGAGCCACAGGGCCGCCCGCTCGACGTGGCGGTGGTAGAGCGCGCCCTCCTCGGTGAGCTCCATGCCCTTGCTGGTGCGGTGGAAGAGCCGCACCCCGAGGCCCTCTTCGAGCTTGCGCAGCTGGGCCGAGACGGCGGGCTGGCTGAGGTGGAGGGCCCGGGCGGCGCGGGTCAGGTGGCCGGCGCGGGCGATGGCGAGGAAGGCGGTGTGGGCGGGGTCGAGCATAGGCCCACCTTATCACGACCATCAAATCAATCCATTGGACTGATTCAGTTGTGGTCCATAGGAGAGCTGCACCCCGCGCGGCTTCCACACGCGCTCGTCCCCAACCTTGCGGAGGCACCATGGCCCGTCCCGATCCCTTCAACGCACGCAAGACCCTCACGGTCGGCAAGTCCGAGATCGCCTACTACGATCTCAACGTGCTGGACGCCGATCTCGGCAAGCTGCCCTACTCCATCAAGGTGCTGCTCGAGTCCTGCCTGCGCAACTGCGACGACTTCGTCGTGACCCGCGAGCACGTCAACAGCCTGGCCAACTACCAGGCCGGCGACGTGGGCGAGCAGGAGATCGCCTTCAAGCCCGGCCGCGTCGTCCTCCAGGACTTCACCGGGGTGCCGGCCGTCGTCGACTTCGCGGCCCTGCGCTCGGCCATGAAGCGCCTCGGCGGGGACGTCAGCAAGATCAACCCCCTCATCCGGGCCGACCTGGTCATCGACCACAGCGTCCAGGTCGACGCCTACGGTGACGCCGCGGCCATCGCGAAGAACACCGAGCTCGAGTTCCAGCGCAACGAGGAGCGCTACAAGTTCCTCAAGTGGGGCCAGCAGGCCTTCGACAACTTCAGCGTCGTGCCCCCCGAGACGGGCATCGTGCACCAGGTCAACCTCGAGTACCTCGCCGGCGGCGTGCTCACCGAGGACGAGGACGGCCAGCCGGTCGCCCTGCCCGACAGCCTCGTCGGCACCGACTCCCACACCACCATGATCAACGGCCTCGGCGTCGTGGGCTGGGGCGTGGGCGGCATCGAGGCCGAGGCCTGCATGCTCGGCCAGCCGATCTACATGCTCATCCCCGAGGTGGTCGGCATGAAGCTGACCGGCGCCCTCACCGAGGGCACCACGGCCACCGACCTCGTGCTCAAGGTCACCGAGATGCTCCGCGCCCACGGCGTCGTGGGCAAGTTCGTCGAGTTCTACGGCCCCGGCCTCGACAACCTCACCCTCGCCGACCGCGCCACCCTGGCCAACATGGCGCCCGAGTACGGCGCCACGATGGGCTTCTTCCCCATCGACAAGCGCACGGTGGACTACCTCGAGCTCTCGGGCCGCTCCCCCGAGCAGATCGCCCTCGTCGAGGCCTACTGCAAGGCCCAGGGCCTCTGGCGCGACGACAGCCACGAGATCGTCTACAGCTCGACGGTCGAGCTCGACATGGGCACGGTCGAGCCCGCCCTGGCCGGCCCCAAGCGCCCCCAGGACCGCATCACCCTGACCGACATGCAGGCCGAGTGGAAGAAGCTCATGAAGAGCTTCGGCCACGACAAGCCCGCCAAGAAGGCCACCGACTACAAGGGCCAGCGCTTCGACCTCGTCGACGGCGCCGTGGTCATCGCGGCCATCACCAGCTGCACCAACACCTCGAACCCGAGCGTCATGATCGGCGCGGGCCTCGTCGCCAAGAAGGCCGCGGCCCTCGGCCTCAAGGCCAAGCCCTGGGTGAAGACCTCGCTGGCCCCCGGCTCGCGCGTCGTCACCGACTACCTCGACAAGGCCGGCCTCTCGGACGCCCTGCGCGCCGTCGGCTTCTACACGGTCGGCTACGGCTGCACGACCTGCATCGGCAACAGCGGGCCGCTGCCCGACGAGGTCGTGAAGGCGATCGACGCGGGCGACCTCGTCGCCAGCGCGGTGCTGTCGGGTAACCGCAACTTCGAGGGCCG
>CAXQUZ010000437.1:0-4396 GCA_964226865.1 Myxococcota bacterium | reverse complement strand
CGGGCGAGTAGCCCGGTGGGGGCTGCCCCCCGCGGCCAACCGGCCGCCCGCCCGCTGGGCGGTCTCTTGGGGGCTGCGTCCCCTTCGCCCGGCCCGGGCGAGTAGCCCGGCCCGTGCTGCCCCCCGCGGCCAACCGGCCGCAGGGTCTTGGTGGCTGCGCCCCCTTCGCCCGGTCCGGGCAAGTAGCCCGGCCCGCGCTGCCCCCCGCGGCCAACCGGCCGCCCGCCCGCTGGGCGGTGTGCTGCGGTCGCGTCGCGTCTCTTCGCTCTCGGTGCTGCGCGCTGGGCGGTGTGCTGCGGTCGCGTCCCTTCACCTCGACGCGCCTCCCGCTCGCCGGTGTGCAGCGCTCGCGTCCCGACTCTTCGCGCTCCGTGCTGGCCGCTGGGCGGTGTGCTGCGCCCGCGTCCCTCTCCCCCTCCCAGGCCGTCCGGGGGGGCGGCCTGGGGGGGCGGGGGGCTCAGTCGCGGCGGCGGCGCAGCATGCCGAGGCCGAGGAGCCCGGTGAGGGCGAGCCAGCCGGTGGGGGCGCTGCTCTGGGCGGTGCTGCAGGCGCTGACGCCGCCGTCGTCCTTGCTGCCGGCGAGGTCGTCGGAGGCGGCGCTGTCGGTGTCGTCGGTGCTGCCGTCGTCGCCGGTGCTGCCGTCGTCGCCGCCCTCGTCGCCGGTGCCGTCGTCGCCGGTGCTGCCGTCGTCGCCGCCCTCGTCGCCGCCGCTGCCGCCGGGGTCGCTGGCGTCCACCGCGTAGACACAGACGTCGTCGATGTTCCAGCCGCCGAAGCTCAGGCCGCCGTCGCTGACGATCTCCCAGGAGAGCACGACGCTGTCCCCGGCCGGCAGGGCGACGGTGTGGAGGGCCCAGTCCTGGTCGAGGTGGTGCTCGTCGCCGACGCTGCGGCCCGAGGCGTGGTTGGTCCAGACCTCTTCGCCGTTCGCCAGGATGTTGGCCTGGTCGTAGTAGCCGTCCTCGACCCGCAGCCAGCGGCGGTACTGGAGCACGACCTGGTCGTGGCCCGAGATGTCGAGCTCAGGGCTGTTCAGCCGGTTGTGCTTCTCGTTCTGGTACTCGCCGTTCCAGTCCTCGCCGTCGATGCGCCCGCCGAGGTCGTTGCCCCAGACGTGGTTTCCGCTGAAGGCGGCGAGGGGGTCGTCGGCGTAGCCCCGGGGCTCGCCGTGCATCCAGTCGTCGGCGCCGAGGCTGGCGCTGCCCGAGACGAGCTCGCTCCAGAAGCCGCCGTCGCCGTCCTCGAAGTCGAAGCAGTGCAGCTCCTCGAGGGTGCCGACCACGAAGCTGAGCGGGGTGATGGCCCCGGCCGCGGGCGCGTAGGCGGGGCCCGTCGTCGAGTCGACCTCGAGGTAGTAGTCGACCACGGTGCCCGGGGCCTGGGCGGGAATGGCGCCCTCGACGGTGTCGCCGCTGGCGCTGAGCGCGGCGCTCTCCCA
The DNA here is from genome assembly GCA_964226865.1 of Myxococcota bacterium. Taxonomy (GTDB): domain Bacteria; phylum Myxococcota_A; class UBA796; order UBA796; family UBA2385; genus CAXQUZ01. Next base: position 2,958 of record CAXQUZ010000437.1, on the reverse strand, counting down.
GGTGTCGCCGCCGTCGATGCTGTAGTGGACCGTGCCGCCGCTGGCGCCGCCCTCGAGACAGTCGGGGGCCGGGTTCAGCACGGCGGCCGACACGGGGTAGCTCTCGGCGGTGGGGTCGGCCGTGGTGATGGCCTCGTGGTCGAGCAGCAGGAAGCTCTCGCCGGCCCCGGCCGGGCCCAGGCCGTGCTGGCCGAAGGCCTCGATGAGCGCGCACTGGTGGGGGGTGCCGTTGCCCAGGTCGCCGTCGTCGTCGTCGACGAGCACGAAGGCCTCGTAGGTGTCGGGGATCTCGGGGTTGGTGCGCAGCACATCGACCAGCTGGGCGCTCACGATGTCGTGGGCGGCGTCCTCGCCGAGCTCGCCCTCGAGCAGCTGGAGGTAGTCCCAGACCGCGCCGGCGAAGATGAGGCCGTCGTAGTGGACCTCGCCCACGACGTCGTCGGGGTAGCGCAGGTTGGGGGCCGCGTTGCGGATGCCCGAGCCGTCGGTGTTGAAGCCCGGCGCCATCTCGGGGTCGCCGGTCTCGAGCATGGCGACCACGTCGGCCGCACCCTCGCCGATGGATCCGTCGACATAGCCCGTGCGCGCGGCGTAGTAGTGCAGCCCGTGGCCCCACTCGTGGTAGATGACGTCCTTGATGCGGCCCGTGTTGTTGCAGCCCGAGCCGGCCTTGTAGAAGTTGACCGAGCCGTCGTAGTAGGCGTTGCAGGACGAGTTGAGGTTCACATTGCCGCGCATGCCGTCTTCGACGATGCCCGTGTCGGCCGCGTAGAGCTCGGCCCACTGCTGGACCATGGTGAGGAAGACGTAGGTGTCGATCTCGGCCTGGGTGGCGTCGGTGTCGGTCCACAGCGGCGCGCTCTCCGACCAGGCCAGCATGCCGCTGGAGCCGGTGCGGCCGTCGTTGCGCACGTCGAAGTAGACGCCGTCGTAGAAGGCCGCCGTGGCTTCGCTGCCGGCGAGGCTGTAGCCGCCGCTGCGGTCGGTGGTGGTGCTGTTGCCCTGGTCGTCCTCGATGACGAGGTCGACGACGGGCGAGTCGGTCATGTCGCCGTCGACGGTGCGGGTGTCGTGGCGGGCGCTCAGGGTGCCGTCGATGTAGCGGACCTGGTTGTGGACGTTGAGCAGCTCGCCCGTCTCGGCGTCGACGAAGCTCACGAAGTCGCCGGGCTGGTCGCCGCCGGTGGCCGTGCGCACCATCCAGGCGAGGCGGGCCTGGGGGTCGCCCAGGTCGGAGCGGGGCACGACGGCGAGGGCGGCGCCGTGGACCGTGGTGGCGCCGGCCGCGGGGCCCGTGGTGGTGGCGACGGCGACGGCCTCGCGGGCCCCGAGCACCCGGCGGCCCGTCCACGCGGGCAGGACCTTGACCGAGAGGGCCACCAGCGCGCCGTCCTGGACGTGGGCCTGGACGCCGCCGCGCCAGACCACGGGCTGGCCGTGGGCGGCGTGGTGGTCGAAGTGGAGGGCCGACGGCGCGAGGCCCGCTGGCTCGCCCTGGGGGTAGACGCTGCCGTCGACGAGCTGGTCGAGCTGGACGATCCAGCCGCCCTGGGCGCCGCGGGAGACGGCCACCGCCTCGCGCAGGGCCAGGGCCGTGTCGGCGTCGAGGCCGCCCACGAGGCCCGGGTGGCGTCGGAGAATGTCGAGAACGCTCTCTGCGACGGTGTCTGCGCTGGTGTCGTCGACCGCGATGCCCGGGCCCCATGCCCAGACGGGCAGGCCGCTCCAGTCGTCGAAGCGGGCGGTCCAGCCGGCGCCCTCGGCCCCGGTGAAGCCCTGCCAGGCGGCGCCCTTGGCGAGCTGGAGCTGGCGGGCGGGCAGGGCGCGCCACTGGCGGCTGGGCTCCTTGCCGATGTGGACGGCGTCGGAGGGCGCGAGGGCCAGGGCGGCGGGCAGGCCGAGGTGCAGCAGGATGAGGGGGGCGGGCATGGCGTCTCCAGCAGCGGGCAGAGAGGGGGTCGGCGGGACCGTCGCCGCCACCGATGCCGGAGCCCCCGCGGATCGATCACGGCGGTGGCGCATCCAGGCCAGATTCCTCGACTCCTTTCATCCCGTTGACGCGGCCCCCTGGCGGCCCGTCGGCGGGAGCGGCCCAGAGCCCCGGGCCCCCGCCGGGCTAAGCTGCCGCGGTGCCCACCCCTCCCGCTGTGTCCCGCTGCCGTCCCGCTGGCCTGCGCCGCGCGGGCCTGCTGCTCGCGGGCCTGCTGCTCGCCGGGCCCGGCACGCCGCTGGTCGGCTGTGGCCCCGACGCCGCGCCGCCGCCCGCGGCCCCGCCGCCGCCCATCTCGGCCCTGCCGCCCCTGCCCGCCGACGTCGCCGCCACCCCTGCCCCCCGGGGGGCCGAGCGGCCGGCCCGCGAGCTCACGGTGGCCCTGGTGGGCGAGGTGCGCGGCGAGATCGCCCCCTGTGGCTGCCCGACCCTGCCCTATGGCGGCTTCACGCGCCGCCAGCGGCTGCTCGACCAGCTCCGCAGCCGCGAGCGCCTCGTCCACCTCGACGCCGGCGAGCTGCTGCTCAAGGGCCTCAGCACCGACCGCGACGCCGACCGCAGCGCCCGTGCCCAGGCCCTGCTGACCCTCTCCCGCGAGGTGGGGGTCGACGCCTGGTCGCCCGGTCCGACCGATCTGCTCGCCCTCGGCGCCGACGGGCTGCGGGCGGCGGCGCGCCGGGCCGACGTGCCGACCATGGTGAGCGCCTCCTGGGCCGACGCGACCGGCCAGCTGCTGCTGCCCCCGGCCACGGTCGTCTCCCGGGATGGCCTCCAGATCGGCGTCATCGGCGTCTCTGCTTCGCGACTCGTGGCCCGCTACATGGAGCGCGCGCCCGATGACGTGTGGGGCAGCTTCGGCAGCCTGCGGGCGCACGAGTTCGGCCACGTGGAGGACATCCGCCGTCACCTGCCGATCGCCCGTGGCCTCCCCGCGACCGTGGCACTGTTCGTCGACAGCGGCTTCTCGT
>CAXQUZ010000436.1:0-4813 GCA_964226865.1 Myxococcota bacterium | reverse complement strand
CCCCCACCGGCGGCCCCCCGGTCGGCGGCCCTCCCCGTGGCGCGCCCGTCGCCCGTCCCCCGGCCGCCCGCTCCGGTCTGGCCCCGCCCCGCTCCGGCGCTGGCGGTCGATCCCCCCGCCGGCCCGCCCCCCGGTGGACCGGGCCCCGATCCCGTCGCTGCCCTCGGCGCCGCCCTGGCGACCCTCCAGGGGGCACTGGGGCCGGGCCCGGGCCCCGCCGCCCGGGCCGCCCTCGCGCGGCTGCGAGAGGCCTGCGATGCCGTAGAACAGGCCATTCCCGTGCTGTGTGCCGCGCCGGCCGCCCCCGCCCCCGCCGCTGCGCCCGCCGTTGCCCCGGCCGGGCCGGCGCCGGTCGCGGCCGCGGGCCCGGTGGTGCTGCCCCCCTACCGCCAGCCCTGGCTGCTGGCCGTCGAGGGCCCGGGCGACGGCGACCGCACGGCGGCCCTGGCCGCCGCCCTCGCGACCGACCGCATCACGGCCCGCCTCGTGGCCCTCGCCCGCCACCCCAAGGTCGCCCTGCGCGGCGACGACGGGGCCGCCCTCGCTGCGGCCGCCGACCGGGTGCGCGCCCAGCTCGGGCTGAAGGCCCGGGCCCTGCGCCGCACCGAGCTCGCGGGCATCGACCACCCCCAGACCGTGCTCGCCGTGCACGGGCTCGGCCCGCTCCGGGTCGCCGCCTGTGCCGTCCCGGCCTGGGACTGCGACCCCGCCGAGGCCCGGTCCCTGCCCGCCGGGGTGCTCCCGGGCGCCGACGTCCAGCTCGTCGTCTTCGGTGAGGTCGTGACCCGGCTCTACCGGGACGGCCAGAGCCTCGGCCGGGGCCGCCGGGGCCAGCGGGTGCTGCGGCCGGCGGGCGAGCGGCGGCGCCGGGTGGTCGACCTGCACGGCCCGGGCTGCTTCTTGCGGCTGGTCCAGGGCGTCACCGACACCTCTGGGCTGCCCGGCCACGTCCCCGGCAGCGCCCTCCAGAGCTTCAAGCAGCTCGAAGAGGCCCCCCACGCGGCCTTCGGCGCCGTGCCCTGCACCGCCAGCCGCAGCTGCAGCCCCGGTGCGGCCCCCGCGCTGCCGGCCGAGGCCGAGCCGGGCCAGCCCATCGCCGTGAGCGGCTGGCCGGACTGGGAGGAACACAGCCGGGTCTGCCGGCTGCTCGGGGGGCTCGGGCCCGTCACGGCCTGAGCGCAGGCGCGCCGAGCCAGCGCAGGGGCCAGCCCGCCGCTACCCCCGCGGCCCAGGCGGCCGCACAGGGGGCGTCCATGCCCGCCGGGGCATGGTCGGCGGCGGCGGGGCCCCACTCCTCGCCCAGGCCCTGGCCCAGCCCCGCGCAGAAGGCCGGCGCCAGCACCCCCGGGGGCGAGGGCGGCGCCGGCAGGGGCAGGCTGCCCGGCATGCCCACCCCGACGGCGTCGGTGGCCCAGCGGCGCCCCGTGGCCCACCAGACCGCGTCCTGGAGGGCGGCCGGCTCGCCCCGCAGCGCCGTGGCCCCGGCGGCCAGCGAGCCGTCGTCGTGGCGGTCGATGGCCCGCAGCCAGCTGTCGCCGGCGCTGTTCTCGGGGGCGAGGCGCCAGGCGGCCGCCGCCCGCAGGGCCCGCTGGAGGGCCGCCGGAGAGGGCGAGAGGTGGGCCTCGAGGGCGGCCTGGGTCTGGGCCAGCAGGTCGAGGGAGCCCTGGCTGCGGTCTTGGAGGTGGGCGGCCATGGCGTCGCCGATGCCCTCCCACTGGGCCGCCGTGGGCGAGAGCGGGGCGTCGAGGGGGGGCCCCGGGGCGACCGGCGCGAGGCCTGCGAGGCTGCCTTGGGTGCGCAGCAGCAGGGCGGCCCCCTCGCGGCCGAGGGCGTAGGCGTGGGCGCGCCGGGTGTGGGCCTCGCCGCTGGCGGCGCCGGCCGCGTGGTCGGTCAGCGGCAGCACGTAGGCGAACTGGTTCTGGAAGTAGCGCCAGTCCACGGCGTGCAGCTGCCAGAGCCCGGCAGCGGGGAAGGGGGCCCGGAGGGTCTCGAGCCGGGCGGCGGCGCCGGCGAGCAGCACCGGCAGCACCAGCAGCGCCCAGCCCCGGCGCCCGGCCCGGTGGAGCCGCCCGGCCGCGGTCGCGAGCACGACGAAGGCCAGGGGGTAGAGCGGCGCGGCGTAGCGGGCCGAGCCGGGCACGGCGATCTGGGGCGGCGGCGGGTCGTAGACCTGGAAGCGCACCACCAGGTAGATGGCCGTCCAGGCGCCGAGGCCGAGGGCGGCGACCCGGCCGGCCCCAGGGGCGCGCGCCCGCAGCCCGAGGCCCAGGGCCGCCGCGAGGGACGCGGCCCAGCCCCAGCCCAGCGCCCAGCCGAGCCCCCCGTCCGGCAGCCCGAAGAGGGCCACCAGCTGGCGCGGGGCGAGCAGGGTGGCGAGCTTGTGGGGCACCCGGGCCAGCGAGGGGGCCGCCTCGCCGGGCTCGTAGATGGTGACGAAGGGGTGCTCGCCGGTGGCCAGCCACTGGGCGAGCCAGGGCGAGACCCCGAGCGCGAGCCCCGCCCCGAGCCAGGGCAGCGCCCGCCGGGGGCCGAAGCGCGCGAGCCAGGCGAGGCCGGCGAGGGGGGCGAAGGCGCCCGAGAAGCCCACCCACACGGCCATGCCGAGCACGGCGCCCGCCCCGAGCACGGCCCACCGGCGCCCGTCCGCCGCCCAGAGCAGCAGCAGCCCCAGCGTGCCGACCAGGCCCGCCTCCATGTGGTTGCCCCAGGCCACGAGGCTGAGGTGGAGCCAGGCCCGGGGCGGCAGCAAGAAGCAGAGCGCGAAGATGCCCGCTGCGACGGTGTTCTCGCGGCGCTGGAGCAGCCGGCTGCCCACCCCCAGCAGGAGGGCCGCGAGGCCGATGGGCACGAGCTTCCAGACCGGCCAGCGGGGCCCGAAGAGGGCGAAGAGCGGGGCGCCGAGCACGGCGTCGAGGGTGCAGCCCCCGCAGAAGGGCCGGTACTGGAGCCGGAAGAGGTCGGCGGCGTGGCCCTGGACGAGCAGCCAGGCCTGGCCCGCGTTGAACATCTCCTCGGGGTCGACCTCGACCACCCGGGGGTTGTGCACCGCGGCGAGCTGGAGCAGCACGAAGAGCAGCACGGCCAGCGGCGCCAGCAGCCGGCCGGCCCAGGCGGGCGGAGAGGGCAGGGGACCGGGCGGCCGGAGGGGGCTCACGGCGCGGCGGCCCCCGGCGGGTCGGTCGCGCGCACCAGCATGAACCAGGCCGACAGGGGTTGGTCGGCGTGCACCACCCGGCCGACCGCACAGTGGACCGAGACCCGCCGCAGGTGGTCGACCCGGTCGCCGTAGACGGCCTTGCGGCCGCCGCTCGCGTTGTCGACCAGCGGCGGGAAGCCGGGCGGCACCCCGGCGGGCAGCGTGCGGTGGTCGAGGTGGAGGAGGCGGTCGCTGGCGGCCGCCGCCCGGAAGTGGCCCGGGCCCGCGAGCCAGGCCACGGCGGCGGCGGGCTGGCTGTGGCCCTGGACGGCGCCGGTCTCGGGATCCATCCAGAGCCGCCGCGCGAAGCGCACGAAGGCCGGGCGGCTGGTCTGGCCCGCGAAGGTGACCGTCTCGCCCGCCGGGCCCGCCAGCCAGTCGAGGTCGAGGGGCAGGCCCTCGGCGGTGGCCCGCGTCCAGAGCGCGGCGAGCTCGCGGCGGCCGAGCCCCTGCATCCAGTTCCGGCGCTGGTCGGCCGTGGCGCGGTCGAGGGCCGCCGTGATGGGGGCCAGCGCCGGGCACAGGGAGGGCAGGGGGATATGCATGGGGCCGACGCTAACCGAGGTCCGACCATGCTGCATCGCTTCGTCCTGCCCACCGCGGCCGCCCTCCTCGCCGGCTGTGGCGCCAAGATCGAGGACTGTGACGACGACGCAGCGGCCGCCGCCGGCGCCGAGCTGGCCACCCTCCAGACCCGCGACGGGGTCTGCCTCGCGGGCGACCACTGGACGGGCGCAGACGGCGCCCCGGGGGTGCTGCTGCTCCACATGAACCCCGAGGCCAACGACCGCAGCAACTGGCCGGTGGCCTTCGCCGCCCTGCTGCGCGAGCGGGGGCTGCACGTGCTGCGGCTCGACCGGCGCGGGGCGGGCGACAGCGGTGGCGAGGCCGAGGACGCCTTCTTCGGGTCCAAGGGCCGCAACGACGCCGAGGCCGGGGTGGACGCCCTCCTCGACGGAGGCGCCGGCCCCATCGGCATCATCGCCGCCTCCAACGGCACGACCACGGCCATCGACTACGCCACCTGGGACGCCGCCAGCGAGGCCCTCGCCGCGGTCGCGCTGGTCACGGGCGGCACCTACACCGAGAACCAGACCGACATGGCGGCCCACGCCGCCACCGGGCTGCCCACCCAGTTCGTCTACGCGGCCGACGAGGCCCAGTGGTCGGAGCTCCAGCGTCCCCTCGACCCGGGCAACTGGAGCTGGACCGAGGCCGCACCCACGGGCCACGGCACGATTCTCTTTGATGAGACGCCAGACGTCGGGGCTGTTCTCGCCGACTGGAGCGAAGACCGCCTGGCCGAGGTGGCGGGGGGCTGAAGCGCGACCGGGAGGCCCCCCGTGCGGAGGGCCTCCCGGAACCAGCGCAGCCAGAGGGCTCAGGCGCCGATGAGCTTGCCGATCATCTCGTCGTTGAGGCGGGCCGGGTGGCCGCGCCAGACGACCTTGCCGTCCTTGACGATGGCGGCGGCGGGGATGCCGCCGACGTTGAACTCGCGGGCCAGGTCACCCTTCTCCTTGGCGACCGGGTAGGAGACCTTCTGCTCCTTCATGAAGTCGAGCACCTTCTCCTCGGTGGCGGACTTCGTGATGCGGGTGAAGCCGACCACGTTCA
>CAXQUZ010000435.1:0-4881 GCA_964226865.1 Myxococcota bacterium | reverse complement strand
GGAGGGGCGGTGGAGGGGGGGCTCGGCGCCGCAGCGCAGCGCCTCCACCGACAGGCCGAAGCGGTCGAGCAGCCGCGAGACGAGGGCCGTGTGGCCGGGCTGGCCCGCGTGGCTGGCGGCGCCGATGGCGAGCTCTTCGTCGGAGAGGCTGCGCAGGGTGAAGGGGGTGTTCTCGCTGGCGGCGGCCCCCTCCATCGCCGCGAGGGCGGCCACGAGCTGGAAGGGCTTCGCAGCGCTCCGCCAGGTGCTGTGGTGGTCGGCGCCGACGGCACGATCGAGCCCGCCCGCGGCCCCGCCCCGCCAGCAGGCGAGCGCCACGGGGTGCTGGGTCTCGAGCAGCCCGCCGCGGAGCTGGAGGACGTGGAGCATCGGCACCTCGCGCCCGGGCAGGGGAGGGGAAGGCCGCCCGGGCCACAGATTACGGGAGGCGGCGCGGGGCAGTCCCCCGCCGATGCGGTATGAGCCGCGCCAGCCCCGGAGAGACCGTGTCAGAGGCCACCACACGCGGCGTGACGGTCGAGGTGCGCAGCCGCTACCTCGAAGCGCACTCGGATCCCGCCAGCGCCCGCTGGTTCCATGCCTACCAGGTCACGATCAGCAACCACGGCAGCACCCCCGTCCAGCTCGTCTCGCGCCACTGGATCATCACGAACAGCCACGGGGTCCAGGAGCACGTGCGCGGCGCCGGTGTCGTGGGGGAGCAGCCCCGGCTCGCCCCTGGCGAGGCCTTCCGCTACACCTCCGGCTGCCCCCTCGACACCGAGGTGGGCACGATGCACGGCAGCTACCAGATGAAGGAGCTGGAGACCGGCGAGACCTTCGATGCCACCGTCGCGCCCTTCACCCTCGCCGTGCCCTACGCCCTCAACTGAGGCGTCCGCGCCAGGAGTGCCCGTGACCAAGGCCGAGAAGTGCCAGCGGATCCACGAGATCCTCGTCGAGCTGTACCCCGAGACCCCCGTCCCCCTCGACCACAGCGACCCCTTCACCCTGCTCTGCGCCGTGCTGCTCAGCGCCCAGACCACCGACAAGAAGGTCAACGAGGTGACGCCCGCGCTCTTCGCCCGGGGGGGCAGCCCGGCGGCCATGGCGGCCCTCGAGGTCGAAGAGATCCGCCAGCTCATTCGCCAGATCGGCCTCGCGCCCACCAAGGCCAAGAACCTCAAGGCCATGGCCGGGCTGCTCCTCGAGCGCCACGGCGGCGAGGTGCCCAACGACATGGCCGCCCTCGAGGCCCTGCCCGGCGTGGGCCACAAGACCGCCAGCGTCGTGGTCGCCCAGGCCTTCGGGGTGCCGGCCTTTCCGGTCGACACCCACATCCACCGACTCGCCTGGCGCTGGGGGCTCAGCCCGGCGAAGAACGTCGCCCAGACCGAGCGCGACCTCAAGCGTCTCTTTCCCTCCTCCTCGTGGAACGACCTCCACCTCCAGATCATCTTCTTCGGCCGCGAGCACTGCCCCGCGCGCGGCCACGACTGGGATGCCTGCCCCATCTGCTCGTGGGCGGGGGTGAAGGCGCGCCGGGCCGAAGAGGCGAAGCGCCACGCCACCAAGGGCCGCAAGCGCTGAGCCTCCGGGGGCAGGGGCCCCAAGACGGGCGCGCCCCCGGGGCCGAAGCACCAGGGGCGCGGGGGTGGGGCCCTCGGGGGGCCTCAGGCGGTGGCCTGGTAGAGCTCCTCGCGATCGATGACGCCGTGGTGGTGATCGAGGTTGCGCTCGCGCGAGCGCTTCATGGTCCGGAGCAGCCGCGAGACCGCCGTGTCGATGGCCTGGCGGGCCGTCGAGCCGGACGCATGGGCATGGAAGCGCTGGCCCGCACCGCGTGCGTCCAGCTCTGCGCGCACCTCGTGTCGTTCCCGCTGCAGCGTCACGTGCAGCTCGGAGGGCTCGCGAAGGTGGGTGGCCAGCTTGTCAGCCTTGCGCTCCATGCGTGCATGCAAGCGCTCGGACATCTCGACGTTGCGGCAGGTCACCTCGAGCTTCATCACAGCCTCCTGACGGGGGTGAGGGCAGCGGGACAGCCCGCCGCCGGTGTCCGGGACGGGCCCGGAGACGGCGCGGCCACAGCGTGCGCAGCTCGACCCGGTCGCCGCAGGGCGGCAGGAGCGGGGAGCACGGCAGGGGCGGCAGCAGACGAGATGGGGACCTCGGCGCGACCCCGGGGCGGGGGCGGCCGTGCGGGGCACGACCAGCGTCCGGGGCGCACGGAGAACGTACACCTGTGTCGGTCGCGTGTCGAGAAAATGTGTCGGACCGGTGTCAGTCCGGCGGCGACGCCAGGGCCCCCGCGGCAGGGTCTGGCGGGGGGGAGGCCCGCAGTGCACGCTCGGCCTCGGCGCCAGATCCCAGCAGGATCGCGATCCAGCGGGTCTCGGGGTTGACCTCGAGCAGCAGCTTCACGACCACCGTCATCGGCACGGCGACCAGGGTGCCGGCCGGGCCCCAGACCCAGCCCCAGAAGAAGAGGCTGATGATGACCACGAGCGGCGAGAGCCCCAGCCGGCGGCCCAGGATGCGCGGCTCGATGACGTTGCCGATGGCGAAGTTCACCGCGAGGTAGCCGGCGGCGACGCCGAGGGCGGGCAGGGGGCCGAGCTGGAGCAGGGCCAAGGTGACCGGGGGCACGGCGGCGACGATGGAGCCGATGCTGGGGATGTAGTTGAAGAGGAAGGCGACCACGCCCCAGAGCACGGCGAAGTCGAGGCCCAAGGCCATGTTGATGGCGCCCACCACGAGGCCCGTCACGAGGCTCGCAACGGTCTTGATGGCCAGGTAGCGCTGGACCGTGCCCGCGCCCTTCGCGAGGCTGGAGCCCATGGGGGAGCCGTCGCCGGTCGCCGCGCGGATCTTGAGGCCCAGCTCGACCGACTCGAGCAACAAGAAGGCCGTCGTGATGAGCACGATGGCCAGGCGGCTCAGCACGGTGAGCACGGCACCGAGGGTCTGGCCGACCAGCTGCATGATGACGCCGGGGTCGACCAGGGGCAGCTGGTCCAGCCCGTCGAGATCGAGGCTCGGGGTCGGCACCCCCCCGGCCCGGAGCTGGGCGAGGCTGTCGCGGGCGAGGGCCATCAGCGGGGCCCGGTAGCGGGGCACGGTGTCGGTGAAGCGGCGCACCGAGTCGCCCAGCAGCGCCGTCAGCCCGAGCAGCGCCGCGGCGAGGAAGCTCACGACCAGCAGCACCGCCAGCACCCGTGGCACCCGCCGGCTCACGAGGCCGGCCACCATGGGCTGGCAGAGCACCGCGAGGAAGATGGAGAACAGCAGCGGAAGCAGGATCTCGTCGGCCGCCCGCAGCCCGGCGACCACCACCACCGTGGAGGCGCTGAGCAGCAGGAAGCGACCGTTGGTGGAGGGAGCAGGGGTCACGGGGTCTGGTCCTGGGCCGGGCCGCCCCCGTACCCCGGCAGCCTCCCCGGCGGAGGTCTGGCCGGCCTCGGGGCGGCGCCCGCACCCGCGAACTTTTTTTGGGGCGGGCGTGGCCGGTGAGACAGCGCCACCGGGGCGGGCTCTCGAAATTCGGCGGTCTCGGCCGGCCCGCTCACGGACCAACTTGGCCTTGCCGGGGCGGGGAGGGCCCCATAGATGCTTGGTGTCTCGAGGGGGCGCCGCGAACACGGCGCTCCACCGCAGCTACCAGCGGCGCTCCACCGGAAACGGTGAGCCCGCGCGGTCGGCCGAGCGAAGAGTCGAGTGGGTCACCTCTGGTGACATGTGCGGGATGGAGCAGTCCGGTAGCTCATCGGGCTCATAACCCGAAGGTCGGGGGTTCAAATCCCCCTCCCGCATCCACTCTTCCCCTCTTCTGGGGCGCTCTTCCACGGCCCGAGACCCCACGCCCTCACGGGCATGTGCGGGATGGAGCAGTCCGGTAGCTCATCGGGCTCATAACCCGAAGGTCGGGGGTTCAAATCCCCCTCCCGCATCCACTTCAGCGCCCACCTGTCTCCGGACAGGTGGGCGTTCGTGGTTCTTGCACCGACACGCGCGGGGCGCCCCGCAGCACGAGCACCGTCGGGTCGAGCCAGGGGCGCGGGGCCACCGGGGTGGGGCCGGGGCGCGGCGGCACCACAGCCCGGCGCCGCCGTCCGACACAGAGCCACCACAGCGGCGCCGCCGTGCCCGCAGAAGCCAACACCAGCAGGGCCCAGCGCCGCCGGGGCCCCGCCATGCTGGCCAGGGCGTGGGCCCCGGCAAGGGGCGCGAGCAGCAGGAGCAGGCCGAGCGCCGTGACCGGCCAGAGGGCCGGCAAGGGCGGCACCCCTCCGACCACCGACTCGATGAACAGCCCCGCGAGCAGGGCCCCGAGCACGGCCGTCGTGAGGTGGAGGAGGTGGGCGCCGAGGCGCACCAGCCGCCGGGCGCGGGCCCGGAGCCAGAACCCACGGCGGCGGAGGGCGGCACGGCGGGCGCTCGGCGGGGTCCGGGAGGGGAAGGGGAGGAGGGGCTGAGACGGGCGCGGCAGCGGCTGCATGGTGGCTCCTGGGCTGCCTGCGCCTCTGGCAAGATGGGGGCCCACCGTGGATCAGGGACTTGGCACCCGATCCGGCTGACGGCCGTCACCTCCGGCTGACGACCGTCGTCACCCTGCCCAGGAGGCCCCGTGCCGCCGCGCTCCGCTGCCGGGACGGCCCGTCCCGTCGACCCGCCCGCCGACGGCCTGGTGCGCCGTGCCCGCCTCTCGCGCTGCGGACGCTTTCGCCTCGCCCTGGGCCGCGGCTGGGGGCCCGGGCCCCGGCTCGGGCTCGTGGGCCTCAACCCGAGCACGGCCGACCACCGGGTCGACGACCCCACCACCCGCCGCTGCATCCGCCTCGCCCGGGATGCCGGCTTCGGCAGCCTCGTGCTGGTCAACCTCTTCGCCTTTCGCGCCACCCAGCC
>CAXQUZ010000434.1:0-5220 GCA_964226865.1 Myxococcota bacterium | reverse complement strand
ACGACCCGGGTGAGGCCGCTGACCACCGCACCGCTGGCCACCCCGAGCACGACCCCCGCGCCCACCATCCAGGCGAAGGTCTCGAGGCCGTAGAGCACGACTGCGCCCGCACCGGCGAGCTCGGGGGCGTGGCCGTGGGCGGTGTCGAGGCCCAGCACGGCGGCGACGATGGCGAAGACGACCACCGCCACGCCGTCGTTGAGCAGGCTCTCGCCCTCGACCAGCAGGTAGAGGCGCCGGTTGACGCCCAGCGACTTGAAGAGGGCCAGCACCGAGATGGGGTCGGTGGCCGCGATGACCGCGCCGAAGAGGAAGGCCGTGCCCAGGGGCAGGGCCAGGGGGCTCCAGCTCAGCAGCGCGAAGCTCGCGAGCGAGGTGACCAGCACGGCGATGAGCACGCCGGGAACGGCCATGGTCAGGATGGCGGGGGCGTCCTTGAGGAAGCGCCGCAATTGGACATGGTAGGCCGCCTCGAAGAGCAGGGCCGGCAGGAACACCGCCAGCAGCAGCTCGGGGGTCAGGGAGAGGCCCGCGAGGTGGTGGAGGTGGAGCATGCCGAGCCCGATGCCGGCGAGCACCAGGGCCAGGGTGTAGGGCAGCTTGAGGCGCCGCGCGCCCACCGCCACGAGGGCCGCCACCAACAGCAGCAGCAACACCTGAACAACCGACTCTTCCACGGGGCCTCCCGGGCTGGGGAGGCGCGCCTATCGCAGCGCCGCCCGGCCGGGGGCGCCGGGCCACCGGGGGCGGGTCAGATCACCACGAGGTAGGCGTAGCGGGTCAGGGTGTCGCGGGTCAGGGCCTTCAGGCTGAAGCAGGCGTGGCCCCGGCGGGCGACCACGTCGAGGGCCTTGGCGCGGTAGTCGGGCTTGTGCATGTCGTCGAGGATCACGAGCCCACCGGGACGGGCGAGGTCGAGCACCGGCTCGAGCTCGCGGAAGCGGGTGTCCATGAAGCCCATGTCGTGGAGCACGAGATCGAAGGCGCCCTTCCGATCCGCGGCACCGAAGGCGGGCCAGTGGTGGAGGTTGGCGTCGGAGAGGCCCTTCTCGGCGAGGTAGGCCCGGGTCTTCTCGAGCCACTCGGCGTTGTCGTCGACCGAGTGGACCTCGAGGCCGTCCACGCTGGCGGCGTGGCGGCGCAGGGCGAAGCTGGTGAAGCCCGAGCCCAGGTCCACGACCCGGGCGGGCTCGGCCGTCTCGCAGAGCCCGAGCAGCAGCCCCACCAGCTCGAGGCTGGCGGCGTGGACGGGGTGGCCGATGCGGGCGCAGTAGTCCTCGTGGTCGGCGGTGTGGGCGGCCTCGATGGCCCCCATGCGGTCGCGCACGGCGGCGAGGCCGGGCACCTGGACGAGGGCGTCGTCGAGATCCCGCCGGGCCCGCAGGGCCTCCTGGGGCGACAGATCGGCCAAGCGGCGGCGGGTGCGCACCACACCGCTGCGCACGGCCCGTCCGAGGAGGGCCCGTGCCCCCGCGATTGCTCCGCTCGACTGGTCCGACATCGACTCTCCCAAGGGCTGGCCCGGCACCGGGTGGCCGCCCCCACCGGGACGCCACGGGACAGGGCCCCGGCCAGACACGCGACAGGGTTATGACGAAAGAACCCGAGCATCCAGGCCGACAGGGTTGCACGCCCTGTCAGCCCCTGGCACAGCATTGCAGCCCCTCCAGGCGCCAGCCCCCGCTGGCGGCGACCCGCAGAAATTGCCCGGCCCCGGCCAATGGGCGAAGGTCTTGGGGTGCCCCCCACAGCCCGGTCCGGAGCCCCTCCGCGGCCCCGGGGCCCGCCCGCCCCCTCTCCCGTGCCCGACGAGCCCGATGTCTGCCAAGCCCGCCACCACCGACCGCCACGCCGCCGCCGACGCGGCCGCCGCCCCGGAGGAGAGCGCCGCCGCGCCGACGCTGACGGACGACGAGCGCCAGGCTGCCGCCGCGGCCTTCGCCGCCGAGCTCATGGAAGAGCACGAGCGCCGGGTGGCCAAGGCCCAGCGCCTCAAGCAGCGCAACGAGAGCCGGGCGGCCCAGCGGGACGAGGCCCAGCGCACCCGCGAGCTCAACGATCTCAAGGACCAGGTGCGGGCGAAGTTCTACCGAGAGAAGGGCTACCGCCGCTACCACGACTCGACGGGCCGCGAGCTCTGGCTCACGGCCGAGGAGTACGAGCTGCGCATGGCCCGTCGCAAGTCGCGCCGGCGCACCTTCGAGCCCGAGACCAACGGCCGCCTCCGCACCGCCCTGATGTACCTGGGCATGCTCGGTGTGGCCGTCGTCATGGGCTTCCTGCTCGCGCGCTGAGCGCCCGCCCCCGCGTCCCCACCGGAGCGTCCATGGCCCCCACCGGGTCCTCGTCCGAGCCCCGCATCTCGGTCATCGTCCCCACCCTCGATCGCCGGGACGATCTGCTCGAGTTCACCGACTCCCTCCTCGCCCAGACCGTCCGCCCCCACGAATTTCTGGTCGTGGACGCCGGCAGCGTGCCCGACATGGAGGCGGCCCTGCGCGCGCGCCTCGAAGGCAGCGGCATCGCCCTGGTCTACCGGCGCTCGGCCGCGGGCACCTCGCTCCAGCGCAACGTGGCCCTCGACCTGATGACGGGCGACTATGTGCTGCTCTGCGACGACGATCTGCTGCTCGAGCCCGACTACATCGCCCAGTCCCTCGCCTGCTTCTCCCTGCCCCACGACCCGCCGGTGGGCTGTGTGCTCGGCACCTTCTCGAGCCCCTCGCGGCCCCAGGGCTGGCAGCAGCGCTACTTCAGGGCCTTCGGCATGACCCACGCGGTGGCCGGCGACACCGCCTCGATGAGCACCAGCGGCGGGGTGCGCTGGCTCACCACCCCGACCGCCGTCGTGCGCATTCCCGTCGCCTCGGGCGGCCGCACCATGTACCGGGCGGCCTGCTTCGAGAGCGAGCGCTTCGACGAGTTCCTGCCCGGCTACACCATGGCCGAGGACGTCGAGCTGTCGTGGCGCATTGGCCAGCGCTGGACCATCGTCCAGACCCCCCACGCCCGCTGCTTCCACAAGCGCGCCGAGGGCGGCCGCGTCGACTACGGCGACCGGGTCGGCCGCCTCATCTACAGCCGCTACTACTTCTTCAAGAAACACATCGACAAGAAGCCCCGCGAGCTCGCCGCCTTCGCGTGGACCAACCTGGGCATCACCGGCTTCTACACCGCCGTCGGCGCGGCCAAGGCGCCCCCGGGCCAGAAGGCCAGTGTGCTCCGTGGCATCGCCCGGGGCTACAAGCGGGTGGCCCGCGACCTCATGGGCCTTCCCGTCACGTGATCGCCCTCCTGACCAGCGTTCTTGCGCACGCGAGCCCGGCGCTGCCCCCGGCGACCCTGCCCGGCCGCCGCCTCGCCCTGCCCCGGTGCACGCCGGCGCCCGCCGACGACTGCTGGGAGGCCGCGCCCGAGCTGCGCCGCTTCGCGCCGGGCCCCGGGCTGCCGACCGCCCCGGTCGCGGGCCGGGTGCGCCTCGCCTGGGACCCGGAGGGGCTGCTCATCCGGATCGATGAGCTCCCCCAAGACGGCGCACCACAAGGCATTCTCGACCCCACCCAAGGCGACGGGGCCCAGCTCGAGGCCGCCCTGGGCGGCACGAAGGCGACCGGCCGCCTGGCCCGCACCGTCGCCACCCGCACCCGCGCCCACGGCATCCACCGGCTCCCCGTCGGGCTCGCTCTCGGCGAAGAGCGGGAGCTGTGGCTGAACCTCGTCGTCAACAGCGCCGACGGGGGCCGGGCGGCCCTGCCCTGGACACCGGCGGGCGAGGGCGACCCGGTGCGCCCCGGCAGCGTCGTGCTGGTCGAGCGCCCCGACCTCGACCTCGCCGTCTCCTTCGCGCGGGACGCCACCACCTGGCAGGTCGAGGCCTGGGGGGCCAGCGAGATCACGCTCCAGCACGAGCGGGCGGTCGTGCCCTGGGGCTCCCGCGGCCTGCCCGAGCCCTGGACCCGCACCGGGGCCGACACCCTCGCCGTGCCCTCCTCCCCCGAGACCGGCTGGCACACCCTCTCGCTCACCTGGCGCGACGCCGCCGGCCAGCCCGTCGACGCCCTGGCCCTGCGCTTCTGGCACGAGGCCCCGGCGCCAGAGCCCCCCCTGATCTGGCCGCCCCCCCGCCAGCTCGACCGGGGCCAGGACGTGGCGCTGGCCTTGGGCCCGTCCGTGGGCATCTGCGGCCCCGAGGGCCCCGCTGCGCTCCTCGCCGAAGAGCTGACCCGCTTCACGGGGGTGCGGGCGACGACCGCCGCGCCCGGGGCGGCCGGCTGCGAGCTCCGGCTGGCCCTCGATCCGGCACTGGGCCCCGAGGCCTTCGCGATCGCCGTGGCAGAGGGCGAGGCCACCGTCCGGGGCGGCGACCTGGCCGGCCTGAGCTATGGCGCCCTGGCCCTGGCCGACGCCATCGGCCCCGACGGCCAGAGCCCCACCCTGGCCGTCTCCGACGCCCCCGACATCGCCGAGCGGCCCCTGTTCCACTCGGTCCAGGTGGGCAACCGGCCCGACCTCACGGTCGACACCTACATCCGCTGGCTGCGCCGGGTCGTGCTGCGGGGCCGCTACGACGCCCTCCACCTCATGCTCAGCGACGGCCTCGCCTGGGAGACCGACCCGGCCCTGGCCCACCCCCGGGCCTGGTCCAAGGACGAGCTGGCCCGCCTCGACCGCGCCCTCGACGCCGTGGGCATCGAGCTGGTGCCCGGGGTCAACGCGCCCGGCCACAGCGAGTGGATCCTGCGCCACCACCCCGCGCTGATGGAGGACGTGAACCGCAGCCTGCTCGACACCCGCCACCCCGAGACCCGGCCGCTGCTCTCGGCGCTCTGGGACGAGGCCTGGCAGAGCTTCGGGCGCCCGGCCGCCATCCACATCGGCCACGACGAGGCCATCTGGCAGTCGGCCCGGTGGTTCGGCGACGAGCGCAACCCCCGCAGCGCCGCCTCGCCCAAGTGGTTCCTGCTCGCCGACGACATCCGCTGGCACCTCAACTGGTGCCGCCAGCGGGGGCTCCAGGCCTACCTCTGGTCCGATCTGCTGCTGGCGGGCTGGAACGGCGCCAAGGACGGCGGCCACCACGCCCTCGACGAGCTGAGCCCGGCCGAGCTGGCCGAGCCCATCGTCATGGCCTGGTCGCCCCTGGGCGACCCGCTCGTCCACCTCGCCCAGGACCGCGGCATGCAGGTGATGCGGGTCCACACGGGCTATCTCGAGTGGAAG
>CAXQUZ010000433.1:0-25504 GCA_964226865.1 Myxococcota bacterium | reverse complement strand
TCCGATCTGTCCGCGGCTGAAGCGCCAGAGGCGGCCCCCGCTCGGGAAGCCGCCTCTCTGTGTTCCGGTGCGGGGCCTCCAGGCACGGGGCCTGGAGGCGCTGGGGCTGCGGTGGCGCCCCCGCGGGGCCGGGCTGCTCAGTCCTCTTCGCGGCGGCGGAGGCCGGCGGCGAAGGCACCGATGATCAGGCTGACCAGGGGGGCGGCCACCCCGGCTGGGGTCGAGCAGCCGCCGAGGTAGTAGCCGCCGCGGAAGCCGTCGGGCAGGGCGGCGAGGCCGCCGGTGTCGACGAAGACCTCCATCTCGGGCTCGGGCTGGTTGTGGCCCAGGTCGTAGTCCATGTCGATGCGGTCCGGGGGGGTGATGGCGAGGCGGGTCCAGGTGTCGAGGACGGCCTCGTCACCCTTGCCCTCGTCCATGAAGTTGCCCCACGAGCGCGCGCCGTCGTTGGCCGTGGGCTCGTCCTCCGCGTCCGACGAGCGCACGCCGTCGGGGCCGGAGGTGGCGGCTGGCATCTGGCCGTCGGGCATCTCGACGTCGAAGTCGTTCACGTCGCCGTCGTTCCAGTACATCGTCATGGGCGCCCGGTCGCCGCCGGCGTCGACGCCGTAGACGCGCATGCCGGGGTAGGCCGTCTCGATGTCGTCCGACAGGAAGTGGACCTCGCCGATGGCGGCGGTCAGCTCACAGGCCGTGAGCTTGATGACCAGGTCGCCGTCGCGGTCGTAGCCGTCCCAGGTGAGGTAGCGGTCGCCGGCCTCGGCGGCCCAGCCGACGAAGGCCAGGTCGGCGTTGCTGGTCGGGTCGGCCACGCCGTCGTCGTCGGCGTCACAGACGATGTGCCAGGTGCCGGGCTGGCCGACGTTGAACCGGAAGGTGCCGCCCTGGCCGTCGTCCTCGTTGAAGGAGAAGCGCAGGCTGTCGGCCGTCGGCTCGGCCACGTCGCCGTGGGTCGCGACCGCGGGCGGGTGGAGGTAGAGCGGGATGTTCGGCCGGTAGCGGGCCTGGTAGTTTGGCGTGCTGCGCAGCTCGGTGTTGTCGACCCCCGTCGGCGTGGCGATGGCGTGCCAGCGGTACCCCGACCAACCGCGCAGCTGCATCTCGACCACGTTCGTGCTGCCCTCGACACCGGCGTCGACCAGAGCGAAGAAGCTCGCGTCCACGCCCTTGGCCGGGTCGTAGTCGCGGCCGTCGAGCACCCAGTCGCGGCTCCAGAGCCGGCCCTCGCCCTCGGCACCGGAGACGCTGACGTCCCAGTCGAGGCGCTGGTCTTGCGAGAAGACCAGCCGGTGGGGGCCGTTCTCGGTGGGGGCGAAGGTGTCGCCGTCGGCGAAGGAGCCGACGATCTCACCGGAGGGGGTGGCGACGGTCACCCGTCCCTGGACCTCGAAGGTGACCGTCTCTGCGCCGTGATCGACGATGTCGAGGTAGATCTCGGACTCGCCGACCAGCCACTGGCCGGTGAGCTGGGCGCTGCCCTCGGCGAGGGCGGCCGTCGGTGCGAGCAGCAGCGCGACGGTCGTGAGGGCACGATGGGGGTGCAGATGATGCACGAGGCACCTTCCTGGGTCTGGGGGTCAGGGGGCCGGCACGGGGGGCGGTGCCGGCGGGGTGTCGCCGCTGGGGGGTTCGGTCGCCTCGGGGTCGCCGGTCTCGGCACCCTCGGGGGCGGGGTCGATGATGTTGAACTCGACGCGGCGGTTCTCGGCCCGGCCGCGCGCGTTGCTGTTCGAAGCGATGGGCTTGGACTCACCGAAGCCGACAGCCACCAGACGCTCGGCCTCGACGCCGCCCTCCTCGATGAGCCAGGTGCGCACCGCTTCGGCGCGGCCCTGGGAGAGGGTCTGGTTGAGCTCGTCGTTGCCGCGGCTGTCGGTGTGGCCCTCGACCTGGACCTTCTTGACGAAGTCGTTGGCCTTGATGACGTTTGCGACCTCGGCGAGAAGCTCGAAGGACTCGGACTTGATGGTGGTCTTGCCGGTCTCGAAGAAGACCTTGTCGAGGATCACGATACGCTGGTCTTCCAGCTTAGTCTTGGCCACCTTTGTCACGATCTCGATGGTCTGGTCCTGGCCGGCCACGACGGTGACGTCCTGGACAACCGGCGCCCGGTCGGGGCCCTCGACGATGAGGCGGTGCTGGCCGGCGCCCAGCTTCTGCTCCGCGCCGCCCTCGGCGCTGACGCCGGCGGGCTCGCTCGGGATGCAGGCGGCGTCGCCCTTGGTCGACCACTTGATGCTCGCGTCGCTGACGACCTCGCCGTCCTGGTCCGTGACCAGCACGGTGACCTTGGCGTCCTGCATGGCGAGGTCGACGACGAGGGTGTTCATGCCCTCGTCCACCTTCTTGCTGGCGCTGCCCGCGAAGCAGGAGCTGGTGGCGGCCGAGGCGGCCCAGGTCTCGGTGGGCATGCCCTGGAGCGGGTTGCCCTGGCCGGTCTTGCGGCCGATGTCGACCCCCGGCCCCTTGACCGTGTAGTCGATGCCCTTGAGCGCGACGCCCGCCATGCGGACCTCGACGTCGATGTAGGCGAGCTCGTCCGGGCAGCCGTCGCCGTCCTTCCAGCCGTTGAGGGTCTCGGGGCGGGTCGGACAGGGATCTTCCTTGTCCTTGAGGCCGTCGCCGTCCATGTCGTGGGTGGGCTTCTCGTCGGGGGCCGTCCAGCCGAAGCCGAGGAAGGCCCGGACGTTGGGGGCGCCGGCGCCCGGGGTGAGGGCGTGGGCGCCGCCGGCGAGGAAGTGGAAGTTGCTCTCGAGGCGGTAGCGCATCGTGCCGAGCACCTCGCTCGGCGCCGTCGAGTTCGGGATCTCACTGCCCTCGAAGGGGGCCTTGAGCCGGGTCTCGACGGTCGCACCGAGCTGCTCGGTGAAGGCCAGAGAGCCCGCGAGGCCGGCGACGAAGTTGTCGCTGCCCGTGAGGTTCTGGACGTCGATGGACGGAACGAATTCCAGTCCGAGATCTGCGCTTGCGGTGAAGATGCCAGCCGTCAGGGACCCGGCAAAGACGCCGCCGCCGGCGATGCCCTGGTTCCCAAGAAAGCGATCGGAATCCCCGCTCGGAATATCAAGCCACGGGACGAAACCAAGATCGCCCACGTCGCCCCGGGCGATCACCACCGTGCCGCCGAGCCGCAGGTCGCCGACACCGCCGCCCTGGGCCTCGCCGACGGGGGTGCCGCCGATGCCCTTGGTGGCGAAGTAGACGGGCAGGTCGGCGTGGATCCGCACCCGGTCGATGATCGTGTAGCCACCGGAGAGGTTGAGCGCCCAGACGTCGTCGAGGGCGCGCACCGGCTCGGGCGCCGGCACCCCGGGCGCCTGGAACAGCACGTTGTCGTTCGAGAACTCGAAGACGCCGCCCGCGAAGCCCTGGCCCTTGCGGAAGAAGCCGACGCGGTTGACCACGAGGGGGTCGGCCACGCCGCCGTCGAAGGGTGCCACATGGAGGTTGTGCCCGTCGAAACCGGCAGCGGCATCCTGGGCATGGGCGTCTTGGACGAGCCCCAGAACACCGCTCAGGCCGAGCAACAGGGTGGCGGATGCGTTCATTGGTGCAGGCTCCAGAGCACGCGATGGGACGGGCCGGGACGGCCACTTGCCACCCAGAGGTCTTCCAGCGTTACTTGGAGTGCCGCACGTGGATGGACTACAGCATCCTTACAGGGCACCCGCAACCGGATCTGCCCGGCCGCGTCCGGGCTCCGGTGTGGCCGAGCGACTTGGCCCTCGACATGCGGCATCTCGCGCCGGTATTGTCGAAGCTGGACGGGGGGGCCCGCCGGGGCGCTCCGCGGCGCGTCGGGGGTCCCGTTGCCCGTAGGTGCCCGCTCACGGACTGGGGATGCCCCTCATGCTTGCCCGCCGCTGCTGCCCGCCGCTGCTGCCGCTCGCCCTGGTGGCGGGCTGTGCCGGGACGGGAGCCAAGGCGCCCGGGGGCGAC
Organism: Myxococcota bacterium; assembly: GCA_964226865.1. GTDB lineage: Bacteria > Myxococcota_A > UBA796 > UBA796 > UBA2385 > CAXQUZ01. The sequence continues at coordinate 21,565 of CAXQUZ010000433.1, read as the reverse complement.
GGCGCAGGGGCCGGGGACACGGGCCGGGCCGGCGGCGCCGCCTGCGCCGCGGGGGCGCTGTCCTGCAACGGCGAGGACGACGACTGTGACGGCGTCACCGACGAGCCGGGCGAGCGGCTGCTCGAGGGCTGGCGCGACGAGGACGGCGACGGGCACGGCGGCGGGGACCCCCTGACGGGCTGCGCGGCCCTCTCGGCGGCGGTCTGGGCCGGGGGCGACTGTGACGACGGCGACCCGGCGATCCACCCGGGGGCCTGGGATGCCGTGGGGGACGGCGTCGACGCCGACTGCTCCGGCGAAGACCGGGCCTGCGGGGCGGGCCCCACCCAGCTGGCCGTCGAGGGCGACCTCGTGCTCACCGACGGCCGCTTTCCCGACGGCCGCAGCGCCGCCGACGGGCTCGCCGCGGCCTGCGCCCGGGGTGACCACGTGGCCGGCGCCGTGGTCATCGCGGGGGGCGACCGGGTCGACCTCGCCGATCTGGGCTGTTTTTGCGCCATCGACGACGGCCTGGAGCTGCGGGATCTGCCGGCCCTCGCGCGCCTCGACGGGCTCGCGCCGGGGCTCTGGCTCGGCCGCAGCCTCCGCCTCGCCCAGCTCCCGCGCCTCGGCTCGGTGGCGGCCCTCGGGGCGGTGCACTGGCGGGCACCCCTCCGCGACCCGTCGCGGCTGCTGCTCCAAGACCTGCCGGTCCTCGCGACCCTCGGCGGTCTGGAGGGCATCGAGGAGCTGGACGACCTGGGCATCTCGGGCGAGGTGCAGGCCGACTTGGGCGCCCTGGCGGGGCTCCGCGCGGTCCACGAGAGCCTCGACATCCGCGACACGAGCCTGCCGGGCCTCGGGGGGCTGGAGGGGCTTGTCTCGGCGGGTGAGGTCCGCATCGAGAATGCCCCCGAGCTGGACAGTCTCGCGCCCCTGGCCGGGCTGCAGCGGCTGCGCTTCCTGACCCTGCGCGACCTGGATCTCGGGGCGATGGACGGAGAGGGGGCCGGCCTCGGGGCCTTCACCGGGCTCGCGCGCATCGACCGCCGCCTCGCCCTGGTGGAGGTCGCGGGGCTGCGCTCGCTCGCGGGCCTCGACCAGCTCGCGGTGCTCGGTGGCCTCGAGCTGGTGGGGAACCCCGAGCTCGTCGAGCTCCACGGGCTGCCGGCGGCGGTCACCGGGCTGGACGGCGACCTGGTGCTCCGCGGCAACCCCGGGCTCGTCGACGCGGCCGGTCTCGAGGGCCTGACCTGGCTGGGGGGCAGCCTCACCCTCGGGGGGGCCGAGGGGCCGACCGCGCTGACCTCGCTCGCGGGCCTCGGCGGCCTGCGCTTCATCGGGGGCGACCTCGCGGTGGTCCACGCGCCCGGGCTGGCGACCCTCGCGGGGCTCTCGGCCCTCGAAGAGCTCGGCGGCGACCTCTGGGCCACGACCGTCTACAGCGCGGCGCCCGGCCCCTTCTCCTTTGCGGGCCTCGGCGCCCTCCACACCGTGCACGGCCAGGTCGCCCTCTGGGACCACGCCACGGCGGCCTCGCTGGCCGGCCTCGAGGGCCTCCGGGGGGCCGGCGGCCTGTCGCTCGAGGGCAACGGTGCGCTCGGCTCGCTGGCGGGCGTCGGGGGCCTCACCGCCCTCGGCGACCTGCGGGTGGTCGACAACGCCGTGCTCGACGACATCAGCGCGCTCTACCAATCGGCCCCACCGGCGGGCTCGGTCTGCATCCAGCTCGCCGGGGACGGGGCCGAGCCGGCGGCCTGGCTGGCGAGCATCGGGCGGGTGAACGGATGCTGAGGCGCGGCTGGCCGGGGCGGGCGGGCGCGGTGCTCGGGGGGCGCTCACGCTGGCGGCCTGTGGCGCGCCCAGCGCCAAGACGGGGGACGACGGGGCCGACACGGCCCCGGGCGCAGGGACGGCCGAGACGGGCGGACCGGCCGACAGCGGCGGGCCCCCCGACCGGCGGTGGTGTGCGGACGCGGACGGCGACGGCTTCGGTGACCCGGCGGCCTGTGTGGACGCACCGGCGGCGCCCGCCGGCCACGTGGCCGACGCCACCGACTGCGATGACACGGCGGCGGCCGTGAGCCCGGGGGCGCCCGAGCGCTGTGGCAACGGGGTGGACGACGACTGTGACGGCGGCCCGGGGGAGTGCCCGCCGGGTGGGGCCATCCCGGTGGCGGCAGCGGTGCGGCTGCCGGGCACCGAGCCCGAGGCGGGCCTGGGCCACGCCCTGGCCGCGGTCACCGGCACCGTGCCGGCGCTGGCCGTGGGCCTCCCGGGGGCCGGGGCCACCGGCGAGGGCGGGGTGCTGCTGCTGCCGCTGCCCCTCGCGGCCGGTCCGGTGGGCCTCGCGACCCACCCCGGGGTGGCCGGTCCCGACGACCAGGGCGCCCTCGGCACGGCCCTGGTGGGCGGCGAGAACGGCCTCTGCGCCGGGGCGCCGGCCGCCGCCGGGGACGTGGGCGCCGTGCTCTGCTTCGCTGTCGAGGGGGCCGCGGCACCGGCCCTGCTGCTGGAGGGGCGCCTCGCGGGGCGCCGGGCCGGCGACCGCTTCGGAAGCGCCCTGGCATCGTCCGAAGACAGCCTCTTCATCGGTGTTCCCGACGATGTGGGCAGCGCCCGACGCGGGGCCGTGGAGGCCGTGCCGCGGGGCACCACCGGGGCGGTGGACGCGGCCGGCGGCTGGCGGGTGGTGGGCACGCGCCCCGGGGACGGCTTCGGCACCGGGCTGGCGGCGGTCGACGTGGACGGGGACGGCCTCGCGGACGCGGTGGTGGGCGCCCCCCTCGACGGGGACGGCACTGTGTCGCTCTTCCTGGCGCCCTTCAGCGCCGGGGTGGCCGCCGACGCGGACGCCGCCCTGGTCGCCGACGGCGGCGACCGAGGACTGGGCCAGGGCGTGGCGGCGGTGGGCGACCTCGACGCCGATGGCCACGCCGATCTCGCGCTCTCGGCCCCCCTGGGCGGGGCGGTGCTGCGGGTGGACGCCGACGACTGGGGGGCGGCGCCCGGCCCGGCGGCCGTGCTCTCGGTGGCCGCGGGGCGGGTGGCCGAGGTGGCCGCGGTCACGGGGGCCGTGGGGCCCGCGGGCGACCTGGACGGCGACGGCCGAGACGAGCTCATCGCCGGCGGGCCCCAGCTCTTCTGGGGCCCGGTCGAGGGGCACCACCTCGCCCCGGAGGCTCCGCTCCAGCTCGTCGCGTCCGACACCGACAGCGGCCGGGCGCCGCCGGGCTGGATCGGCATCGGCCTGGCGGGGGGGCTGGCGCGCGGGCCGGCCTTCGCCGTGGGCGGGCCCACCCTCGAGGTGGACGGGGCGGCCGCCGGCGAGCTGCAGCTGGTCGGGGTCGACGGGCGCTGAGCGGCCCCGGCGCGGGTCTCAGTCGCGGCAGATGTCTTCGCTGGTCATGCGCCGCAGGCCGATCTCCATGGCCGCCACGAGGGCGCCCTGGTCGGTGCGGGTGGTGGCGAAGGTGTAGTCGGCCATGTCGAGGCTGTGGCGCTCGTCCTCGATGCGGGTGCGGCCCTCGCCGGGGCGGTGGCTGTAGTCGTCGTGGGTGGCGAAGACCTCGTCGGCGAGGGTGTCGTCCATGTAGAACTGGGTGGTCAACATGAAGCCCCCGGCCTCGCGCACCCGCAGGTGGACGTGGATGGCGCGGCCCGGGTACCAGCCGGGGAAGACCCCGTGGAAGCGCACGATGCCGTCGCTGTCGGTGGTCTGGGTGCCGCGCTGGAAGGTGACGGCCGTGGCCTCGCCGCCGTGGCACTGCATGGTCGAGTCGATGCCGTCGGCCGTGCCGTCCTGGGTGGTGGGGCCCGAGGAGCGGCCCTCCCGGTCGGTCATCCAGATCTCGACCTCGGCATCGGGCACGGGGCGGCAGTCCTCGGCCCGGACGAGGCGGAAGGCGTAGAGGGTGGGCAGCCCGGCCACGCCCTCCGAGACGTCCTGGCGGTCGAGGTTCACCTCGGCGTGGCAGGGGCCGAGGGTGGCGAGGCAGGTGAGGGTGCAGCTGGCGGCCGCGCCGTCGGCAAAGGGGTCGGGGTAGTGCGCCACGTCCACCGCCGCGGTGCCCCCGGTGGCCCAGGCGGCGGGCTCGGTGCCGTCGTCCCCGTCGCCGGTTCCGTCGGTGCCGTCGCTTCCGTCGGTGCCGTCGGTGCCGTCGGTGCCGTCGGTGCCGTCGCCCCCATCACTGCCGTCGGTGCCGTCGCTCGGGTCGTCCCCGTCGACGCCGTCGCTGGCCGCGGGCGTGGCGCCCGAGTCGACGTGCTTGGGGGTGGCGCAGCCCGGCAGGGCGAGCAGGGCGGCGCCGCCGAGGAGGACGCTGCGGCGGTCGTAGGCATGGGGATCACGGGGTGCCAAGCTGGGCCTCCAGCAGGGTGCGGGCGGCCGCGAGGGCCGGGGGATCGATCGGGGCCGCGCGGCCCTGGAAGGTGTCGCCCCGGCCGCCGCCGCGCCCGCCGAGCACGTCGGCGACGCCCGGACCGGCCGCGGCCACGAGGGCCGGGGGGCCCCGCAGCAGGAAGGCGCCGTCGCCCACCGCGAGCAGCAGCCGGGGGTCGGCGGAGGTGTCGCCCGTGCCGATGACCGCGCCGGCGAGGGCCCGGAGCGCGCCGAGGTCGGCGGTCGGGTCGTGGTGGACGAGCACGGGGCCCGGGTCGCGGGCGAGGCTCTCGGCGACCAGCGCGGCGAGGCGGCGCTCGAGGGCCTGGCGCTGCTTGCGCTCGGCCCGCTGCTCGTCGAGCAGGGCGCCCACCCGGTCGACATGGGTGGCGGGGGCGCTGCGCAGCAGGGCGGTCATGGCCTCGCTCTCGGCGGCGAGGCTGCGGAGCCGCGCGAGGGCCCGGCCGCCGACGAGGAAGCGGAGCCGGGTGGCGCCCCGGACCCGCTCGCGCCGGACGAGGTGGACGAGCTGGAGGGCGCCGGTGCGGTCGACGTGGGTGCCGCCGCAGGTGTTGGTGTCGAGGCCCGCGATCTCGACCAGCCGCACCGGTCCCGTGGCGCTGTCGGGCAGGCCCCGGCTGCGCACCTCGAGCCCGGCCAGCTCGTCCGCGTGCACCGTGCGCAGCCGGACCTCGCGGTTGTCGAGGATGGCCTGGTTTGCGGCATCCTCGATGGTCTCGGCCCCCTCCTGGTCGAGGGTGCCGTCGAGGTCGATGCTGCAGTCCTCGGTGCCCAGGTGGAAGCCCACCGTTGCGAGCCCGAGGCGGTCCTCCAGCAGCGCCGAGAGCAGGTGCTGGCCGGTGTGCTGCTGCATGTGGTCCCAGCGGCGGGCCCAGTCCACGGTGACCTGGACGGTGGCCCCGGGCGCAGGCGGGCGGGCCATGCGGTGGCGCGGGCGGCCGTCGGCCCCCTTCTGCACATCACTCACCCAGGCATCGTCGATGTGGCCGTGGTCGGCCGGCTGGCCGCCGCCCTCGGCGTAGAGGATGGTGTCGTCGAGGATGACGTCGTGGTCGCCGTCGTCACGGGGCTCGACGGCCACGACCCGCTGGGTGCTGACCCGCAGGCGGGCGTCGTGCTGGCAGGCGCTGAGCAAGGGGGGCCTCCGGGCACGGCCGCAGGGGAGCGGGGACCGTGCCGGTCTCGCCTCTGTGTAGCCCAGTTTGGCCCCCCTTCGCCGGAGAAGGCTCCCGGCGGGGCCAGCGGTCCGTGGCCCGGGGCGCGTCCCCCCCGCCGGGCCCCCGGCCGCGCCGCCCTCACACCGGCAGCACGGCGTCCTCGCCCAGCTTGCGGGCCTTGCGCCACAGCCAGCCGGGGGCCGACTCGTCGGCGATGTGCCAGTGGCCCGGCTCCTCGAACCAGCCCACCAGGGCGCTGAAGGCCTCGTCCCGGTCGTCCCGGTCGGCGGCGGACATGCGCACCAGCAGCACCCGGAGCGGCTCGCCCTCCTCGTCCTCCGAGCCGGCCTTCTCGGCCAGGATGGCCTGCTGGATGCCCACGGTGTTGCGCAGGGTGGCCACCAGCGCGGCGAGGCGCGCGGGGGAGAGGGTGGTGGGCACGAGGGTGTCGCCGCGGCCGAGCGCCACCCGGGCCGCCTCGTCGGCGGCGCTCTCGTCGACGGCCGCCCGGGCCCGCGCGATCCAGTCCTGGGCCGCCTCGGGGCGCTCGCGCCGCCGCAGCCAGGGCACGAGCACCTCTGCGATGATCGGCACCGCGCGCGGGTCCTCGTCGGCCAGGGCCCCGAGCAGCTCGGCCCCGGCGGGATCGTCCGCCACCGACACCAGCAGCCGGCCGAGGTGGAAGCGGGCCCCCCGGGCGGTGGGATCGACGCTGTGGGCCACCCGCCAGGCGTCGAGGGCGGCCGCCGGACCGCGCAGGCGCTCGGTGAGGTCGGCCCGCTCGGCCAGGGCCGCGGGCGCGAGCTGGCCCCGGGCGATCTCGGCATCGAGCGCGTCGAGGCGGGCCCGCAGCATGCGCAGCTCGCGCTTCATGGCCCGCCAGGCGGGGCCCATGCCCCGGGCCAGGGCCGCCCCCAGCTCGGCCTCGAGGGCGTCGGCGTCGGCGAGCAGGGCGGTGGCGGCGTCGGTCTCGACGGGCGGGGGCAGCCGCGGGCCGAGCTCGAGGCGGTCGAGGCGCTGGGAGAGGGCGGGGTGGGTGTCGGTGAGGTCGGGCGTCTCGAGCATCAGGGCGACGAGGTCGCTGGGGGCGCTGGCCGCGGCGGGGGCGGCGGCCAGTGCGGCGCTGAGGTCGCGGAGAATTGTCGATGGCAGGTCGTTCTCGTCGAGGTCGGCCCGGGCGCGCTGCTCCCAGAAGCGGGGCTCGGCCCGGCCCGCGAGGGCGGTGCGCACGAGGGCGTCCCGGCTGGCCTCCCGGCCGGCGATGCGGGCGGCACAGTCGTCCGCCTCGTCCTCGTTGCGGCGCGAGACCACGAAGGTCCAGGCCGAGAAGCGGGGCAGGTACCAGCGCAGGAAGCCCGCCACGAGGCCGCCGCTGCCCGTGCGCTCGAGGCCCGCGGCCACCTGGAGCCAGCTGCGGCGGAGCTGGTAGACCCGGCCGGCGCTGGCGCTGTGGGCACGGCTGAGGTGGCCGAACTCGTGGGCCAGCACGGCCCGCAGCTCGCCGACCGGCAGCGCCCGGAGCATGGGCAGCCCGACGAGCAGCACCCGCCGGTAGAAGGGCAGGGTGCCGAAGCGGGGCAGCTCGATGACCCCGGCGTTGAGGTCGGCGGTGAGCAGCACCGTGTCGACGGGCGGGGCGTCGAGATCTCGCCGGAGGGCGTCGATCATCTCGAACAGGGCCGGAGCCTCGTCCCGGTCGAGGGGCCGGCCCTCGGGCGGGGGCACCCGCGCCGTGAGGCCCCGGAGCAGGGCCACGACCACCACCAGCAAGGGCAGCGCCAGCTTGATGCCGCCGCCGAGCAGGAACAGCCACTTGCCCGAGATCAGCGCGCCGACCGCGACCGCGGCGAGGCCCAGCCCGAGGAGCAGCACCGCGCCGAAGGCGAGGTAGCCGAGGGCGATCCACGCCCGCATGCCCAGGCGGTGGCGGGCGGGCTGCTCGTGGGAGAGGCGCTCGACACGCTCGACCAGGGCAGCGAAGGCAGCGTCGGTCACGGGGACTCCGGGCCGGCGCCCAGGGCCGCGAGGCGGGCGGCGAGGGCCGGGGCGGTGGGGGCGACCACGAGCACGGAGGCAGTCTGGTGGGCGCAGCGGGGGTCGGTGGTCCAGACGAGGCCGTCCCGGAGGCGGCCGCTCGGGCCCCGCTCCGGGGCGGGGAGGGGCGCGCCGGGGGCCGGACGGCCGGGGCCCCGTGCCGGCAGCAGCAGCCAGGTCGCGTGGACCCCGCTGTGGAGCAGGGGGGCGAGGGCCAGCCCGACCCGGCCCATGGTCCAGCGGGGGTTCAGCTCGACCAGCGGCCAGAGGCGGAGAGCGCCCCCGCGGCGACACACGAGGGCGTCGACGCCCAGGGGGCCGTGGTGGCCAGGGAGGTGGGGGAGCAGGGCGGTGAGCAGCCGGCGGCCGAGCTGGTCGAGCCACCGGGGCGCCTGGCCGCCACCGGCGAGGAAGCGGCGCAGGGCCGGGGGGCCCGCGGCGGCGGCGCGCCCGAGCTGGATCCCCCGGAACACCCCCCGGCCGTCGGCGAGGAAGCGGCTGCGGCCCACCCAGCGGAGGCCGCCCGCGGGGCGGAGGTCCCCGTGGAAGGAGAGGTCGGCCAGCCGCTCCAGCCAGGGGCCCACGGTCAGCGCCCCCTGCTGGGCCAGCACCCGGTCGATCCAGCCCGTGACGGGGCCGGGGGCGTCGCCGGGCCCCCAGCGGCGCAGGCTGCGGCCGGCGGCCCCGAGGGGCGCCGTGAGCACGGCCACGTCGCCGGCCGCCCAGAGGGCCTCCGCCCGGGCCCGGGCCGCAGCGGCGCTGTGGACCACGCGCGGCAGGTCCTCCGGCGCCAGCAGCCAGTCCGGAGGCAGCGTGCCCCGGCAGGCGTCGAGGAGCGCGGGCATCAGGGCGCACTGGGCGTCCTTGCGGTGGAGGGCCACGGGCCCGGGCGGGGGCTGGACGGGCGCGAGGCCGGCGAGGGCCTGGCGGGTGCGGGGGGACCAGCCCCACGGCGCCAGGGCGGCCACCCGCGGGATGCGGTCGACGGCGGCCCGGGAGAGGTGCTCGACGGGGGGCAGCCCGGCCTCGGACCGGTGGGCCAGCCAGTCCGGGGCGGGCGGCGCGGGCACGACCACGGCGTCTCCGGCGGCAGCCAGGGCTCCGGGCAGGGCCGCGAGATCGGCGGCGAGGGCCCGGGCGGGGGCCCGGGGGGTCCAGTGGGGGCGGCCGTCGGCGAGGCTCTCCTCGACGGTGGGGTCGAAGAGCCAGACGACCGGGGGGCGGCCCTTGGACTGGCCGAGGTGCTCGACCCGCGCGATGAAGTCGGGGTCGAGGCCGGCGGCCGCGCGGGCGGCGCGGTCGAAGACAGGGCCCCGGGCCCGGCCGGCGCCCATCGGGGGCGCGGTCTGGTCGACAAAGGCCTGCCAGTCGGTGGTCTCGGGCGGCTTCCACGCCCGGTGGAAGCGCAGGGCGTGGGCCACGTGCCCCACCTCGTCGGCGTGGACCTGGGCGATGAGGGCGGCGCTGGCCGGATCGCCCGCGGCGGCGAAGCGGGGCCCCCAGTGGCGGCACCAGTCGATGTTGGCCTGCTCCAGCACGAGGCCCATGCGTGCGACAAAGGCGGGCAGGCTGGGAACGTCGTGGAGCGCCCGCCAGAAGAAGTCGCTCAGGGCGTGGTCGCCGAGCTGGCCGCCCAGCGCCTGGATCCGGCCGCGGTACATCGCGAGGTGGCGCTGCTCGTCGCGCATGACCCGGGCCGTGCCCATGCGGAAGGCCCGGGGCGCGTCGGGGAAGCGCAGCAGCACCAGGGCCATCAGCTCGAGGGCGAGCAGCTCGTGGTTCGCGAAGGCGTGGAGCAGCCGCACCCGGACGGCCGGGTCGTGCAGGGCGGCCGCGCCCGGGGCGTCCCCGTCGGCCGTGCCGCCGCCGTCGAGGGCCAGGCCCGGGGGGCGGGCCGGGGGGCGGGAGGCCTGGGGCGGCCCGGGCGCCCGGTCGGTGAGGCCCTCGGGCGGAAACCAGAGCTTGTGGGCGTCGAGCGCGTCGCCGTCGAGGATGCGCTCGGCCCAGTCGCGGAGCTCCATGAGCGGTCTCTCCCGGGACGGGGGCGGCCGGGGGCCCGGCCGGGGGAACTCAGCGGCTGCGGACCAGCCGGAAGCCCTGGAAGGGGCTGGCGGTCGCCGGATCGAGGCCCCGGCGGGCCCAGACGCGGGCGCTGGCCTCGTCGTTGAAGTAGCTGCCGCCGCGGGTGCCGCGGGTGGTGGCGCTGTCGTCGCCCGTCGGGTCGAGCTCGGGATCGGCCGCGGGCTCGAGCGGGTCGGCGTGGCCGTCGTGCACCCACTCCCAGACGTTGCCCGACATGTCGTAGAGGCCGTGATCGTTGGGGGAGAGCTGGCCCACCGGGCAGGTCGAGCCCACGTTCTCGATGGTCCAGCCGACCGCCTCGATGGTGTCGGCCCCGGCGTAGGTCGTCGCCGCGCCGGCCCGGGCCAGGTACTCCCACTCGGCCTCGGTGGGCAGCCGCCAGCCTGCGCAGTCCTGGAGCACGGCCGGCGGGGTGCAGCGGGTCTCGGCGCCGGTTCCGGTGCAGGCGTAGCAGGCGGCGAGGCCCTCGCTCTCGGACCAGGCGTCGGCGAAGGCGGCGGCCTCGTGCCAGCTCACCGACTCGACCGGGCAGGTCGGGCAGGTGGAGTTGGCGGCGGGCTGGCTGCCCATGAGCTGCTGCCACTGGGCCTGGGTGATCTCGGTGGTGGTCACGGCGAGGTCGTGGCTCAGGGTCACGGCGTGGGCCGTGGGCGTGCCCTCGGGCGCGCCCATGGTGAAGCTGCCGGCGGCGACCTCGACGGAGGGCGGGGGCAGGCTGTCGGCGCCGTCGGCCACGGTGTCGAGGCAGCCGTCGAGGGCCGAGGGCGAGCCGCCGTCGTCGCCCTCACCGCCCGCACCGTCGCCCCCGCCCGAGTCGCCCTTGCTGTCGACACAGCCGGCGAGAAGGACGAGGGGCAGCGTCAGGGGCAGGCGACGGAGGGCGGGGACCATGGGGGGCTCCTGGGGCCGCACCGGGACGGCCTACGAAGGTCCACATAGCCGATGCAAGCGTGGCGCGCTATGGTTCAGAATGACCGCCGAGTCGTTGTTCTCGATTGTTGGGGTGCACGGGTGGACACACAGGCCGAACCACAGACTGTCCGCGGCCGCGCGCGGCCCTCCGGCTGGGGGCCCATGCCCCGCCACGCCCTCAGCGCGGCGGCCTTCGGCGGTGCCCTGCCGGCCTTCGATGCCGCCCACAGCATCGACAAGGGCCAGGTCGGCCTCGACCTGCCGGTCTGCGTCGAGCTGTCCGAGGCGACGGCCCAGACCCTCACGACCACCGGCAGCGAAGACCTGCGCACGGGCGGGGGGCTCTGCCCCTTCGACCCCACCCTCCGGATCGGCACGGGCGCCGGCCACACCCTCGCCGTGGCCCCCTTCGAGCTGCGGTGGAGCTACGCCTTCCTCGACGAGCGGCGCCACAGCTCGGGCGTCAGCCTCTCGGCCACGGTCGAGGCCGGCTGGCGCTCCCTCGGCCTCGGCCTCGCCGTCTCCCGCACCCACACCCTCGGCGCCGTGGGCCTGCGCCCGGGCATCGGCCTCGCCTTCGCCCACGCCACCCGCGAGCTCTACTTCGACGTGCCGGCCGAGCACCAGAGCAGCACGGCGGCGGTCGACGCCCTGGACACGGGCAGCGCGGGCACCGACGGCACCGTGCTCGAGGCCCGCATGGGCTCCCGCGACCTGCTCATCCCCGTCGGGCTCGACGTCCCGATCAAGCTCGGGGAGGGGGCCGCGCTGGTGCCCTTTGTCGGGGTGACGGCCGACATCCCCTTCGTGTCGTGGACCACCACCCGGTCCTGCGACGGCTGCATGCTGGGCCTCGAGGGCTACGAGCTCGGCCCCGCCGTCCAGCTCTGGGCCGGCGTGCGCATCGAGCCCTGGCTCGAGCCCCTGCGCAACACCGCGCCCGACGCCCCCCCGCCGGCCGCCGGGCCCGCGACCGCTCCTGCCGACGCGGAGGACCGCCCATGACCCCGTCCCTGCTCGCCCTGCTCGTCCCCCTCACGGCCAGTGCCGGCGGCGTGCTGCTGTCGCCCCAGCAGAGCCTCACGGGCTATGCCGAGGCCCCCGAGATCTCCCAGGTCCGGGCCGTGGTCGTCGAAGATGCCGGCGGAGCGGTCATTGCCATGCAGGCCCAGGTCGCCGCCGACGGCCCGCGGCTCGCGTGGATCGTGCCCATCCCGGGCGGCCACCAGGGCGAGCCCCGGGGCATCGGCGACACCCACCTCGAGGCCGTGCTGTCGGCCACCGACCCCTACTACTCGCGCACGGCGGGCTGCGGTACGGGCTGCTCCGCCTCTGTGGCCGCCGGTGACTCGGGCGACACGGGCGGCGCCGGAGCGGGCAACCAGTCCGAGGGGCTGCTCGAGGTGCGCACCTTCGGCGACCGCTACGACCGGGGCCAGGTCTCGATGTTCCCGGCCGACCGGCTCGCGGGCATGGTGGCCGAGCTGCTCTACGAGGGCTTCGTGATCGACGACGCCGTCCAGAAGAGCCTCGAGGACTACGCCGCCCAGGGCTGGTCCTTCGCCGCGCTGCGGCTGTCCTCCGCCGCCACCGACACCAACGCGACGCCCCTCTTCGCCGTCCGCAGCGCATCGACCGGGCTGGTCCTGCCGCTGGCCGTCAGCGCCGCCTCGGCCGCCCGGGTGCCCCTCGAGGTCACGGTGCTGGCCATCGGCGAGAGCCGCATCGAGCCCACGGTGCTGCCCGCCACCCAGGTGCGGCTCGGGGCGCCCCTCTACACCCCCGCCGACACCCCGGTCTTCTACAACGCCCGCGTCGACGTCGCGATCGAGGAGGCGGGCGGCCAGGCCTGGGTCATCGAGTACGCTGGGCCGCTGTCGCGGCTCCAGGACCGGGTCGCGCTGCTGGGGGGCCTCGAAGATCCCGACACCACCAAGCTGCTCGAGCGCATGGCCAAGAAGGGGCTGCTGGACGACGGCGCGCCCGGCACCCGCTGGGTCACCCGCTGGCGCACCTTCCTCGACGGCGACGAGCTGGTGGACGAGGTCTTCGTGCCCACGGCGGGCCCGGCCTACGAGGTGACCATCGACGCCTCGGACTACCTCGGCGGCACGGCGAGCGGCTGGCTGCCCTTCGGGCTGCTGCTGCCCCTCGCGGGCCTCGGCTGGGGACTGGGACGGCGCCGTGGCTGAGCCGACCCCCACCCTCGCGCCCCTGCCGGCCGCCCTCGTGGCCGAGTGCCGGGTGGCCTTCGATGCGGTCGACAGCGACGGCGACGGGGCCCTCGACGCCGCCGAGGTGGGCCTGATGCTCGCCCGGCTCGGCACCCGCATCGATCCGGCCATCCAAGACGAGCTGCTCGGGGGCCTCGACCTCGACGGCGACGGCCGGGTCTCCTTCCCCGAGTTCGCCCTCGTGCTGCTCGGCGCCATCGACCCCAGCCGGCTCACCCCGGCCCTGCGGCTGCTCTTCGACGTGGTCGACCGGGACGGCAGCGGGGGCCTCGACGCCGCCGAGCTGGGGCGGGCCCTCGCGCGCATGGGCCGCACCCGCCGCCCCGACGAGGTGGCCGCGCTGGTCGCGGCGGCCGACCTCGACGGCGACGGGGCCCTCGAGCTGGCCGAGTTCCTGCGGCTGCTCTGAGCGGGGCGCCGGCGGTCCCCAGCGCCCCCGCTCCTCAGCGCACCCGGGCGAGGTGGAGCCCGTCGCGGACCGACAGCAGCACGTTCTCGACCCGCTCCTCGGCCGCGAGCAGCCGGTTGGTCTCGTCGAGGGCCCGGGTGGCGGCCGTGGCATCGGGGGCGTCGGCCTCGACCACCCGTCCGCTCCACAGGGCGTTGTCGAAGGCCATGAGCGCGCCGCTGGGCATGCGCTCGAGCAGCAGGGCGAGGTAGCGGGGGTAGTTGGGCTTGTCGGCGTCGACGAAGGCGAAGTCGAAGGGGCCCGAGAGCCCGGCCAGGGTCTCGAGGGCCGGCCCCACCCGCACCTCGACCTTGTGGCCGTGGGGGCTGCGGGCGAGCCAGGCCCGGACCCGCTCGGCCCGCTCGGCGCTGAGCTCGCAGGTCGTGAGGGTGCCGTCCTCGGGCAGGCCCTCGGCGATGCTGAGGGCGCTGTAGCCCGTGAAGGTGCCGAGCTCGACGGCCCGGCGGGCGCCGGAGAGCTGGACCAGCATCTTGAGCAGCCGGCCCTCGATGCGGCCGGTGAGCATGCCGTGGTGTTCTTCGTTCTCGACGGTCCACTCCGCCAGCTCACGGAGCAGGGGCGGGGCGGGGCGGGTCTGGGCGGCGCAGTAGGCCGCGACGGCGGGGTCGACGATGGGCACGGGGGCCTCCGGTCCGGGGCGGGCCGGTCCTGTATCCCGGCTCTCCTTGCCCGTTGACATGAGGTGGGGTCTTGACAGGTCACCCCATTTGCCGCTACCAACAGCGTCCAGCGGTCTCGCTGCGCGCCGCATCCCCTGCGGTGGGCCCGTGCCCGCGCCCCCCTGCTGCTCCTGCGCAGCGTCCCCGCGCGCCCCGTCTTCTCCTGGGGCCCGACCATCCCCCGCGCCCTTGCTCACGGAGTCCGCCATGCGGTTCCTGCGCGTGCTCGCCGTGGCGAGCCTGCCCCTCATCCTGGTGGGCTGCCCGCCCAAGACCGAGCCCCTGCCCGACACGACGACGCCCGTGCCGCCGCCGCCGCCCTCGGTCAAGCTCCAGGTCATCTCCATCGACCCGGCCCGGGTCAACGCGATGCAGCCCTTCAAGGCCGAGCTCTTCGGCAGCGGCTTCCAGATGGAGGGCATGAAGGTGCGGGTGGGCGTGATGATGGTCGCGTCCATCGACGTGCTCGACAGCAACACCATCCAGATCGACGTGCCGCCCCTGCCGGGCGGGGTCTACGACATCACTGTCGACACCGCCGACGGCCGCAGCCACACCCTGCGCTCGGGCCTCGTGGTGCGCGACGCGCCGCCCCCGCCCGACCCGACCGCCGGCCTGGGCTGCGAAGACATCACCATCAACTTCGACTACGACTCGGCCCGCCTGTCGGACGGGGCCATGCGCGCCCTCGAGTCGAAGCTGGCCTGCTTCACCGACCGCAGCGGCGCCGTGCGCATCGAGGGCCACTGCGACGAGCGCGGCACGACCAACTACAACCTCGCCCTCGGCCAGCGCCGGGCCGATGCCGTCAGCCGCTGGCTCGCTGCCCAGGGCGTGCCCGCCAGCCGCATCAACGCCATCAGCTTCGGCGAGGAGCGTCCCATCGACGCCCGCAGCACCGAGACCGCCTGGGCGAAGAACCGCCGGGGCGAGATCAGCGCCGCCAAGTGAAGGGGGGCCCCATGGCCACCGGTTCCCACAAGCCCCGCGGCACCGCCGGTCCGCGGCTCGCCGTCCTTGCCGTCGCTCTGCTCGGTGCCGGCTGCGTGATCGACAAGCGCGGCGAGTCCTCCTCGGCCCGCTACCAGGCGGCCCTGCGCGAGCACGGCGAGAAGATCGCCCTCATCGAGAGCGCCTTCGACAACGCCGAGACCCGTCTGGTGCGCCTCGAAGAGGCCAGCCGCGCCCGCTCCCAGCAAGAGGTGCTCAAGCTCGGCTCGCTCGAAGAGATCCGCGCCGAGGTGGGCCGGCTGCGCGGCGACTTCGAGGTGCTGCGCCACGACTTCGACGCCCACGACAGCACGGCCACCAGCCAGCTCGAAGACGCGGCCTTCCGCCTCGAGTGGCTCGAGACCCGGGCCGCCCAGCTCGAGAGCTCGCTCGGGGTGCCCATGCCCCCGCCCCCCGAGCGCCCGGATCCCGTCTCGGAGACGGGCGAAGAGGGGCCCGACGAGGGCGAGAGCGCGACGGCAGAGGGCACCACCGGCGCCGCCGCGGCCACGACGGGCGACGACGGCATCACCGACCCCGACGCCCTCATCGACAAGGCCGAAGAGCACCTGGCCGCCGGCCGCGCCAAGGCTGCCGAGGCCGTGCTCGACCGCTTCCTGTCCCTCCACAAGGGCCACAAGCGCGAGCCCGAGGCCATGTACCGGCGGGCCGAGGCGGCCTTCAACCTCAAGGACTACTCGGGCGCCGTGCTGCGCTTCCAAGAGGTCATCGACCGCCACAGCAAGAGCGTCTGGGCGGCCTACGCGATGTACCGCCAGGGCGAGTGCTTCGAGGCCCAGGGCCAGAAGGACAACGCCCGGCTGTTCTGGGAGGACGTGGTGCGGCTGTGGCCCGACACCAAGGCCGCCCGGCTGGCGAAGAAGAAGCTCGGCCGCTGAGGGCCGGGCCCCGCCCTACTTCTGGCCGGCGGCGATGGCGCCCACGTCGATGATGGCGGCGGCGCCGTCTCCCTGGACCACGGGCATCTGGCCGTTCCACTTCTGGATGGCGTGCCACTGCACCAGCTCGGGCGTCAGCGTCTTCCGCAGCAGGTTCTGGCGCTCGGCCTCGGCCTTGGCCTCGATGAGCATGGCGTTGGCCTGGCCCTGGGCCCGGGCCTCCTGCTGCTTGGCCTCGACCTCGATGCGCTTGAGGTCGTTGTTGGCCGTCAGCGCCTTCTGTTCGGCCACCTGCTTGCGCTCGATGGCCTCCTGGTACTTGTCGTCGAACTGGAAGTTCACGATCGACAGGTCGGTCACGTTGAGGTTCGAGCGCTCGAGCCGCTCGCGCACGTAGTCCGAGATCGCGTCCTTCACCTCGCGGCGCTTCGTGATGAGCTCCTCGGCGTTGTAGCGGGCGGTGGCGGTCTTGACGGCCTCCTGGAGCACCGGGTCGATGATGGTCTTCTCGACGGTGTCGAGCACCCCGAGGTTCTGGTAGATCTCGGCCGCCTTGCTGCCCTCGATGCGGTAGTTCAGCGCGATGACCGCCGTGACGACCTGGAGGTCCTTGGAGGAGGCCGTCGAGCTGACCTCCTTCTTCTGGATGCGGGCGTCCATGTCGATGATCGACTTGCCCGGGTAGACCCAGTAGAGCCCCTCGGGCTGGACGTCGGGCTGGACGGCGCCCCACTCGGCCTGGACGCCGACAAAGCCGGAGGGCACGGTGTGGGGCTTGCACGCGGTCGCGCTGAGGGCGACGGCGGCGAGGAGGAACAGGCGGCGGACCTGGCGCATGGGGGCTCCGATGGGCGAGGGGGACGCGGGTGGATACGTCCGGCGCGCTCTACCGTTGCACGGAGCTGCGCGCTGCGTGGACGGGCGGCCTTCCCTGGGGGGCTCCGCTGGCACGGCGGGGCCGCCCCCCGCGCAAGGAGACGGCATGAACCGCCCCGCCATCGCACTCGCCGCGGTGCTCTTCGCCACCGGCTGCCCCATGGCCGAGCTGCCCAAGCTCACCAAGGCCACCCGCTACGATCCCGGGGCAGAGACCGGCCGCACCCCCGCCGAGGCGCTGCCCATGGACAACGTCGACGCCCGGCTGACCACCCTCAAGGACGGCACCCGGGCGGTGGCCTGGTCGGTCTGTGACGACGGCGGCTGCGAGGCGCGGGTGGGGCTGCTCGCGCCTGGCGACGACGGCGCGGCCACCGTGACCTGGTCCCAGGTGCTGCGGGGGCCCGACTTCGCGGCCACGGGGCTGCGCATCGACGGCATCCGCCAGTCCGACTGGGACAACGACAAGGAAGGCGAGATCATCGTCGCATACACCGTTCTCGGCAACGGCAAGCGCGAGAGCGAGCGGGTCTCGGTGCACGACCCCACCGACCTGCGGCTGGTGACCGTGCTCGAGCTGGTGCGGCGGGGGCCAGACGCCAGGTCCTGTGTGCTCCACCTTGTCGACGCCAACGGCGACAAGCACCGCGACCTCGTCATCGCCTGCAAGGGCGAGGCCCGCCCCTCGGTGCGCACCTGGCGCCGCTCCCGGGACGAGTGGCGCTGAGCGTCATGCTCCTGTCGGGGGGACGCGGGGCCCGGCCCGGCCGGTTAGCGGGTCTGCCGCTCCTGGAGGCTCCCATGCGCGTCGCCCGCGTCCTCACTTCTCCCCGCGCTGCCGTCTCGGTGCTGCTCGGCGCCAGTCTGGCCCTGTCGGGCTGCTCCATCGACCGCAAGGTCAAGAAGCTCGACAACGAGGAGTTCAAGCACTACTACGCGCTGAAGGTCTGGATGGACCCGGGCGAGAAGAAGGCCTACTTCAAGAACAAGACCCGCGAAGAGCGCGACGCCTGGCTCAAGGAGCAGGGCCTCTGGGACAAGTTCTACCAGTACGAGCCCCACATCCGGGAGCAGATCTACGGCGGTGAGGTCCAGATCGGCTGGACCCGCGACATGCTGCTGATGGCCTGGGGCAAGCCCGTCGACCGGGGCCGCCCGGCCGGCCGCAATGCCCAGCGCTCGGTGATGTTCCTCTACCGCTTTGAAGAGACCCAGGACGGCGGGGTGCTCGTCTGGGAGCCGGGTTCGAAGACCGAGTACCAGGCCGCCCGGCTCTTCCGCCGCGAGGTCTACATCGACGACGGCGTCGTTGCCGAGATTCGCGACAAGAACGGCTTCTGAGCCGTGGACGAGCTCTTCTCCGGGCTCCCCCGCCGGCGCATGGGCCGCCGGCGCCTGCCCGCGGGGGTCGGGGTGGGGCCCGCCACGGAGGCCGACGCGCCCGCCATCCACGCGCTCTACTGCGCCGTGCTGGGGGAGGGCCGCTGGTTCGCGGGCCCGGCCGAAGAGCACCCCGAGACCGCCGACTGGCAGGCCCAGCGCATCCGCCGCGCGGCCGCTGACCCGACGGGCCGCAGCGCCGTGCTGGTCGCCCGTGCGGGCGGGGGCCTCGCGGGGGTCGTCATCGTCGAGGGCGAGCCCGGCCTGCGGCGCCGCCACCTCGCCCGGCTCGAGATCTTCCTCGCCCCCGCCCACCGGGGCCGGGGCATCGGCGGCGCCCTGATGGACGCGGCCATCGCCCACGCCACCGCGGCCACCGTGCTGCGCAAGCTCGGGCTCGTGGTCTTCGCCGACAACGAGGCCGCCCGGGCGCTCTACCGCTCTCGGGGCTTCGTCGAGGAGGGCCACCGGGTGGGTGAGTACCTCGAGGCCGACGGCCGGCTGCGGGACGACATCCTCATGGCCCGGCCGGTGTAGGGGCCTGGCGGCTCAGAGCTGGGCCGGCCCGAGCGCGGTGCAGGCCCGGCCCTGGGGGTCGTCCCGGTCGCGCTCCCAGCACCACAGGGCGTGGCCCGTGCCGTCCTTGAAGGTGAGGCGCAGGGTGTCGGGCGTGGCGTCGACGACGGCGTAGCCGTAGGTCGAGCGGGCCCACAGCGGCGCCTCGGGGCCGGTGCACTCGGGCCCGGGGCAGGAGGGGCGCACCCGCACCTTCGAGCTGGCGCCGCTGGTGGCGGCGGGAATGCCGTCGTAGACGCCGAACTGGAGAAAGTGGGCGTGGCCGTTGACCCAGAGGTCGGGCTGGATGCCGTGGTCGCGGAGGTGGTCGCGGATGGCGTGCTCGCCCTCCTTGTCGAAGGCGGTCTTGAGCACGTGGTGGCCGCCCATGACGACCCAGGCCTCGGTCTCGTCGGCCCGGGCGGCGAGGGCCGGGGTGTCCCAGCGGGTGGGCGGCGGGTTGGTGTTGAGCAGGATGAGGCGCACGAGGCCGAAGTCGACCGAGTACTGCAGGGCCGGCAGGTTGAGCGCCGGGTGGTCGGCGGCGTAGCGGAGCAGGCAGCGCTCGCGCCGGGGCGACCGGGACTTGTGGCCGACGTCGTGGTTGCCGAGGCTCAAGAAGACCGGCGCGCCGACCGCCTCGCCGAGCTCACCGAGCACGGGATCGAGCCAGGCCGCGGCCTTGCGGTCGTCGCTGCGGCGGCACTTGGGGCTGCTATCGATCCAGTGGGGCCCGTAGACGAGGTCGCCCATGATCGCGACGGCGTGGGCCTCTTCGTCGTGGACTGCCTGGAGCAGGGCGGCCCGCTGCTCGTCGGTGTTGCGGCACGAGCTGGCCCCGGTGGCGCAGGTGTCTTCGGGCACGGGCGCGGCGCCGCTGTCCCCGAGAATGACGATTCGGACGGCATCTTGGCGCTGGGTGGCCCCGATGGCGGGGAAGTCGCGCACCGGGTCGGCGGCCGCGAGGGCGGGGGCGAGGGCACCGGCGGCGACCAGGGCCGCGGCGCGGAGCGGGCGGGGGCGCATGGCTCAGGCCTCGTCGGTGGGGGGATGGGCGCGGAACCAGGCGACTGCCCGGGCGAGGCCCTCCTCGGGGTCGACCACCGGCGTGTAGCCGAAGTCGTGGCGGGCGGCCGAGAGGTCGTACCAGTGGCTGGTCGAGAGCTCCTTGGCGACAAAGCGGGTCATGGGCGGCTCGCCGGGGCGATCGAAGGTGCGCCAGATCCACTCCAGCACGGTGCCCGCGAGGGTGGCCATGCCGGGGGAGATGGACCGGGGCACCGGGTCGAGGCCCACCCGCAGCAGGAACTGGTCGATCCAGGTCCACAGCACCACCGGCTCGGGGTCGGTGATGAAGTAGGCCTTGCCGGCGTTGGCGCTGCCCGGTGCGAGCTGGTCGGCCGCCTGGAGCTGGGCTGCGGCAGCGTTGTCGACATAGGTGATGCCCACCTTGTTCCGGCCGTTCCCCACCCGCATCAGCCGCCCCTGCTGGCGGCGCAGCATCAGCCGCGGGAGGATGTGGGGGTCGCGGGGGCCCCAGATGAGGTGGGGGCGCAGGGCAGTGGTGGCGAGCTCCGGGCCGTTGGCCGCGAGCACCCGCTGCTCGGCCTGGGCCTTGCTCTCGGGGTAGGGGGCCTCGAAGTGGTCGGGGTAGGGGCAGTCGGCCTCGGTGGCGTTCTCGGCATCGCCGCCCGAGAAGGTCGCGCTGGGCGAGCTCGTGTAGACGAAGCGCCGCACCCCGGCCGCCCGGGCCGCCGCGAGCAGGTTCTCGGTGCCGCCGACGTTGATCGAGAAGAAGTCCTCGGCGGCGCCCCAGACGCCGGTCTTGCTGGCGACGTGGAACACCACGTCGACGCCCTCGAGGTGGGCGGCGAGCCCGTCGGGGTTGCGCAGATCGTGCTGGATGGGGGTCGCGCCCAGGGCCTCGAGCGCGGGGTAGCGCCCCCGGGCCAGGGTGCGCACCGTGTCGCCCCGTGCCAGAAGCTGTTCGACGATCGCGCGGCCGAGGAAGCCGCCCCCTCCGGTGACCAGTGCCTGCATGCAACCCCTCCGTGGTGGCCGGCGCCTATCCCGCGGGCGGTCGCCCAGGGGGGCGGGGGCGCGCCGGGTGGGGGAGGGGCCCCTGTGGTGCCCGCCGGTGACGGAACATTTACCGAGTGCCGAAGCCCGCCCGACCCACCCCCGGCCCGGACGGGTCACTTTGGCGGCATGTCAGACCTCGCTCCGCACGCTGGCCCCGTTCCCCCCAAGTGGGGGCGGCTCCTCGGTCGCTTCCTCTGCTGGCTGCTCGGCTGGACGCCCAAGGGAGACTTCCCCTCGGTGCCCAAGGCCATCTTCGTGGCCTCGCCCCACACCTCGCTGTGGGACGGCCCGATCATGGTCTCGATCGCCTGGGCCATGGGGGTGCGCCTCAGCTTCATCACGAAGAAGGAGTCCTTCACCTTCCCCTTCAAGCGGCTGGTGACCTTCTTCGGGGGGGTCGGCGTCGACCGCTCGAAGACCAACGACACGGTGGCCCAGGTCGCCCAGCAGTTCCGCGAGCGCGACGGCATGTACCTGGCCGTGGCCCCAGCCGGCACCCGCGCCAAGCGCCCCAGCTGGCGCTCGGGCTTCTACCACATGGCCCTCCAGGCGGGCGTTCCCGTCATCTGTGGCTACCTCGACTACGCCAAGAAGGAGGGCGGCATCCTCGAGATCGTCGACCTCACGGGCGACGTCACCACCGACATGGACCGCATCCGGGCCGTCTACGCCGGCATCGAGGGCAAGCACCCCGCGCGCCACACCCCCAACATGCTGCCGGTCGAGCTCGACGGCGACCAGCCCATGGCCGCCGCGCGCTGAGCCGGAGGGGGGCCGGGCCCTGTCGGTCGGGTCGAGAGCGGGCTACACCGGAGGGTGCCGCCGTGCCCGAGGGCGGGCCCCTGACCCCGCTGC
>CAXQUZ010000432.1:0-9513 GCA_964226865.1 Myxococcota bacterium | reverse complement strand
CGATCTCTGGGCTGTGGCGTGGTTGAGGATGTGGGCGGTCTCGCTCATCTCGACCATGAAGGTCGACCGGCCCCGGGCCAGCTCGTCCGAGGCCCCGACGCGCACGAAGATCCGGTCACAGACGCCGAGCTCGGCGCTGGCGGCGGCGACGAAGGCCCCGCACTGGGCCATCAGGGCCGCCAGCGCGACCTGTCGCATGACCGTGCTCTTGCCCGACATGTTGGGGCCCGTCAGGATGACGAGGTGGCCGTCTTCGTCCATGTGGAGGTCGTTGGGGACGAAGGGGCTCTCGAGGTCCATCGACTCGACGACCGGGTGGCGCCCCCCCTCGAGGTGGAGCACCCGGTCGGCGCGCATCGCGGGACGGCAGGAGCGCCGGTCGGCGGCGATGTCGGCGAAGGCGTGGATGACGTCGAGCCAGGCCAGCGCCCGGGCGAGCTCCTGGAGCCGCTCGACGTGGGCGGCGACGCGATCGCGCAGGTCGACGAAGAGGGCGTACTCGAGCCGCTTGCGGCGCTCGTCGGCCCCGAGGACCATCTCCTCGAACTCCTAGAGCTCCTGGGGGATGTAGCGCTCGCAGCTCGCCAGGGTCTGCTTGCGGATCCAGCTGTCGGGCACCTTGTCGAGGTTCGACTGGGTGACCTCGAGGAAGTAGCCGAAGACCCGGTTGTGCTTGATCTTGAGGCTGGTGATGCCCGTGGCGGCCCGCTCCCGGGCCTCCATGCCCGCGATGGCGCTCTTGCCCTCCTTCGCGAGAACGGTCAGCTCATCGAGTTCTTCGTGGACGCCACGCCGGATGATGCCCCCCTCGGTGAGCGAGGAGGGCGGCTCGTCCTGGATCCAGTGCAGCACCTCGGCGGCCACCTCGGGCAGCAGGTCCCGGGGCACCCGCGGGTTCAGCGCGGGCACCGCCGTGAGCGGCCGGAGCAGCGCCGGGCAGTGCTCGAGCGAGCGGCCCAGGGCGAGGAGATCCCGGGCGTTGGCCGTGCTCTGGGCCACCTTGGCGGCGAGGCGCTCGAGGTCGGCCACCTCCTTGAGGCCCGCGCGCAGGGCGCCCCGGAGCCGGGTGTCGAGCAGGGCGTCGACCGCGTCGTGGCGCTCGCGGATGCGGCCGAGGTCGAGCAGGGGCCGGGCCAGCCACTCGCGCAGCAGCCGCCCGCCCATGGGGGTGCCCGTGCGGTCGAGCAGGTGGAGCAGGGTGCCCTTGCGGCCGGTGCCGCGCATGGGCCGCAGCACCTCGAGGTTGCGGCGGGTGGCCTCGTCGAGAACCATGTGGCCGCCGACCTCGTAGGGCCGCAGGCTGCGCACATGCTGGAGCCCGATGCGCGCGGTCTGGCGGGCATAGGTCACGAGCGCGCCGGCAGCGGCGACGGCCTCGGGCAGCTCGGCGGCGCCGAAGCCCAGCAGGTCCTGGACCGCGAGCAGCTCGCAGAGGCTGGCCTCGGCCGCGTCGGGGTCGAACCAGGCCCCCTCCACCACCGTGGTGGCAGCCCCGCAGTGGGCCAGGGCCGGCGCCCCCGCGAGATCGGCGGGCAGCACCAGCTCGCGGGGCGCCATGCGGTCGAGCTCGGCGGCGGCGGCGTGCAGATCGGGCACCCGGGTGATGCGCAGGTCGCCGGTGGTGGCGTCGAGAAAGGCGATGCCGACGTGCTTGCGGCCCTGCACCAGCCCTCCGAGGTAGCAGGCCTCTCGGGGCTGGAGGGCGTCGGTGTCCCAGGGGATGCCCGGGGTCACCACCCGCACGATCTCGCGCGCCATGAGCTTCGAGCCCTTGGGCGGGGCGTCGCCCTTCTGCTCGGCGATGGCGACCCGCTGGCCCGCGTCCACGAGCTTGCGCAGGTAGCCGTCGAGGGCGTGGTGGGGCACGCCGGCCATGGGGATGGGCTCGTCGTCCTTCTTGTTGCGGCTCGTGAGGGTGAGCTCGAGCAGCTCGGCCGCCACCCGGGCGTCGTCGAGGAAGAGCTCGTAGAAGTCGCCCATGCGGTAGAGCAGGATGGCGTCGGGCACCTGGGCCTTGAGGGCGAGGTACTGGCGCATCATCGGGGTCTCGGTGGCGGCGGCCACGGGTCCTCCGGGAGGGGGGCGGTGGGGGGGAGGTCGCGCGCCTCAGGCCCGGCGCAGCACGAAGGCCTGGAAGCCGTCTTCGTCGCCCGCGGGGGGCGCGCTGGCCCACTGGTCGACCACGGTCCAGCCGGCGAGCTGGTCCACGACCGCGGGGCCCTCCTCGGGAAGCGGCGAGCAGACGGAGTAGGCCAAGACGCCGTCTGCATCGACGTGTTCGGCGGCAGCGGCGAGGATCTGGGACTGGCGCAGGGCCATCGCGCCCAGGTCACTGGCGCGGCGCCGCCAGCGGATCTCGGGGTGGCGGCGCACGACCCCCAGGCCGGTGCAGGGGGCATCGACCAGCACCGCGGCGAAGCGGCCGAGGCTCGGGTGGGGGCCGGTCATCCAGTCGTGCACGGTGGTCTCGAGGGCGAGACCGAGGCGCTGGGCCCCCTCCCCTGCCCGCGCGAGCCGCGCCGGCACCAGGTCGACGGCATGCACCGCCCGGCCGTGGTCGGCGAGCCTGAAGGACTTGCCGCCCGGGGCCGCACAGGCCGTGAGCACGGCCCCTTGCGGGGCGTGGGCGTGGACCATGTCGGCGACCACGACGGCGGCGGGGTCGATGACGAACCAGTCTCCGGCCGCGAAGCCCGGCAGCGCCGGGATGGCCCCGGACCGCTCGGGCAGCCGGCGCATGCGCACGGGCGCCGGGCGTCCCTGGGCCAGCGCGGGCACCGCAGCGGTGTCGTCCGGCAGGGTGACCCCCGGGCGGTCGCGCACGGCGATGCTGATGGGCGGCGGCTCCTGGCAGCGGGCCACCCAGTCCGGCCAGCCCTTCCACCGGCGCCGCAGCCACCCGGGCAGGTCGACCAGCGGGTCGTCCGAGAGCGCCGCACCGGTCACCTTGCGCAGCACGGCGTTGACGAGGCCCGTCGCGGGCCCGGCCCCGAGCGCCCGGCAGACCTCGACCCACTGGTGGACGACGGCACCGTCGCGGGCCCGGCCCTCGGCGAGCTCGTAGGCCCCGAGGCGCAGCACGGCGCGCACGGGCGGGTCGAGCTGGGTGAGGCTGCGGCGGAGCAGCGGTGACAGCAGCCGGTCGACGGCCCCCCGTCGCCGGAGCAGGCCCATGCAGAGGTGGAGGGCCAGCCCCCGGTCACGGGCGCTCTCGGGTGCGAGGGTGTCGAGCAGGTCTTCGGCGTGGGCGCCGTCTTCGACGCCGATGAGCGCCCGCGCAGCAGCGAGGCGTCCGGGATTCGCGCGTGCCACGGCGGCACTCCGGTCTGGGCCCGCAGCGACGGGCGCGGCGGGCGGTGGGGGGCCTGGGCGCTCAGGGCGTGGGCGCGGCCTTGCGGTCGGTGCGGGCCCGGTCGAGCACACCCTGGAGCGCGTGCACGGACTGCGCGCCCCGGAGCCGGTAGCCGTCGATGAACCAGGTCGGCGCCGCCCGCACACCGAGCTGGGCGCCCACGGCGAGGTCTTCGTCGACGATGCCCCGGACGACGCCCGAGGCCCGCTGCTCTTCCCAGGCGTCGAGGTCGAGGCCCTGGTCGGTGAGCCCGACCGCCACCACCGAGAGCTGGTCTTCGGTGAGGGGGGCCCGCTGGCCGTCGATGCCGGCCTGGGTGCGCACGGTGATGATGCCCCGAAGGAAGCCCTCGAGCAGGCCCTGCTGGCGAGCGGCGGCGGCGGCCCGTGCGGCGGCGAGGGAGACCCCGCTGCTCGTGTCGGGCAGGAAGTGGAAGACCAGGCTGGTGTCGCGCAGCTCGAGGGTGTCGAGGGTGGCGACCACCGCGATGATCGAGGGGGCCGCGGGATCCATCCAGACGTGGATGGGCACCGCCCCCGTCCCGAAGGACTCCTTCGGCCGGTCCAGCGTGGGCACGGGCACCCACAGATCCCCGTAGGCGAGGGCCTTCTCGATCTCGGGGAAGGTGGTCCGCTGGTTGACCATGCGCAGGGCGCGCTCGGCCAACAGGGGCAGGTTCTCGCAGCGCGGCGGCAGCGAGACCAGGCAGCGGGCCATGGACTCCCCCTCGCAGGGCCCACAGGGGGCCGGCACCCGGTTGAACACGGCGACGAGCGCCTCGCGGTCCTTCGGGTTGAGCGAGCTGAGCGGGAGCCAGGCCCCGGCGAGCTCGGCCTGGGGGGTGGGGGCGCCGAGGCCCTTTGCCGTGGGGATGTCGGTCTGCGTGACGCGCACGCCGCCGTCCTCGATGGGCTTGGCCTCGGTCGTGGGAGTGGTCGGCGTGGCCTGGGGCGACGCGGCACCGTCGGCCGTGGGGGCTCCCTCTTCGATGGGAATGCCCACGGCGGGCTCGCTGCAGCCAGCGACGGCGAGCCCACAGAGCACCGCCACGGCCCAGCCCCAGGGGGCGGCACGTCGGCGGCGCGTCGGCGTGCTGATCAGGTCCACGCCTCGCCCGCGCCCGTGTCGACCGCCGTGCTGTCGGAGGACCGACGGAACACGGCCGGCAGCATCACGAGGATGCCGAAGAGCAGGCCGACGCCGAAGGCACCACCGAGCAGGTAGGGCACGGGCAGGGCCTGCTTGAGCTCGAAGCCCACCACGAAGAGATCCAGAGACAAGCTGCTGGTGCGGCTCAGGTTCTGAATCGTGAAGAGCGCACCGACGCCGCCACCGAGCAGCAGAAAGATGAGCATGATCCAGCGTCCGGCGGTCATGGAGGCTCCGGGAGATGGGGTCGAGATTCGCAGGGGGAACAAGGCAGCGGGCGCCCGTGGTGAGCGCCCGCTGGGGGCAGACACGCAAGCGCGCCCACCCTAACCTGTGGCGGTGTCCCCCAGCACCGGCCGGGGCCGATGCGGGGAAGACCACCCGGATGACTACTCGCGGCTGAGCTTGCTGCCGATGTCGCCGAAGACGTCGCCGAGGCGGGCCGAGCTGTCGCCCTGCTGCGCCATGTAGTCCTGGATGGAGCCCTCGTCGCCGGTGCGCTCGGTGGCGCCCTTCTCGCTCAGGCTGATCTTGCGATCGTGCTGGTCGATGCGGCGGATCTCGACGTTGAGCTCCGTGCCGTCAGCGTAGGACTCGTCCCAGTCGGCCTCGGGCTGGGCGAGCTCGGACATGTGCACGAGGCCCTCGACACCCTCTTCGATCTCGACGAAGACGCCGAAGTCGGTGCGGCTGACGACCTTGCCCTTGATGACCTGACCCAGGAAGTAGCGGGCCTGGACCGAGTACCACGGGTCTTCCTTGAGCTGCTTGATGCCCAGGGAGAAGCGCTCGCCCTCGCGGTCGATGTTGAGCACGCGGGCCTCGACCTCGTCGCCCTTCTTGTAGGCGTCGGAGGGGTGCTTGATGCGCTGCGACCAGGAGAGGTCGGAGATGTGCACCAGGCCGTCGATGCCCTCCTCGATGCCCACGAAGAGACCGAAGTCGGTGATGTTGCGCACCTTGCCGCGGACGATGGAGCCGATCGGGTAGCGCTCCTCGACGAGGTCCCAGGGGTTGGGCTCGAGCTCGCGCATCGAGAGGCTGATGCGCTTGTTCTCGACGTCGACGCCGATGACCTTGGCCTCGACCAGGTCGTTGAGGGCGACGAGCTTCGAGGGGTGCTTGATGCGCTTGTTCCAGGTCATCTCGGAGATGTGGACCAGGCCCTCGATGCCGTCCTCGAGCTCGACGAAGATGCCGTAGTCGGGCATCGAGACGACCTTGCCGCGGACGATGGCGCCCACGGGGTAGCGAAGGTCGACCTCCTCCCACGGATCGGGACGGATCTGCTTGTAGCCGAGGCTGACGCGCTGGGTCTCCTCATCGAACTTGAGGACCTTGACCTCGAGGGTCTGGTGCACCTCGACCATCTCGGAGGGATGGTTGATGCGGCCGTAGGTCATGTCGGTGATGTGGAGGAGGCCGTCGATGCCGCCCAGGTCGATGAAGGCACCGTAGTCGGTGATGTTCTTGACCACGCCCTTCATGATGGCGCCGACGGTGAGATCCTTGAGGGTCTCCTTGCGCTGGCGCTGGCGCTCCTCCTCGAGGAGGATGCGGCGGGACAGCACGATGTTGCCGCGGCGCTTGTTGAACTTGATGATCTTGAAGCTGAGGTTCTCGCCGATCAGCTTCTCGAGGTTCTTCACGGGGCGCAGGTCGACCTGCGAGCCGGGGAGGAAGGCCTTGACGCCGATGTCGACGGAGAGGCCACCCTTGACGCGGCTGATGATCACACCCTCGACGACCTCGTCGGCCTCGTAGGCCTTGGAGATCTCCTCCCACGCCTTCATCTCGTCAGCCTTGCGCTTGCTGAGCGAGAGCTGGCCTTCGTTCTCGGACATGGTGCCGAGGTACACATCGACCTCGTCGCCGAGCTCGATGGTGAGGTTGCCGTCTTCGTCGATGAACTCGTTGACGGCGATGACGCCTTCGGCCTTGTAGCCGACGTCGACCGTGACCCAGTCGCCGTCGATGCCGATGACGCGGCCGGGGACGACGCTCTGCTCGCGAATGCGGCTGTTGTTCAGGTACTGGTCGAAGAAGGACTCGAAGTCCTCACGAGCGATGTCGTTGAGGTTGGCGTCGAGCTGAAGGGAGGATTCGGACATATGTACGGTTGCCTCGAAGCCAGTCGGGCAGAGCCGACGGGCCGTCAGTGAAGAGTGAGGGGAAGGTCAGTCTCCGCCAGGCCCGGGCCAAGTCCCGGCTGGCACGGCCGCCGCGTTCCCATCGCGGGCGGGCCGGAGCAGCGTGTGCGTGGCGGACCGGAGGCCCCACCGCGCGATTGCGGGACGGGAGTAACGGGGCGCCGGCGCAGGGGCAATGCGAAGCCGCCCGCCATGTGGGGCAGGACGGTGAAGTGCGCGGGCTCCGGAGGCCGGACGGGCTCAGGCCCGGGCGCCCCGCTGCTCGGCCAGGGCCACCACCTGCTCACAGACCTCGTCGGGCGAGAGCTGGGTGGAGTCGAGGTAGATGGCGTCGTCGGCCTGGCGCAGGGGGGCGGCGGCGCGGCCCCGGTCCTGGGCGTCGCGCTTCCGGAGCTCGTCCCGGACCGCCGTGAAGGGCGGCGCGGACGGGCCCATGCGGGCCACCAGCTCGGCGTGGCGCCGGCGGGCACGCTCGTCGACCCCCGCGTCGAGGAAGACCTTGAGCTCGGCCTCGGGCAGGACCACGGTGCCGATGTCGCGCCCGTCCATCACCACGCCGCCCCGTGCGCCGAGCTCCCGCTGGAGCGCGAGCAGGGCCGCCCGCACGGCGGGGAAGACCGCCACGTCGCTCGCGGCCTGGCCGATGTGCTCTGCGCGGATGGCGCGGGAGACGTCGGTGCCGTCGACCGAGACCTGGAGGGCGCCGTTCTGCCAGCTGAAGGCGAAGTCGAGCGCGCCGGCCACGTCGGCCACCGCGTCGGGGCTGTCGGTGGGGACGCCCCGTTCGAGGGCCTTCAGGGCAACCGCTCGGTACATGGCGCCGGTGTCGACATAGGCGTAGTCGAGGGCCTGGGCCACGCTGCGCGCGACCGTGCCCTTCCCGGACGAGGCCGGGCCGTCGATGGCGATGGTGATGGGCATCACGGTGTCCGGCCCTCAGCTGCCCTGGGCGCTCGCGTGGTCGCGTGCCGCCCGGAGCTCGAGGGTGTGGGAGGCAGCACCGAGGCGACGGAAGCGGCGGTAGCGGTCGTCCCGCAGGGCCGGGCCGTCGAGCTCGTCCAGCTCGGCGAGGTGGCGGGCGATGGCGTCGCCGAGGGCATCGGCCGTGCGCGCCGGGTCGCGGTGGGCGCCGCCCGCCGGCTCGGCCACCACCTCGTCGACCACGTTGAAGGAGAGGCAGTCTTGGGCGGTGATGCGCAGGGCCTGGGCCGCGCGGGAGGCCTCGGCGCGGTCGCGCCAGAGGATGGCCGCGCAGCCCTCGGGGCTGATGACCGAGTAGACGCTGTTCTCGAGCATCAGCACCCGGTTGCCCACACCCAGGGCGAGGGCGCCACCGGAGCCCCCCTCCCCCACCACACAGCAGATGACGGGCACCGTGAAGGCGGCCATCTCCATGATGTTGCGGGCGATGGCCTCGGCCTGGCCGCGTTCCTCGGCATCGACGCCCGGGTAGGCGCCCGGCGTGTCGATGAACGTGAGGATGGGCATGCCGAAGCGGTTGGCGAGCTCCATCACCCGGAGCGCCTTCCGGTAGCCCTCGGGGCGGGGCATGCCGAAGTTCCGAAGGAGGTTCTCCTTCGTGTTGCGGCCCTTCTGCTGGCCCATCACCGCCACCGGCCGGCCGCGGAAGCGGGCGAGGCCCGTCACGATGGCCTGGTCGTCGTGGCCGGCGCGGTCCCCGTGGAGCTCGACCCAGTCGGTGCAGAGCGCGCCGAGGTAGTCGAGGAAGTAGGGCCGGCCCGGGTGGCGGGAGAGCAGCGTGCGCTGCCAGGGGCTCAGATCGGCGAAGATCTGCTCCTGGAGACGCTCGGCTTGTTGGTTGAGCTGATCGATCGATGCAGACAGGTCTGCGCCGGTGTCGCGCTCGATGTCGCGGAGGGCACCGATGCGCTTGCGCAACTCGATGACCGGCCGCTCAAATTCCAGTACGTAGTCCATAGCCATGGCCCGCGCTTACCACGGGATGACGGCGGCGACACACAGACCGCCGCCGACCACGCCGAGGCTGGTGGCCACGGTGGCTGCGGTGTTCACCTTCTTGGCCGCCGCATCGACATCTGCCGCCGACTTGATGTCGGGGTTGGAGAGGTCGGAGAAGGAGGCCTTGCGCTTGGCTGCGATCGCGAAGAATGCGCCACTGATCGCGAGGGTGCCGCCACCGGCCGCGACGAGGGGCCACGAGACCCGGTGGGCGACCAGGGGGGCCGCGCTCACGGCGTCGGCCGGCGGTGCGGGGACGACGGGCGAGCGGTCGCTGCCCTCGCGGGTCGACTCCCCTCCCCCGCCGAAGCTCGGGCCGAAGTCGCCGAAGTCGTCTTCTTCTTCGGTGGACTCGGTGACGACCACCGAGGTGTCGACGCCGCCGGGGCAGAGCTTCAGCCACTTGACCGTCTTGCGGAAGTCGGTCCAGGTGCCGTGGACGGTGTCGTCGGGGCACTTGATCTGGGCGAGGTGCTCGCCGCTGCGGACCCACTCGTCGGTGCGGACCCGGCCGCCGTCGACGAAGGCGCGGGCCTCGCCCATGGCCGCCGGGACCTGGGCGTTGACCGGCGGCCGATCCCGGACCTCGCGGCGGAGCGCCTCGAAGAGCACGAGGGCGCCCTGGTCGCCGTAGATCTCTTCGTCCCAGACCCCCTCGTTGTCGATGACGAGGGAGGTGCGGAGGGAGCGGGCGGCCTTGTCTTCGTCGCCGTCGAGGTGGTGGGCGAGCCCCTCGTAGTAGAAGATCCGGCCGAGGGGCACGGGGTCGCTGAGCTCGGTGGCGCCGGCCGCTGCCTCGCGGGCCGCCTCGACGGCGACGAAGACAAGGCCGCCCGCTCCCTCCGCACCTCCCTCGTCATCGACAACGAGGGGGTCTGGGAC
>CAXQUZ010000431.1:0-2790 GCA_964226865.1 Myxococcota bacterium | reverse complement strand
ACGTGTGCTCTTCCGATCTCCGGCGGCGACGACCGCACCCGCACCAGCGCCCTGCTCAACCAGCTCGAGCGCACCATGGGCGTCGACGCCAACGGGGTGCCCTCGACCGAGTCCCGCTACGGCGCGGTCTCGCGCATCGCCCGCTTCTACGCCGCCGACCTCAAGCGGGTCAGCTACGACGACGACAAGGACGCCCTCGAGGGGCTCAGCTTCGGCGAGCAGGTCCAGCCCAGCGTCGTGCTCGAGGAGCAGGCCGGGCCGGGCGTCTGGGCGCTCAAGCGCACGGCCGACACCATCGCCCTGGCCGTGGCCATTCCCTGCCTGCTCCGCCTCGAGGGCGGCAAGGACCAGACCGAGAAGATCCTCGGTGAGGACTACCCCGCGCCGAGCCCCTTCTACTGCCTCGCCCTGAGCTGGCGGCTCAACCAGCCCGACGGCTGATGCCCGCAGCGGCGCCGCCCCCCGCAGCGGGGGCGGCCCGGGGCTCAGACCCGCTCGCGCCGGCGCCCGAGGCCCGCGGCCACGAAGACCACCGTCCAGCCGAAGGCCGCCGTCGAGCCCACGAGGCCCGTGGTGCAGCCGAAGCCGCCCTTCTCACCGGCCAGATCGGCCGCTGCGATGCCCGGAAGGTCGGCCTCGCCCGAGTCGACCACCTCGGTCACGAGACCGCTGTCGCCCGAGTCGGGATCGGGGACCACGCCCGAGTCGCCGGTGTCGCCCGTGTCGCCGCCGGTGTCGCCCGAGTCGCCAGAGTCGCCCCCCGAGTCGCCAGAGTCGGCCCCGGTGTCGCCCGAGTCGGGCGCGGCGCTCGTGTCGCCCGAGTCGCCGGGGGCCGGCGGGGCCGGGTGGAGCAGGGCCGAGCTGGACGCGACCAGGCTGATGCTGGCGAACATGATCGCGATGGAGACGACGGCGCTGCGCATGGGAGAGTCCTTCGTCGCCGGGCCAGGAGGGGCCGGGCGGGAGCTGGCGGGACACGGAGGGGGCCCGGAGGCCGACCGGTGGCGGACGCCACGGCACGGCGGCGCTCCCTATCTTGCCCCACGCGGACGGTCACACCACCCCGGCGCCGCCCCCCGCCCCCACAAGGGACGGAGCGATCGCGCTTGTCGCCCCGCGGGCCCCCCCACCGGGCCCCCCCTGCCCGGCCGCCGGGGCCGGGGCGCCGACGCGGCCCCGTGGGCCCGGGCATGGCTTGCCCCGGGGCATCATGTCGGATAGTCCCGCGCGGTCTGTCGCCCGCTGCCCTGCAGCGGCGCCCGTCCGTGGCCCCCCGGGGCTCGCACCCGGGCCCCCGGTCGTCCGGCCCGCTGGCCACGGCCCCCCGCGACACAGCCTTCCCGGCACGCCGGCGCCACGCCACGCTGCCCCACTGCTCATCGACGCGGGCCTCCCGGCCCCGCGCCCCACAGAATCCGAGGTCGCCATGAAGAACGACATCCATCCCAGCAACTACCGCCCGGTGGTCTTTTTCGACTCCTCCGTCGATCACAAGTTCATCGTCCCCTCCTGCGTCAACACCCGCGAGACCATCGTGATGGAGGACGGCAAGGAGTACCCGCTGGTGAAGCTCGACATCTCCGACAAGTCCCACCCCTTCTACACCGGCAAGCAGAAGCTCATGGACACCGCCGGTCGCGTCGAGCGCTTCCGTCGCAAGTACGGCATGTCCTGAGCCGTGCCCGACCGGGCGACGCCGGCCCCGCGCCGCGCCGCCCTGCCGCGACCTCGCCCTCCACGTCCGCGTGGGGGGCGTCGTCGTTCTCGGGGGTGTCGTCGGTCTCGGGGGTGTCGTCGGTCTCGGAGCGGGCCGTGCCTCAGCCCTCGCACTCTTCCCGCAGCACGATGGTCGACTCTGCCGCCGGGTCCCGGCCCCGGAAGCCGGCATAGCGGGCCCGGATCTGGTCCATGTCGGCCCCCACGTCCCCCGTCGTCTCGAGCAGCCCGAGCACGCCGGTGCGCTTGCTGCCGTAGTCGAGGAAGCCCATGAGGATGGGCACCTCGGCCTTGTGGGCCACCCAGTAGAAGCCCGAGCGCCACCGGTCGGTCTTGCGCCGGGTGCCCGCCGGGGGGATGGCCAGCAGCATGGCGGGGGCAGCGAGCACGGCCGCAGCCAGCTGATCGACGAGGCCCAGGCCCCCCTTGCGGTCGATGGGGATGAGGCCCAGCCAGCGCAGCAGCAGCCCGAGGGGGAACCAGAAGAGGCTCTTCTTGCCCACGGCGTGGATGCGCACCCCGAGCGCCCAGGCCACCGCCACCATCCAGACGTAGTCCCAGTTGGAGGTGTGGGGGGCGGCGATCATGACCATGCGGGGGTGGCCGGCGGGCACCGTGCCGACGAGGGTCCAGCCCCCGAGGCGCAGCAGCAGGCGGCCGAGCCAGCGGCCCAGGGGACCGACCCCGGGGAGATCGTGGGCGGGGGCGGACATCGGGCACTCCTCGCGGGGCCGGCGCCCGCTGCCCGGCCCCCCCTCCACCGGGCAGACCGCGCCGCCCCCGGTAACGCGCAGCGCCCCCCTGCCGCCCCGCCAAGGCCCTGCAAGCCCGGGTGACGCGCGCCCGGCTTGCGATAGTTCCGCACCGCCCCCCACATCCGAGCGCCCCTTGCCCGCCCAGCTCCGCCGCCACCTGCCCCCGCTCTGCGCCGCTCTCGCGCTGCTCCTCTCTGCCTGCGGAGGCGACGCGGCCCCGTCGGCCCCGCGGCCGGCCGCCCTCGTCCGGGAGATCGGAAGAGCACACGTCTGAACTCCAGTCACCGCATGCTATCTCGGATGCCGTCTTCTGCTTGGA
>CAXQUZ010000430.1:0-45085 GCA_964226865.1 Myxococcota bacterium | reverse complement strand
TCCGATCTGCTCGACCTCTTCGGTGAAGGCCAGCATGCCCACCCGGTCGCCGTTGCGGATGGCGGCGAAGGCCAGGGCGCCCGCCACCCGGGCGAGCTGGAGACGCTTGTCGGTGCGCCCGTCGCGGCCGCCTCCGCCGAAGCGCATCGAGCCCGACATGTCGAGCACCAGCAGCAGCGTCAGCTCGCGCTCCTCGCGGAACTGCTTGACGAAGGGCTCGCCCGTGCGGGCCGTGACGTTCCAGTCGATGTGGCGCACGTCGTCGCCCGGAACGTAGGGCCGGACCTCCTCGAACTCCATGCCCAGGCCACGGAAGGCGCTGCGGTACTCGCCCGCGAAGGGGCTGTCCACCCTGCGGTCGAGCTGCAGGTGGAGGCGGCGGATCTGCAGGAGCTCATCAGCCGTGAGAGACATCGGACCGTCGGGGGGCGGGAGCAGGACAGCGAGACGGGGGCAGCAGCAGCGCACAGGACCGGCACCGGGGCCGGTCGGTTCAGGGGATGCGGACCTTCTGGAATACGCGGGCGATGAGGTCGT
Organism: Myxococcota bacterium; assembly: GCA_964226865.1. Taxonomy (GTDB): domain Bacteria; phylum Myxococcota_A; class UBA796; order UBA796; family UBA2385; genus CAXQUZ01. The sequence continues at coordinate 44,548 of CAXQUZ010000430.1, read as the reverse complement.
CGACCGTCATGCCCTCGGCCTCGGCCTCGTAGGTGAGGAGGATGCGGTGGCGCAGCACGTCGGCGCCGACCGCCTTCACGTCGTCCGGGGTCACGAAGCCCATGCCGTTGAGGAAGGCGTGGGCCCGGGCCGCGCGGGCGAGGGCCAGGGTGGCCCGGGGGCTCGCGCCGAACTCGATGAGCCGGCCCATGTCGAGGCCCGCCTCGGCCGGGAAGCGGGTCGCGTGGACGAGGTCGACGATGTACTCGCCGAGCACCGGCTCCATGCGCACCAGGGCCATGGTCTCCTTGAGCCGGGCGAGGTCGGCGGCGTCGGCCACCGCCGAGAGGGCCGGCACGGGCTGGGCAGAGCGGGCCAGGATCTCGCGCTCTTCGGCCTTTGTGGGGTAGCCCACCTTGACCTTGAACATGAAGCGGTCGGCCTGGGCCTCGGGCAGGGGGTAGGTGCCCTCCTGCTCGAGGGGGTTCTGGGTGGCCAGGACGAGGAAGGGGTCGGGCAGCGGGTGGGTCTCGTCGCCGATGGTGACCTGGCGCTCCTGCATGGCCTCGAGCAGCGCGCTCTGGACCTTGGCGGGGGCGCGGTTGATCTCGTCGGCGAGCACGATGTTGGCGAAGACCGGCCCCGTGTGGGTCGTGAAGCCCTGGGTGCGGGGGTTGTAGACCTGGGTGCCGACCACGTCGGCGGGGAGCAGGTCGGGGGTGAACTGCACCCGCTGGAAGTCGAGGCGCAGGGCCTGGGCGAGCGAGCGCACGGTCAGGGTCTTGGCCAGCCCGGGCACCCCCTCCAGCAGCACGTGGCCGCCGCAGAGCAGCCCGATGAGCAGCCGGTCGACCATCGTGCTCTGGCCCACCACCACCCGGCCGACCTCGTCGCGGATCCGCTGGGCGATGGGGTGGACGTCACGGACACGGGCCTCGATCTGGGCGACGCTGAGCGCGGCAGAGGGGTCCGACATGGCAGCTCCGGGAGGGCACGGCAGGGGCAGGAAGACAGCGGGCCGGGCACGCGGCGGACGGCGCGGCCCCGGCGGGACGGGGAGCCACCGGCCACCACCCGGCCGGTCGAGGCACGGCGAGGCACGGCCGAGCGGGCGCGGCACGCGGCCGGGCCCGGGCTCCCGCGGAGGGGCCGCACTAATCACCCTCAAGTCGGCGACAAGAGGGGCCGACAAGACGAGGCCCCGGCGGCCTCCCGGCCGAGCGGGCCCCTGACCCGCCACCCGACCCCCGGCGTCCCGCCCCGGCACCGTCCCCGCGGCGCCCCCGCCCGGCGGTCGCGGTCTGCGTGGCCGTCCTCGCCCACCTCGTCGCCCTCCCCTCCGACCCTCCGTCGGCCCCGAGCCCACCTTTTTCTTGACAGCAGGTCGCTCGGGCCGCATTTAGCAAGCCCCTCACCACCGGAGGCCCCGTGAGCAATCCGTCCGACACCGACACGCAGCTCCCGCCCGACGAGTACCTCTCGCGGGACGAAGTGCAGAAGCTCCGCGCGATCCTCATGGAGCGCATCGACGCCCTCATGGCCAACGGCCGTGACGCGGTGCACAACCTCACCGAGGACCGCCAGCAGGAGGCCGACGCCATCGACGTGGCCTCGTCGGAGTCCGAGCGGGAATTCGTGCTGCGCCTCGCGGGCCGCGAGCGACTGATGCTCCGCAAGCTCAAGAAGGCCCTCGAGCGCATGGACGAGGGCGAGTACGGCATGTGCGAGAGCTGCGGTGCCGAGATCACCTTCAAGCGGCTGATGGTGCGCCCCGTCGCCACCCTCTGCATCGACTGCAAGACCCAGGCCGAGCAGCTCGAGCGCCGCAGCCGCGCCTTCTGAGCGCCACCGGGCACACCCACGGGCCCCAGACGCACGCAGACCCTCCCCCGATGGGGAGGGTCTCGTCGTTCTCGGAGGTGCCCGCCACGGCCGAGACCGCGGCGGGCACCTGCGGCCCGCTCAGCTGGTGATGCGGTCCCAGAAGTCCTTGAGGAAGCCCTTCTCGGCCACCTTGCCCCCCGAGATGTCGGCGAGCTTGCGGACGAGCTCTTCCTCCTCCGTGCCCATGGTCGTGGGCACCTTCACGACCACCTGGACGACCTGGTCGCCCCGGCCCCGGCGCCCGCCCAGCCGCGGCGCCCCGAGGCCCCGCAGGGTGAAGGTCTTGCCGGAGGGGGTGCCCGCCGGGATGGTGAAGGTGTGGTCGTCGTCGACCGTGGGCACGGTGATCTCGGCCCCCAGGCAGGCCTGGGGGTAGGTGATCGGCACCACACACTCGATGTCGTCGCCGTTCCGCCTGAAGAACTCGTGCTCGCCCACCTCGAGCGACACGTAGAGGTCGCCCCGGGGGGCCCCCTTGTCGCCCACGTCGCCCTTGTTGCTCAGCCGCAGCTGGAGGCCCGAGTTGACGCCCGGGGGCACCGTGACCGAGAGCTTCTCGGTGGTGCGCACCCGACCGCGGCCCGAGCAGGTGCCGCAGGGGTGGGTGATGGTCTTGCCGGCGCCGCGGCAGCGGGGGCAGGTGGTCCGGATGCGCAGGAACATCTGGGCCTGGACCACCTCGCCGGCGCCGTGGCACATCTCGCAGGTGATGGGCGGGTGGGCCGGGTCGGCCCCCGAGCCCTCGCAGGTCTCGCAGGGGTTGTGGACCGGGTACTCGATCTCCTTGACGACGCCGTGGACCGCTTCGAGAAACTCGAGATCGAGGCCATACTGGAGGTCCGCCCCCCGACGCACCCGCCGGCCACCGCCGCGGCGTCCACCGCCGCCGCCGCCACCGAAGAAGTCGCCGAAGATGTCGGAGAACTGGCTGAAGATCTCTTCGGCGGACTGGAAGCCGGCCCCGCCGCCCGGCCCACCCCCGCGCAGGCCCTGGTGGCCGAAGCGGTCGTAGGTCTGGCGCTTCTGGGCATCCGAGAGCACCGAGTAGGCCTCGGAGGCCTCCTTGAACTTGGTCTCGGCCTCGGGGTTGTCGGGGTTGCGGTCCGGGTGGAATTTCAGGGCCAGCTTGCGGTAGGCCTTCTTGATGGTGCTGTCGTCGGCGTCACGGGCGACACCGAGCACCTCGTAGTAGTCGCGGGGCTGGTCCATCGGGACTCTCCATCGGGACGGGGCAGCGCAGAGGCTGCCAATTGCGCGCGCCGCCCCCCGGGGTCAAGCCCGAGGAGCGGCGATTGTGCGACAGCGAGGCTCAGGCCTCTTCGTACTCAGCGTCGATGACGTCGTCGTCGGCACCGCCGTCGGCAGCGCCCGCCTCGGGGGCCGCGCCCTCACCGGGAGCGCCGCCCTGGTAGGCCGCCTGGGCGAGCTTGTGGCTGGCCGCCTGGAGCTCGTCGAAGGCGCCCTTGAGCTTGGCGACGTCGTCGGTGTCGAGGGCCTCCTTGGCGGAGGCGAGCTTGGCCTCGACCTCGGAGACCTCGCCGGCCGGCAGCTTCTCGCGGTTCTCGGAGAGCATCTTCTCGGTCTGGTAGACCATGTTGTCGAGCTGGTTGCGGGCCTCGATGACCTCGCGGCGCTGCTGGTCCTCGGTCTCGTTGGCCTCGGCCTCCTTGACCAGGCGGTCGACCTCGTCGGAGGAGAGACCACTGTCGGACTTGACCGTGATCTTCTGCTCCTTGCCGGTGGCCTTGTCCTTCGCGCTGACGTTCAGGATGCCGTTGGCGTCGATGTCGAAGGTGACCTCGACCTGGGGCACGCCGCGAGGGGCGGCGGGGATGCCCTCGAGCCGGAACTGGCCGAGCAGCCGGTTGTCCTTCGCCATGGGGCGCTCGCCCTGGTAGACCTGGACGTCGACGGCGGTCTGGTTGTCGGCGGCGGTCGAGAAGACCTCGGCCTTGCGGGTCGGGATGGTGGTGTTGCGGCCGATGAGGACCGTCATCACACCGCCGAGGGTCTCGATGCCGAGGCTGAGCGGGGTTACGTCGAGGAGCAGCAGGTCCTTGACGTCGCCGGAGAGCACGCCGCCCTGGATGGCCGCGCCGACCGCGACGACCTCGTCGGGGTTGACCGAGCGGTTGGGCTCCTTGCCGAAGAGCTCCTTGACCTTCTGCTGGACGAGCGGGATCCGGGTGGAGCCGCCGACCATGATGATCTCGTCGATCTCGCTGGCGCTGAGGCCGGCGTCCTTGAGGGCCTTGCGGCAGGGGCCGAGGGTGCGCTCGATGACGCCGTTGATCATCTGCTCGAACTTGGCCCGCGACAGCGAGGTCACGAGGTGCTTCGGACCCGAGGCGTCGGCCGTCAGGTAGGGCAGGTTGATCTCGGAGCGCTGGGCGGAGGAGAGCTCGATCTTGGCCTTCTCGGCGGCGTCCTTGAGGCGCTGGAGCACGATCTTGTCGCCGGAGATGTCGACGCCGTTCTCGCGCTTGAACTCGGCGACCATCCAGTCGATGAGCACCTGGTCGACGTCGTCACCGCCGAGGTGGGTGTCGCCGTTGGTGGCCCGGACCTCGACGACGCTGTCGCCGACTTCGAGGATGGAGATGTCGAAGGTGCCGCCACCGAAGTCGTAGACCGCGACGATCTCGTCGTTCTTCTTGTCGAGACCGTAGGCGAGGGCCGCCGCGGTGGGCTCGTTGATGATGCGCTTGACCTCGAGACCGGCGATGCGGCCGGCGTCCTTGGTGGCCTGGCGCTGGGAGTCGTTGAAGTAGGCGGGGACCGTGATGACGGCCTCGGTCACCTCTTCGCCGCCGAGGTAGCGCTCGGCCTCGCGCTTGAGCTTCTGCAGCACCATCGCCGAGATCTCAGGGGGCGAGTACTGCTTGTCGTCGATCTGGACGCGGGGGAGGCCGTCAGAGCCCTGGACCACGGTGTAGGCGACCTTGTCGACCTCGCCCTTGGACTCGGCGAAGCTGCTGCCCATGAAGCGCTTGATGGACGAGACGGTGCGGGTGGGGTTGGTGATGGCCTGGCGCTTGGCGACGGCGCCCACGAGGCGCTCGCCGTCCTTCGCGAAGCCGATGACCGACGGGGTCGTGCGGCCGCCCTCTTCGTTGACGATGACGATGGGCTTGTCGCCCTCCATCACCGACACGACGGAGTTGGTCGTACCGAGGTCGATTCCGATGATCTTGCCCATGTGCTCTCCTTGGGGCGGTGGGCCCCGGGGCTGCGAGTCTGAGAGGAGGTGCCGGGCGCGTCGCCGCCTGCGCGGGGCGGACGGGCCGGCAAGGTCGGAGGAAGAAACACTCGGAGGGATTCCCGGGGGGATCCGCTCCGGGCGCCTCCCGAAGTGCCCGATGCAGACCGGCAACGCTGCGCCCGACCGGGGGGCCAGGAGGCGGCACCAGCCGCCGAAAACATCGTTGCCGAGCGCATCTTGGAAGCCCGAGGCTGTCGGGCTCCCCGCTCGCCGCGCAAGCTAATCGCGACTCTTGGACCGGCAACCACCCGTCGCCAAGGTCGCGAGAAAAGGTGGGGGCGGCGGCCGCGACAGGGATGTCGGGATCGGGCGGAGCGCAGGTCTCGGACCCGGACGGCGAGTGGGTCCTCATGGTCACTCTCGTCGTGGGCACGGCGCTTGCAACCCTCGGGCCTGCGCCCCCGTCCGATCCCCCGCTGCCCGAGGAGAGCCGGCCCCTGACACCCGGACGGAGCCGCACCGCCCCCGGCGACCGGTCCCCCGCGTCCGGTCGCCGGCCCGGCCTCTCCCGGGCGGGTGTGGCGGGCTCGACCGACCCGGATCCGCCCCCGGCTCGGCCCCCGGTGCGCTGGCGGAGCTCGCGGGGGGCGACCCGAGGGCACGGGCGGAGATCGCCCTGACTTCGCCGGTCCAAGCCGCCGAGGTCCCGGGCCCGGCCGTGCTCCTCGGCCAGTCCCGGCGCCGTCACCGCGTCGCCACCTCGCCGAGAGTCCCGCGGCGTGGGGACCCTTCGCGCTTTTTTCGGGCGCCGCCGTTGACTCCCCTGGGCGGCGTGCCTAACCAGCCCCGCGTCGGAGGTCGGCAGTCCCCGCGGCGTCCTGTTCTGTCTCATCGACAGGCGCCCTCTCGGGGCTCACGGTCCGGCCGCTCGCGACCTTCACGCCCAGCCCCGCGGTCTCCGCACCGCGCGGCACCGGGCAGTCCTCTACGAACGCGAAGGTCCCCGCCACGGGGCCCAGGAGTGCAACATGAACTTCCGTCCCCTCTACGACCGTGTCCTCGTCAAGCGCGTCGAGGCCGAGACCAAGCTCGCCAGCGGGCTCATCCTCCCCGACTCCGCCAAGGAGAAGCCGATGGAGGCCGAGGTCATCGCTGTGGGCAACGGCAAGCGTCTCGACGACGGCACCAACCGCGCCCTGTCCGTGAAGGCCGGCGACCGCGTCATCTTCGGCAAGTACACCGGCGACGAGGTCAAGCTGGACGGCGAGGAGCACATCATCCTCTCCGAGTCCGACATCCTCGCGGTCGTCGAGCGCGGCTGAGCCTCGGTCGAGCGGGCCCGCCCCGCTCCCTTGTGCCCCCTTCCTTCCCCTTCTCTGCATCCCACTGCACACCGTTCCCGGAGACCACCATGGCCGCCAAGGACATCCAGTTCCGCGAGACCGCCGCCAACGACATCCTCACCGGCGTCACCACCCTCGCCTCCGCCGTCAAGGTGACCCTCGGCCCCAAGGGCCGCAACGTCGTCATCAACAAGAGCTTCGGCGCTCCCGTGATCACCAAGGACGGCGTCACCGTCGCCAAGGAGATCGAGCTCAAGAACAAGTTCCAGAACATCGGCGCCCAGATGGTCAAGGAGGTCGCCTCCAAGACCAACGACGTGGCCGGTGACGGCACCACCACCGCCACCGTGCTGGCCGAGGCCATCTACAAGCACGGCGCCAAGATGGTCGCCGCGGGCGCCAACCCCATGGACCTCAAGGCCGGCATCGACCTCGCCGTCGGCGCCGTGGTGAAGAACCTCGGCAGCCTCGCCTTCCCGGTCGACCAGGATCCCCAGGCCGTCGCCCGCGTCGGCACCATCTCCGCCAACGGCGACGAGGAGATCGGCTCCATCCTCGCCGAGGCCATGGGCAAGATCGGCACCGACGGCGTCATCACCGTCGAGGAGGCCAAGGGCCTCGAGACCGAGCTCGAGATCGTCGAGGGCATGCAGTTCGACCGCGGCTACCTGTCGCCCTACTTCGTGACCGACGCCGACCGCATGGAGGCCGTCCTCGAGGACTGCTACCTGCTCATCCACGAGAAGAAGATCTCCAACATGAAGGATCTTCTGCCCGTGCTCGAGAAGGTGCACGGCGAGGGCAAGCCCCTGCTCATCATCGCCGAGGACGTCGACGGTGACGCGCTCGCCACCCTCGTGGTCAACAAGCTGCGCGGCAACATGAACGTCTGCGCCGTCAAGGCCCCCGGCTTCGGCGACCGCCGCAAGGCCATGCTCGAGGACCTCGCCGTCCTCACCGGCGGCCGGGCCCTCATGGAGGCCCTCGGCATCAACCTCGAGGGCGTCGTGCTCGCCGACCTCGGCCAGGCCAAGCGCGTCGTCGTCACCAAGGACGCCACCGTCATCGTCGACGGCAACGGCACCCGCGACGCCGTTCGCGGCCGCGTGAAGCAGATCCGCTCGCTCATCCGCGAGACCACCTCCGACTACGACCGCGAGAAGCTCCAGGAGCGCCTCGCCAAGCTCGTCGGTGGTGTGGCCGTCGTCCACGTGGGCGCCGCCACCGAGGTCGAGATGAAGGAGAAGAAGGCGCGCGTCGAGGACGCCCTCAACGCCACCCGCGCCGCCATCGAGGAAGGCGTGGTGGCCGGCGGCGGTGTCGCCCTCATCCGCTCCCTCGACGCCCTCGACGGCATCGAGGCCGACGGCGACGTGGCCTTCGGCGTGCAGATCGTGCGCGACGCCATCCAGGGCCCCATCCGCTCCATCGCCGCCAACGCCGGCGTCGACGGCTCGCTCGTGGTCAACAAGGTCCGCAAGGGCGAGGGCTTCTTCGGCTACAACGCCGCCACCGACACCTACGGTGACATGGTGGAGATGGGCGTCATCGACCCGGCCAAGGTCGTGCGCTCCGCCCTCCAGAACGCCGCCTCGGTCGCCAGCCTGCTGCTGACCACCGAGGCCGTGATCGCCCAGAAGCCCGAGCCGGCGGCCCCCGCGGCCGGTGGTGGCGGCGGCGACATGGGCGGCATGGGCGGCATGGGTGGCATGGGCGGCATGGGCGGCATGAGGTGAGCCCCGCGGGCCCCCTCTCGGGGGGGCCGCCACCGCCGGCGCCCGCCTCTCTGCCCGAGGGGCGGGCGCTTCGCGTTGGGGCCCGGCGGTTAGGCTGGCGCTCCCCTGCCCTGCGCCCCTGCCCCTTCGCCCCGAGGCCGCCTTGAGCATCGAGCTCCACATCGAAGACCACGTCGCCCACGTCGTCATCAACCGTCCCGCCCGCCGCAATGCCCTCGACGCCGACGGCTGGACGGGCATCGGCGAGCAGGTGACGGCCGCGGCCCACCAGGGCGCCCGGGCCCTCATCGTGCGGGGCGCAGGCGACCACTTCTGCGCCGGCATGGACCTCAAGCTCGACAACCCGCTGCTGGGACGGGCGGCCCGGAGCGTGGCCCAGGGCGACGCCGCCGACCTGCGGGCCCTCATCGTCGAGCTCAAGGGCTGTCTGGCCCCGATCCGGGGCTTCCCCGGTCCGACCATCGCGGCCATCGACGGCGGCTGTCTCGGCGGCGGCCTCGAGCTGGCCCTCCACTGCGACGTGCGGGTGGCCAGCCCCCGGGCCCGCTTCGCCATGCCCGAGCCCCGCATCGGCTTCGTGCCCGATGTCGGCGGCACCACGCTGCTCCGGCGCCTCATCGGCCCCGCCCGGGCCTCCTGGCTCATCCTCAGCGGGCGATCCATCGACGCCGAGACCGCCCTCCAGTACGGCATCGTCGAAGAGCTCGCCGCCGACCCCCTCGCCGCCGCCCGCGCCCTCGCCACCGACATGGCCCACAGCGCCCCCACGGCCACCCGCGAGGTGCTGCGGCTGCTGCGGGCCGGCGACGGCCGCGACCTGGAGGGGGCCCTCGCCCTCGAGACCGAGGCCGGCCTGGCTGCGCTGCTCAGCGGCGAGGTGATGGAGGGCGTCGCCGCCTTTGCCGAGCGCCGGGCGCCCCGCTGGGTGGGCCCCGCCTCCGACAGCCAGCCGGGATAGCCCCCCCGCTCCCCACTTCCCGCCCGGTCCCGCCATGCCCCTGTTCCTGCGCCTGGTCGCCAGCGCCCTGTCGGGCCTGGCACTGGTCTTCATCTCGGCCCCCGCCAACCTGCACTGGCTGCACTGGTTCGCCTTCGTGCCGATGATCTGGGCCACGCGCCCGGGCGAGGGCCGACGCAACGCCCTGGTGGCCTACGCCGGCGGCTGTGTCGCGATCTTCATCCTCTACTTCTGGCTGATCGAGACCATCATCCGCTTCAGCAGCGTGCCCTGGGTGCTGGCGCTGCTGGTCCACCTGCTGTTCACGGGCATCTTCGCCCTGCCCTACGCGCTGACCTTCGGGCCGCTCCAGGCGCTGCGGCGCAAGCTCGGGCTCGGCTGGGTCGTGGCCTTCCCGGCGCTGTGGGTGACCGTCGAGATGATCCCGGCGCTGTTCCCCTACTACCACGGGGTCAGCCAGTACCGGAATCCCCTCACCTGGCAGCTCGCGAGCGTCACCGGCGTCACCGGCCTCACCTTCCTCGTCTGGATGAGCAACGCCATGCTCGCCGAGCTGGTGTTCCGCCGCCAGGAGGGGCGCCCCATGCCCTGGGGGGCCCTCGGTGTCGTGGTGGCCCTGCTGGCCGGCAACGTGGGCTTCGGCCACTGGCGCCACGCGGCGGTCGAGGCCCAGCTCGCCGCGGCGCCGGTCGTGCGCACGGCCATCCTCCAGCAGAACACCACGATGGAGATCCGCCTCAGCGAGTCGATCATCGACAGCACCCAGTCCTGGGTGGAGACGACGAAGGGCGCCCTCGACGACCAGCCCGACCTCATCATCTGGCCCGAGGGCACCATCCCCTTCAACCCGGACGAGACCCGCAAGGCGCGCTGGCTGGGCAACATGTCGCCCAAGGAGTTCTTCTCGCGCTTCGCCGACAAGTTCGACTTCCACTTCCTCATCGGCGGCGGCTCCATCGAGCGCCTCGAAGACGACGTCCAGGGCCGCGAGTGGATCTCCTACAACTCGGCCTACGCCTTCTCCCGCGACGGCGAGCTGGTCGACCGCTACGACAAGATGGTGCCCCTGCCCTTCGGCGAGTACATCCCCTTCGCCGACACCTTCCCGTGGCTGCGCCAGCTCATCCAGGGCCCCGGCGACTTCAGGGCCGGTGAGCGGCCCACGGTCTTCCCGGCCCGCACCGCGGCGGGCGTCGACTACCGCTACACGGTGCCCATCTGCTACGAGGCCATCCTCAACGGCCCCATGTGGGACCTCTACTACGGCGAGAACAACGACCCAGTCGACCTCTTCGTGGTCATCACCAACGACGCCTGGTTCGGAGACACCGCCTCTCCCCACCAGCACGCCATGCTCACCACCGTCCAGGCCATCCAGTTCGGCCGGCCGATGGTGCGCTCGGCCTACACGGGGGTGAGCTGGATCGTCGAGCCCCACGGCGACATCGTGGGCGAGACCGTGCCCTTCACGGACGTGCAGCGGGTCGAGGAGCTGCGGCTCGGCAGCGTCGAGACCCTCTACGTGCGCGGCGGCTGGGTGTTCCCCTACCTCTGCATCCTCGGCACCCTCGGCAGCTTCGCCTGGATGCGGCGCCGGGACGGGGACGCGGCGGATCCGGCCCCCACGGCCTGAGCCGCGCGCGGTCCCGCCCCCACTTTCTCGCCTCCGCCTGTCACACCCGCCCCGCTCCGGCGTAGCGCCTGGTGAGCCGGCACCCACGCCGGCCGCAACGGCCCGCCACAGGCCCGTGCATGCCCCAGCCCCCCCCGGGTCCCAGCGACGAGGCGCTCATGGAGCGAGTCCAGACCGGCGATGCCGCGGCCTTCCGCGTGCTCTTCGATCGCTACCAGGCCCGGGTGCACGGCTTCCTCCTCCGCCGCACCCGCGACCCCGAGCTGGCGGCCGAGCTGTACCAGGAGACCTTCCTCAAGGTCCACCGGGCCCGCGACACCTGGACCCCGGGCCGCCCCTTCAAGCCCTGGCTCTTCGGCATCGCCGCCAACGCGGCCCGGGACCGCGCCCGCCGCGCCGCCCGCCGGCCGGTCGAGGTCGCGCTGCACGACTGGCAGGAAGAGAGCCACCGCCCGGACCCGGCCGCCCGCATGAGCATCGCCGCCGCCGTGGGCGAGCTGCCCGAGCACCTGCGCGAGGCATTTCTGCTCGGCACGGTCGAGGGCTTCGACCACAACGAGCTGGCCGACCAGCTCTCGATCAGCCCGGCCAACGCCCGGGCCCGGGTGAGCCGGGCGCGGGCCTGGCTGCGGGCGCGGCTCGGAGGGCCCGGGGCATGAGCCACGACTGCGCCCACCTCGAGGCCGTGCTGCTGGGGGAGGCCCCCTGGCCCGGGGATCCCTGGGTCGACGCGGCCCTCGCCGGCTGCCCCGACTGCCAGGCCCTCCAGGCCGCCCTCGATGGGGTGGACGCCGCGGCCCGGGCCCTGCCGCCCCTGCCGGCGCCCCCCGCCCTCGCCGCGTCGACCCTCGCCGCCGTGCTGGACGAGATGCGCGCCGAGGCCGCGCCCCCTGTCGCCGTGGCCCGGCCCCGGCGGCGCCTCGTGCTGGTCGGCGGCCTCGCCGCGGCGGCGGCCCTCTTCCTGCTGCGGCCGACCGGCCCGGCGCCCTCCGCGCCGCCCACGCTGGTCGAGCGGGGCACGGGCGAGCGGCTGCCCGAGGCGGCCCTGAAGATGGCCGTCCAGACCGCTGCAGGGCCCGAGCGGCTGCGGGCCGACCGGGCCTATGCCCCCGGCGACACCCTCCGCTTCAGGGCCGCCCTGGACCGGGACGCGACCGTCGTCCTCGTGCGCCAAGATACCGAATCTGTCGATATTCTCGCAACATGGCAGCTCCCCGCCGGCGAGCACGATCTCGCGCTGGGGGGCGAGCCCCTGGCCTGGCGCATCGAGGCCGGCGAGACCACCGCCACCTTCGCGCTGCTCGCGGCCCCGGCCGACCGCGACCCGGCCGCGCTGCCCGCGCTCGCCCCCCAGGCGGCCGCGGGCGGTGCCACACTGTGCCGGACGGCCCGCGCCGCGGGCTGGGTCTGCGATGCCCGCACGGTCGAGGTGGCCCGATGACGCTCCCGCTGCTGCTCATGGGCATCGCCCACGCCGGGGTGGTGCCGGGGGACGAGGCCGGGCTGGCCGCGGTCTGGGAGCCCCGCCGGGTCGCCGTGCTGGTGGGCGTCCAAGACTACGGCGACCCCGCGCTGCAGGGGCTGCGCTTCCCGGCCAAGGACGCCCGCGACCTGGGGGCCGTGCTCGGCGACGACGACCGGGGCGCCTTCGACCGGGTCTTCGTGGTCGAGGGCGGCGACGACACGACGGCCGCGGCCATCCGCGACACCATCGCCCTGGCCACGGCCGACCTCCAGCGCGACGACACCTTCCTGCTCTACCTGAGCGGCCACGGCACGCTGACCCTCGACGCCGCCGCCGGCAGCCGGCTGTGGTTCCTGCCCTCGGACGGCCAGCTCGACGACCCGGAGGGCACGGGGCTGGCCATCGCCGACATCGAGGCGCTGGTCGCGGCCCTGCCGGCCCGGCGGCGGGTGCTCATCATGGACACCTGCCACAACGGCCGCAGCACGGGCGGCAGCCTGGCGGGCCGGGCCGTGGTGGGCGCCCGCACCGAGGCGCTGCTCCAGGGCTTCAGGGGCGAGCCGCCGCCGCCCCGGGGGCTGCGCGAGGTCTCCGAGAGCGAGGCGCGGCTCTTCGCCGCCCAGTCCCACCAGCCCGCCATGGAAGACCCTGCCCTCGAGAACGGCGTCTACACCCACTACCTCATCGACGCCCTCACCACCTCGACCGCCCGGGCCGACCTCGACGGCGACGGCCTCGTCGACGTGGCCGAGGCCCACGAGCACGCCCGCGACCAGACCATCCGCCACACCGGCGGGATCCAGGTGCCCCGGGCCGAGTACCGCATCGTGGGCCGCGAGGAGATCTACCTCTCCGGCGACCCGGCCCGCCGGAACAGCGCCGAGATGGCCCTCATCGGCGCCACCAACGCCCTGCTCGAGACGGCCAGCCTCTTCGTGGACGGGGTGCCCCGGGGGGCGCCGGTGGGGCTGCTGCCGGTCGAGCCGGGGCCCCACCGCATCGAGCTGCGCGACGACCGGGGCCAGCCCCTCGCCGCGGGCCGGGTCCGCCTGGACGCCGGCGAGCGCATGAACCTCGAGTCGCTCTTCGTGCCCCACCGCAGCCGGTGGGCCCTCGGGCTGGGCGCGGTGGCCCACGGCGGCGCGGCCGCCAGCTACCTGCCCCGGGCCGGCGGCGAGCTCGAGCTGGTCTGGCTCGACCCGCTGCGGCTGCCCCGGTGGTGGTTTGCCGACGCCCACCTCCGGGCCGGCATCGCCCACGGCGCCGTGGAAGAACAGGCCGACTTTCCCGTGACCGCCGGTGCTCCCGCCCTGGGCCTCTCGACCGGGCTGCGGCTCGGCCCGGCCCGCCTCGGGGCCGCCGTCGAGGGCGCCGTGCTCTGGCGCAGCTTCCGGGACTACGTGCCCGACTCCGAGACCGTGCTGGTCGAGCCCCGGGTGGACGCCCTGGTGGCGCCGGTGGTGGGGCCCCGGCTGACCCTCACCCTCTCCGCCTTCGGCCAGCCCCTCTACCTGCGCGCCGACAGCCGCTGGATGCCCTTCGTCGCCGACGGCGGGCCCGTCGCGCTGTGGCAGCACGGCCTCGCCATCGGCACCCACTTCGGCGGCTGAGCGACGCCCGGCGCGGGCCCGCGCGAGACCCAACTCGACAGCGCCCCGGGGCGGGCCTGTGGCACCATGGTGCCGCGCCCCTTGCGCCCTGCCGCCCGAGCGTCCGCTGCCCCGTCTCCCCGCCATGCCCCGCCCCCTGCCACCGGCCGCCCCGCCCCCGGGCCGCCGGCTGTGGGCCCGCGTGGCCCTCGGGCTCGCCCTGGGGACGTGCGGCTGCGGCGAGCTCGACCCCTACCGGGGCCCGGGCAGCGTGGCGCCCACGGGCGTCGAGGCCCTCGTGCTCAGCCCCGCCCTGCTCGACTTCGGCACCCGCATCGCCGGCTCGGGGCCCCGCACCCTCCACTACACCCTCCAGAACGCCGGCGATAGCCCGCTCACCGTCCACGGCCACGACGAGGTGGTGGGCGTCTACGACCCGGACGCACCGGCCCTCTTCGCGGTCGACGCGCCGACCGTGACCGAGCTCGAGCCCGGCGAGATCCACCAGTTCGCCGTCTCTTTCACGCCGCCAGGCCTCGGCGCCTGGGAGGCCCGCATCGACGTCAACGACGGCGCCGAGGTGCTCGAGCTGCGCGGCCAGGGCAGCGCGCCGGTGGTGGGCATGACCGAGCCCGGGCGGGCCTCGGCGGCCTTCGGCTGCAGCGATGAGCTGGTGGTCGAGATCTTCAACCAGGGCGACCGGCCGCTGACCGTCTCGGATGTCGACGTGCTCAGCCCCGACCCGGCCTGGAGCCTCCAGCTCGACCCGAGCCCCTTCCAGCTCCACCCCGGCGGCCGCACCCAGGTGCGGGTGCGCTTCGCGCCCGGGTGGGACGAGACCAGCGGGGGGCTCCGGAATGCCCTGATTCAGGTCGTCTCGGACGATCCCCAGGCCCCCGAGCTGAGCCAGCTGCTCGAGGCCGTGGCCTACGAGGGCCCCCAGGTCTCGGAGCGCTTCACCTACCGGCCGGGCCACAGCGTCGACCTGCTCGTGGTCGCCGACACGGCCGGGGTGCTCGCCGCCCATGCCCAGCACCTCGCCGACGCCAGCGCGGGCCTCGCGACCCTGCTCGAGACCAACAACGTCTCGCTCCAGCTCGCGGGCCTGACCGGCGCCAGCATCTGCCCCGCCAGCAGCCCCGCCTGGTCGGCCGCCGACACCCCCGCCGACGACCGGGCCGCGCTGCTGGCCACGGCCCTCAGCGGCCCGACCGGGCCGGGCAGCACCATGCTCGTCGAGCACGCCATCGCCGCCCTCTTCGAGCGGCCGGACTGCCTCACGGGCTTCCTGCGGCCCGATGCCCAGCTCCACCTGCTCGTGCTGGCGGGGGGGCCCGACCAGAGCCCCCGGGGCGCCGAGGCCCAGCTGGCCGACCTCGCCGCGGCGGTGCCCAGCGCGAGCGGCGTGGCCGTCAGCGCCGTCATTCCGGTCACCGCCAGCCCCTGTGCGGGCACCAGCTACGGCGCCGGCTACGCCGACATGGCCATCGAGAGCGGCGGCGCCATCGCCGATCTCTGCGCCGCCAGCCTCGCCGATGGCATGGAGGCCGTGGCCGGCGCCAGCCTGCGCGCCACCTCCGGCGGGCTGCGCCACGTCCTCGCCCAAGAGCCCGAGCCCGACAGCATCAGCGTGCGGGTGGACGGCCGCAGCTGGGAGGCCTGGAGCTACGACCCGCGCGACCGCGCCGTGGTCTTCGGAGACGACAGCACCCCGGAGACCGGCGCCGAGGTCGAGATCGACTACGTGCCGCTCTCGGACTGCTGAGCCCGGGGCCCGGGGCGCCGGCCCTCGACGCTGAGCACGACCCGCGCCGTGGCGGCGCCGATGCCGGGGGTGAGGCCCGTGCCCCCGAGCAGCCGCAGCCGGCTGTCGCGGGGGGTGTCGAGCCAGCCGCCCGCGAGCAGCTGGATGGGGCTGTTCTGGCCGACACCGCCGGCACTCTCGCCCGTGGGGCGCAGCTGGCCCATGCCCCAGAGCTCGGCGGAGAGCCCGCCCGGGCCGAGGGGCAGGGCGGCCCCGAGGGTGGTGGCGAGCTGGTCGTCGAGGGCGGCGGCCCCCGCGGCGGCCTCGGGCAGGAAGCGCCAGCCCAGCGAGAGCCCGAGCTCGACCGGCCCGGGGGTGGCGCCGAGGGCCAGCCCCAGCTCGCCAGAGACCCCGGGCTGGCCGAGCTGGAGCGCGGCGGCCCCCAGCGGCACGGCCCGCCGACCGTAGGCGGCAAGTCCCAGCGGCCCCGTGTCCTGGTCGAGGAGCACCCCCTTGAGGCCGAGGTGGGGGTCGCCCACGGCGGAGGCGGCGCCGCCGTCCCGGTTGCGCACCATGCCAGCCTCGGTCTCGACGACGTCCGGACGGCTCGCGACGTGGAGGGGCACCGAGCCCGTGAGCCGCACCGGGCCGAAGCCGCGGGTGATGACGGGCTGGACCGTCCAGACCTGGCCCACGATCGCGAGGGAGGTGTCGGCAGCGTCGGGTCCCGGGGCGCCCAGGTCGTAGCGGGCCACCAGCGAGTCCTGGTCCCAGGCGAGCAACAGCCGGGCCCGGGCGGTCGGGGCCCGCCGGGCGTCCTCGGTGAGGAGAAAGTGGCGGGCGTCGGCCCGGGGGGCGAAGGCCCGCCCCTGGAGCGCATCCGGGCGGGGCAGGGCCAGCTCGGCGGCCTGGGCCGAGAGCACGACAGCGGCGAGCGCGGCGAGCATCACTCTCCCACCCCGCTCGGCAGCCCCAGCACCCGCCCCTGGGAGGGCACGCCCTGGAAGCCGAGCCGGTCGACGGGCGCGACCCGCCAGAACAGCTCGTGCATGCGGGCGGGCAGCATGAGCCGCGCGGGCTGCCACTGGGGCAGCCCCGAGACCTCGACCTGGACCATCTCGCGGAAGCCCGGGTCGGTCGCGAGCTCGACCCGGTACTCGAGGGCCTTCGGATCGGGCTGCCAGCGGAAGTCGGGGCGGCGCAGCGGCACCCCGGAGGCGGGCTGGAGCAGGGTGCCGGCGACCAGCAGCTCGATGGGGGCGCCGGGCGCCTCGCCGACGGCGGTGCGGCTGCCGAAGCCCGCCGGCAGGGACTGCTCGACGCCCGCCCCGACCACCGACAGGGCTGTGTCGAGGGCCTCGGTGCGGCTGGCCGAGGGCTCGACATGCACCCGGAAGCCGCCGGAGGCCGCGGTGGTGAGCCCCGCCTCGGTCTCGACGGTCAGCGTGCCGCCGCGCATGCCGGCGTCGGTGGCCGGCACCGCCACCGAGCCCTGCTGGAGGCGGATGAGGGAGGCCCGCCGGCCGCTGCGGCTGGTGGCGGAGCGGATGGTGATGCAGGTCTCGGGGAAGAGGGTGACGTCGTCGTGGTCGCGGCCGGCAGCGGCGACGGCGAGGCGCACGGTGGCGTGGCCGTCGGGCCCCGAGCAGACCCGGGTGCCCGCCTCGAGGGAGGCGCCCGGGCGCAGGGGCGTGGCGGTGCCGCCGGCGGGGGTGGCCGTCACAGGCCCCCGGATGTTGAGCACCGCGGCGTCTTGCTCCCGACCGCCGATCTCGGGCGGCAGCGAGAGCACCGTGCCGGCGACGAGGGGCTGGCCGGCAGCCAGCCCGTTGTGGGCGAGGATGGCCGGGCCCGCACCCGCGGCGCCGATGCGGGTCGCGAGGGCCTCGGCCGTCTCGCCCTGGCGCACCACCACGTGCTCGGCGGCGGCGGCCGGACCGGAGCCGATCGCGAGCGCGCCCGTGAGCACGGCAAGCGACAACACCCTCCAGCAGGCCATCTTCACACATGCCTTCATGGCGAGTCTCCCGGCGCAAGGGGCACCACCACCGCCACCCGGCGGGCGGCCGCGTCCGTGCCGCCCTCGGGCACGGCCGGGGGCCGCAGCACGACCCGCTCCGGGGGCAGCCCCGCCGCGAGCAGGGCCTCGCGCACCGCGGCGGCGCGCGCCTCGGCCAGGCGCAGGTTGTCGGCGCGGTCGCCCTCGGGCGAGAAGCCCCCCTCGACCGCCAGCCGCCAGCCGCCGGCGTTCTGGGCCAGCGCGACGAGCTGGGCCCGCGCCTCGGGCTCGAGCTCGGCGCTGCCCACGGCAAAGCGCACCAGGGCCGCGTCGGGTGGGGCCGCCCGCAGCCACAGGGCGTGGCCGTCCTCGATCGAGACCTCGAAGCGCTGGGCGCGGCCGCCCCCCACCACCGTCAGGGTCGCGGGCCCCGCCGCCATGTTGAGCACGGCGACCCCGTCCGCCTCGGTGGGGACCGCCGTGTCGCCGACCTGGACGACGTCGCCGGGCGCGCCGACGACGAGCACGGCGCCCTGGGCCGAGGCCGGACGCAGGGTGATGCCGCCGACCGTCCGGGGGGTGGCCACGGCGGGGTCGTGGGAGCGGGCCTGGATGCGCAGCTGGGCCGCAGGCGGCAGGGTCGGCACGATGGCCGCGGCCTCGTCGAGGGGCAGCCAGTAGCACCAGGGGTGGGGGATCCAGATCTCGGCATCCGGCGGGAGCTGGGAGAGGTCGACCGTCGGTGGCGGTGGCGGCGGTGGCGGCGGCGCGTCGACCGGTGGCCGGCCCCAGGCCCAGCCCAGGGCCAGCTCGGCCCGCAGGCTGTCGCGCAGGTGGAGGCGCGCGACGCTGCGGAGGCCGCCCGCGGGCCCCAGGGCGTGCTGCCAGCCGAGGCCCGCGACCGCGTGGGCCCACGGCGCCCCGGGCGCGGCCTGGCGCCCGCCGAGCGAGAGACCGCCGCCGACCAGCACGAGGGGGCCCGTCTGCCAGGGCCGGGGCCCCAGCACCAGCTCGGGCCGCAGCTCGGCCGTGGGCCCCGGGTCACCGCCGACGAGCCCCTGGAGCACGCCGTCCAGGGCGAGGCCCGGCCGCAGGGGCAGCGACACCGCAGCGCCGAGGCCCACCGCCCGGTCGCCCGCCGGGCTGCCGTCCGGGCCGGCCACCGCGTCGTCCGAGCCCACCCGCAGGCTGGCGTGGGCGGACCCGTCGGGGGCCCCCCAGGCGACACCGGCCCACAGCGCCAGCCCCCCGAGGGGGAGCCCCCGCCCGACCGCGCGCCGTCCGCACAGCAGGGCTCCGGGCAGCGTCCGTCCGGGCAACAGGGGCTTCACCGGGAGCTCTCCGGGCAGGGCCGGCGGCCCTCAGCGGTGGTGGCTCAGGACGGCGCGCTTCTGGGCCGCGCCGCTGTGGACCGTCCCGACAAAGCGTCCGTCCGGCTCCAGCCTGAGCTCGTAACGCGCGACGGCCCCCTCGCCGGTCTCCGCGAGGAGCAGCACCCCGCTTGCGCTGTCGTACTGGCCGGCCACCGGGACCTCCTGGGTGTTCTGGCCGTCGAGAGATCGGTAGCGCAGGGCCCCCCGCAGGGCCCGGTGGCTGGCGCCCGAGAGGCGCAGCTCGTGGCGGTAGCCGTCGATGGTGAGGGTCCAGCGGCCGAAGGGCAGCGCGGGCAGGGCGGCGCGCGCCTCGGGTGGGGACGCCGCGGCAGCAGGGGCGGGGGCAGCAGCGGACGGGGCAGCGGGGGCAGCAGCGGACGGGCCAGCGCGGGCGGCACGGGACGACGCGGCCACGGCGGGGGCGGGGGGCGCGGCGGCCGCTGGGGACGGGGACGGGGACGGGGACGGGGACGGGGACACCGGCGGCAGCTCCACCGCCGACTCCGGGGCGACGGGCACCGCCAGGGTCGCGGGGGCCACCTCGGGCGGTCGGGGGCCCGTGCGCCAGGCCAGGCCCACGGCGAGGCCGCCCCCAAGCAGCACCAGCCCTCCGAGCAGCGCCGCCCGGCGGGCGGGCGTGCCCACGGGGGCGGGCGGCGGGACCGCGTCGAGGGGGGCCCCCGCCGCGGTCAGGTCGGCGGGCGGCGCCGAGACCGGGTCGGCCACCGTGGCCCCCAGCGTGCCGCCACCCGCGAGGGTGCCGTCCGCGAGAACACCCTCACCGAGGGCATCTCCGTGGCCCAGAGCATCCAGCCATGCCCCCGCCGCGGGGGCCACCACCCCCGCCAGCTCGTGGGTCTCGCCCTCGTCGGGCATCCAGGTGTCGTCGGTGTGGCCGCTGGCCTGGGCGCCGCCGGGCTGGCGGATGAGCGCCGCCAGGGCCGCCGCCATCTCTCGGGCCGAGCCGTAGCGCTCGCCCGGGGCGTAGCGGGTCGCCTTGAAGAGCACCTGGCGGAGGGCCGGCGGCACCGGACGCCAGCGCTCGGCGTCGCCCGCCAGCACGAAGAGGTCCATGGGCGAGCGCCCACAGACCAGGGTGTAGAGCGTCGCGCCCACCGCATAGAGGTCGGCGGCCGGCGTGACCCGGCTCGCGTCGACCCGCTGCTCGGGCCCCATGAAGGCCAGCGAGCCCATCGCAGCGCCCGTCCGGGTCGAGCGCAGGGCCCCAGGCCGGTCCACCAGGGCGATGCCGAAGTCCGCGAGCAGCACGGTGCCCGCCCCGTCCAGCAGCAGGTTCTGGGGCTTCACGTCCCGGTGCACGATGCCCTGCTCGTGGGCCGCCGCCAGCGCCTCGAGCACCTGGATGCCCACCCGCAGCACCCGGCCGTGGGGCAGCGGCCCCGAGCGCCGCAGCTCATCGGCGAGGCTGCCGCCCTCTGCGAGCATCATCACGACATAGTCGTGGGGCCCGTCCTCGCCCACATCGAAGACCTGGAGCACGTTGCGGTGCTGCAGCCGCGCCATCACCCGCGCCTCTTCCCGCAGCCGCCGGCGCAGGCTCTCGCGGGCCCCGGGTCGCTCGCCCGCACCGCCGCCGATGAGCTTGAGCGCCCGCTCGACGCCGAGCTGCTCGTCGTGGGCCCGGTAGACCCGCGCCGCGCCGCCTTCGCCGAGCAGGGCGCCCAGGCGGTAGCGACCAGCGATGAGAGCGGGCACGTCGGCGGCCATCGGGCCCCCTGCGCGGTGGGCGGGAGGACGGAGCGCGGCGGCCCCGCCCCGGGAGGCTCAGCTGTCGCCGGCCCGCCGGAGCTCGACCGTGCCGGGACGGAGGCGCGAGAAGCCCGAGCGCTTCTCGATCAGCGCACCCGTGAGCCCCGCGCGGGCGAGGTCCTTGCGGATGCGGTGGATGAGGACCTGGAAGGAGGCGGGGCCCTTCTGGTTCCACTGGCGGCCCCAGACCCCGCGCATCAGGGTCTCGTCCGGGCACCAGCCCCGGTCGGGGCCCGGCTCGTCGTTGAGGTAGTGGTCGACGAGCACATGGAGCACGGCCACCCGGTTCGCCGCCCGGATGGTGCCCTGGACCCGGCCCTCGGGGTCGAAGACCTGGGCCGAGGGGCCCGGGAGGCTGCCGATGTCGACCGAGAGGGCCCAGCGGCTGGACGCGTCGCCGGTCTCGGTGCGGGCCCGGGCCGAGCGCGCGTCGAGCACCGACACCCGGTGGACGCCGAGGGCGATGAGGGCCCCGAGGGTGTGGCGGGCGACCCCGTCGGCGCTGCGGATCTCGACCGCGTCGTCGACGACCCGCAGGTGGATGCTGGGCGGCGCGGCGAGGTCGCCGGGCTCGGGCCCCAGCTCGCCGAGCTCACGGTGGGGGAGCACGTCGCTCAGCAGCGCGTCGAGCTCGATCTCGCCCTCGACGGGCCAGGTGCGGCCGGAGTTCTGGTGGAAGAGCCAGTAGCGGGGCCCGGCCGCGGCGCTCTCGCCGAGGTGGACGCGGGCGCGCACGTGGAGGCCGATGCGCAGCAGGTCGCCGTCGCGCAGCTGGGTGGGGGCCTCGACGGGCCGCTCGTTGACGAAGCTGCCGTTGGTCGAGCCGAGATCCCGCACCAGCAGGCCCTCTTCGGAGGGCTCCAAGACCAAGTGGTAGGAGCTGACGGCAGGCTCGGGGATCACCAGATCGTTGTCGGGGGCGCGCCCGACGCGGGTGGGGCCGGTGCCGAGCTGCCAGGTTCGGCTCTGGCTGGCGTCGGAGAAGAACTCGAGGGTCGATGGCACGGGGGCCTCACAGGGCAATGCACCCTTGCACCATAGCAACCCCGGGCACTCCGCGGCACCCATGGCGATGTCCCCCGGAGCCCGGCACCCGGGTGACCACACCGGCAAGGGCCTGGGGATCGGTGTTTCCCGCGTGGCCGGCGCCGCCGAGGAGCGCATCCCCCCCCAGACTGCTGGCCACCGGCCCCCGCGTGCCCTACCATCCGGGTGTCGGCTCTGTCTGCTCTGCCGAGCGACACCGGGCGCCCTGCCGGTTCAGGGCGCCCCGAGCGACCGCGACGGATCCGTCGCTTCTTCCCTCCGGAACGCGCGCGGGCCCGTCTCCACCCGGAGCCTCCATGCCCCCCGCAGCGGCCCCCCAGCGTCCCACGGTATTGGTCATCGAACCCGACATCCACCTCGGCGACATCGTGGCCGAGTTCCTGGAGCACAGCGGGCTGGCCGTGCGCCGGGCGGGCTCCGGTGCCGAGGCCCTGGCCCCCCACCGCGACGCGCCCGCCCCCGACGCCGTCGTCGTCGCTTGGTCGATGCAGGGCGTGTCGGGCCAGCAGCTGCTCAACCGGCTCCACGACCGGTGGCCCGGGGCGATCTTTGTCGTGATCGCCGGCCAGGAGCCCCCCCGGCTGCGGGCCGCCGCGCGCCACCGCTGCTGGGATGCCGTCGTCCACAAGCCCTTCTCCCTGCGCGTTCTCGCACGCACCGTCCACGGCCAGCTCACCGCCGCCCGCGACCGGGCCGCCGATCGCGATCGGGCCCGGACCGCCCGGAGAAGTTCGGTGACAAGAAAGACGCACAAGCTCCTTGCCACCGCGACGTGAATGTCGTACCTTGATGGGGCCAGCGGGGAACACGCTGCTTCCACGGCCCTCCCCGCTCCCATCTTTCTCAGCTTCTGCAGGACGTCGCCCGGGCACCCCGGTGCCAGCCGGCGACGCTTCCGACCAGGGATCGCTCCCTTCGCCGGACTTCACTTGGCAATCGTCTCAGCGTCTCCTCCATCTTACTGCGGTGGGGCCCGATTGCGGGGGGGGCTTTCCCTGGCGGACTGCAGAATGCGCATCATGGCGCCCTCTTCGGCGGGCTCCACGACATGAACGTGGCTTCGGCCGCGTTTTTTCGTTCTTGGCCCCCGGGTGCGCCCGCCGGGCGCCCCGCCCCGGTCGAGGTGGCCGCGCGTCCCCCGGCCGGGCCCGGCCGCCCGCCGCTGCCCCGCCGGGCCCGGCGACACCGGCCCCCGCCCAGATCGCGACATCTGTGTCATGGTCAGCGGCGCCACCGCCCGTGCCCCCCGACGCTTGCCGGCTTCAGCCCGGCGGCGGCGCCCCTCCGCCCGGCGGCGGCGGCCCCCCACCCGGCGGCGGCCCGCCCCCCGGCGCCGGCCCGCCCCCCGCGCCCGCCCGACCGGCCGGCGGCCCACCGGCGGCCCCGTCCTCGCCCCGCATCAGCTCGCGGTGGAGGTGGGGGCGGCTCACGAGCACCCGGCAGCGCTGCTCGATGGCCGACTCTTGGATCTTGTCGCAGTAGCGGTAGCTGGACGGGTCGACCTCGCGGGTCACCGTCAGGTAGATGAAGTCGCGGATCTGGGGGTCTTGCACGGCGGACTGGACCACCTCTTCGCCCTTGGCCGGGTCGCTCCGGAACAAGGCCGGCGCGTGGGGGGGCCACCACGAGCCGGCCGGGGGCCCCGGCGACAGGGCCGCGCAGTCGTCCGGCCCGTCCCAGCCCGTGCTGCAGCCGGCGAGGCCCACCAGCCCCGCCAGGCCCACCAGCCCGCTGCGCGCCGCCGACCGGCGCCCGCGCCCCTCCGCCCTCGTGTGGCTCCGCCGCCCCATGCCCTGCCTCCGCATCGCGATCCCCTGGCTCCGGCCCTGCGCGCACCGCAGGACCGGGCTGCCGCTCGGGGTAGCACAGTGTCGCACGGGGCTGCCGGACGTGCCCGTCGCGGGCCCCGCGGCCCCGGGCCGCTCGCGCCGCCGCCGCAGCCGCTACACTCGCCCCCCCACGCCCACGGAGCTTGCCGGTGCTCGACGCTCTCCTCCAGGCCTTCGCCGGTCCCGGTGGCGCCTTCATGTACGCCATCACCGCCGTGCTCGCCTTCGGCCTGGCGGTCGCCATCGAGCGCGGCCTGCTGCTGCTCGGGCTCTGGCGCGCCGATGCCGAGGCCGTGCTAGGGAAGGTCGAGGCCGGCGACCTCGCCGGGGCGCGCGCCGCCGCCGGCAAGCACCCGGTGGCCGGCATCCTCGCGGCGGCCGAGGGCCACAGCACGGCCGACGGCGCCTGGGACGCCATGGGGGCCCGGGCGGCCCTGGTCGAGACCACGGTCACGCGCCGGGTGCCCTACCTCGCCACGGTCGGCAACATCGCCACGATGCTCGGCCTGCTGGGCCCGGTCTACGGCCTCATCCTCGCCTTCGAGGGGCTGGGCGACGCCAGTGCCGTCGAGCGGGCCTCTCGGCTCTCGGCCGGCATCGCGACCGCCATGTCGACCACCGCCTACGGCCTCATCGTCGGCATTCCCGCCCTCGGCCTCCACGCTCTGCTCGACGCCCGGGCCCGGGCCGCCCTCGCGCTCTGCGAGGCCGCCGCCGGGGCCCACGCCGCCCGCCTGCGCAAGGGCTGAGCGCGCGTGGGCCGCCTCTTCCGCCGCGCGCCGCCGGCCGCCGACCACCGGCCCGCCATGATGGCCATCATCTCGCTGATGGTGCTGCTCTTGCCGCTGCTCATCTCGTCGACCTCCTCGCGCAAGCTCGCGGGGCTGCCCCTCGGGGTGCCGGGCCCGGCCGACGAGCTGCCGCCCGAGAAGCCCGGCCCGGTCGAGGGCATCGAGGTGCGCCCCGGGCCGGCGGGAGGCTTCGTGGTCCAGGCGAAGGTCCGGGCCACCGACGTGCGGGCCAGCGCCGGCGACGTCGAGCTGCGGCGCTTCACGGCGCCCGACCTGGCGGGGCTCCAGGGGGTGCTCGCCACGCTCAAGGCCCTCGACCCGGCCCGCGAGCGGCTGCTCCTCGTGCCGGCGCCGACCACCACCGCCGACGAGGTGGTGCGCTGGATGGACGCCGTGCGGGCCGGTCCCCAGGGCCCGCTCTTCCCGAAGGTGGTGCTGGAGCAGGTCACCACCGCCCCGGCCGCCGCGCCGCCGGAGGCCCCATGAGGCGCCGGCTCTTCGGGGCGCGGGCCACCAGCGGCGGGTGCGGCCTCGCCACCGGGGCCCTCGCTCCCCTCGTCGACCTGCTGACCCTGCTGCTCGTGGCCGTGCTGCGGACGGGCTCGGCCGACCCGCCCGCCGACCTCGCGGAGGACGGCTTCACCCTGCCCCTGACCCGCGAAGAGACCCCGGCCCCCCGGGGGGTGACCATCGACGTGGGCACGGGCGGGCTCTATGTCGACGGCTGGCGGGCGGGCAGCGCCGGCTACTGGACCGAGAGCGAGGCCGTGCTGATCACCGATCTCTACGGCCCCCTCGAGCAGCACGGCGGCAGCTCGGCCGTGGTGCGGGCCCATGCCCAGGCCCCCTGGTCGCTGGTGGGCAAGGTGCTGCTGACGGCCCAGCAGGCCGGCTACACCGAGATCACCCTCGTCGCCGAGAGCCGCGCGAGCCTCTGAGCGCGGTCGCGCCGGCTCCCGGCTCCCTGCCCGCGCCCGCCCTGTGCTGGCACAGCCGCCGGCCCTTGCGCCTCGGCCGGGGCGCCGCCATGGTGCTCCCCTCCCCCGGAGCCCCCCATGCTCGCTGCCGTCCCCGCTCCCGCCGGCCGCCCCTGGCTCGCCGCCGTCCTCCTCGTCGGCTGCGCGCCCGGCATCGCCGAGAAGTCCGCGCGCTTCCCCGCCTCCGAGGGCGCCGACTGGTTCGCCCCCGTCGACCCGCCCGCCGCCGGCGACTGGCCCCAGTTCCGCCTCGAGCCCCGCCACCGCGGCGTCGCCCCCGCCGGCACCCAGCTCGGCCGGGCCCCGGCCCTCGACTGGGCCAGCGAGGCCCTCGCCATCGGCGACTACAGCGCCTCCAAGTCCTCCCCCACACTGAGCGAGACCCTCGTGCTGGTGGGGGTCGACGACGGTCACCTCGTGGCCCTGGACCGCGCCAGCGGCGACGAGGTCTGGCGCTTCCGCACCCACCGGGCCGACATCGAGGCCGAACACGACGAAGACGACGACCACCGCGGCATCCACGGCACGGCCGCCGTCGACGGCGACCGGGTCTACATCGGCGACTACAGCGGCTGGCTCTACGCCCTCGAGCTCGAGACCGGCGCGCTGCTCTGGGAGCAGGACCTGGGCGGCAGCATCGGCGCCAGCCCCGTCGTCCACCAGGGCCACATCTTCATGGCCGTCGAGTTCCCCACCCCCGACGGCAAGGTCTTCGTCATCGACGGCGAGACCGGCGGCCTCTGGTACGAGACCGGGTTCCTCGGCAACCACCCCCACTCCTCGGTCTCCATCGATCCCGAGCGGGGCATCATGTTCATCGGCGCCAACAACGGCCGCTTCGCCGCCTTCGACTTCGTCGCGCGCACCCACCTCTGGGATGCCTGGATGGAGGACAAGGGCGACGGCACCCTCGGCGACATCAAGACCACCGCCGCCGTCGACGACGACACCGTCTACATCTCGAGCTGGGACAAGCGGGTCCACGCCTACGACATCGAGACCGGCGCAGAGCAGTGGTCCTACGCCACCAATGGCTACGTCATGTCCTCGCCCTCGGTCTACGACAACACCGTCTACGTCGGCTCTCACGACAGCCACCTCTACGCGCTGGACGCCACGCCGGGCCTCGACGAGAGCGAGCGCCTGCTGTGGCGCACCCCCCTCGAGCGGGCCTCGATCAGCTCGCCCACGGTGGTGCCCGACGACGACACCGTGCTGGTGGGCGACAACGAGGGCGACCTCGTGATGGTGGACCGGGCGAGCGGCGCCGTGCTCTGGACCGAGCGCCTCGACGGCCGCATGTCGGGGGTGCCCACCGTCACGGGCACGAGCCTCTTCGCCTTCGACGGCAGCGGCACGACCTGGCACTGGACGCCCTGAGTCCCCCGGAGCACGGCGGGAGCAGGGAGCCCCCGGCGCCGGCGGCTCAGCGCACCCGGCCCTGGGTCACGAATTCCACACACTGGGCCTCGAGGTCGGCCCGGCCCACCGCCTCACAGAGCGCCAGCGCCCCGGCCGGGTCGAAGCGCCGCAGGTTGTAGGCCACGCCCAGCCGACACGAGGGCGCCTTCTCGCCGGCCCGCCGGCAGCTCGGCACGAAGTCCCGGCCGGCCTTCTCGGATGCCCCCCAGCCGAGGCCGTGGTAGCAATTCTCGATGTAGAGGTCGTTCTCGCCCGGCGGCACCCGGGCACAGAGCGCAAAGGCCCGGTCGACATCCACCCGCGCCACGTACTTGCCGATGCCGTGCCAGCAGGTCTTGCGGGTCAGCAGGTCGCCCTCGTCGGCGGCGCAGTGCTCCCAGGCCAGGGCGTCGTCGACCTGGGCGATCTCGCCGTTGACGTCGTGGCGGCAGAAGTCGCGCCACTGGCCGGCCTCGTCGCAGAGCTGGAAGGCGAAGCGGCTGTCGATGGTCGACAGGGCGAGCGAGATGCCGAAGACGCACTGGTCGCGCCACTTGGGGCGGGCAATCGTGGGGCAGACGGCGAGGGAGGCGTCCCGATCGGTGGGGGCGTGCAGCTCGGCCACGTCGGCGAAGCACTCGTCGGAGAGGGCCGGATCGGCGAGATCACGGCAGGCCCCGAGCGCCCCCTCCAGGTCGGTGCGGGCGCGCCGGCGGGCCACCTGGTGGAGGCAGACGTCGCGGAGCTCGCCGTCGAGCTGGCGGCAGCGCTGCTCGGTCCAGGCCGCGTCCCCGTCGCCGGGCGCCGCGTCCTCGTGCACCCCCTGGGGCTTGGGCGGCACGGCGATGCCCACCCGCTCGACCTTCTGGGGAGGCGGGGCGGGCTCGTCCGGGGTCCAGCCCGCGCGCAGCGCCTCGACCGCCCCGAGGCTGAGGCCCAGGCAGAGGAGGTAGAGCAGCGGGAACGGGACCGACATGGCACCGGGGGGAGCGGGGAGGTCGAGCCTATCCCACGGCCCGGCCCCCCGGCGCGCCCGCCCCTCCACACGACCGCCCCCGGGCCCCGGGTGCCACCCCGCGCGCTGTTCGTTAGGCCCCGCCCCCCGTCCGCTCGCGAGCGCCCATGTCCCGCACCGCCCCCCGCTCTCTGCCGCTCCTCCTCGCCGGCGCCCTCGTCCTGGGCAGCGGCTGCACGCGGCGCATGGGCATCCCCGGCGACCCGCCCCCCGAAGACCCCTCGGCGGCCTGGAAGGACGTGCTCGACAACGCCGTCGGCCCCCGGGGGGTCCACTACGACTACATCGAAGAGCGCATGGACATCCTCCAGGACTTCCTCGCCTGGACGGCCGTGCACGGCCCCGTGATGGACGAGATGCGCGAGTCGGGCGAGGACGCGCGCATCTCGTACATGGCCAACGCCTACAACGCGGCGGTCGTCTACTCGGTGCTCCGCAACCCCGGCATCGAGAGCGTGCAAGACATCCGCTCCGGCGACTTCCCCTGGAGCCTGCGCCCGGGCAGCGGCTTCTTCCTGGGCCAGGAATTCCTCATCGACGGCAGCTGGCAGACCCTGTTCATGCTCGAGCAGCAAGACATCATCAACCGCTACCAAGAGCCCCTCGTCCACGTCACCCTCAACTGCGCCAGCAAGGGCTGCCCGCCGCTCCGCTACTGGGAGCCCAAGCGCCTCACCCCCGCGATGAAGCGCGCGATGCGCCGGTGGCTGCTCTCGGACCACGGCATGCGCTGGATCGGCGACGGCTACGCGGTCAACGAGATCTTCTTCTGGAACGAGAAGGAGTTCATCGACTGGTCCAAGGCCGACACCCTCTGCGGCTACCTCGTGGACTACACCGCCGGCGACCGCCAGGCCTGGCTCCAGGAACACATCGAAGACTGCCCCCTCGGCGTCATTCCCTACGACTGGTCCCTGAACGCGGCGCCCACCGCCCACGCCCCCGAGCCGCCGGAGCCCCCCGAGCCCGAGGAGGAGGCAGACACGGCCGAGGACGACCCCAACGGGGGCGAAGACGACGGCGAGCAGGACGAAGAGGGCCAGTGATCGCCACAGGGTGACACCCCCGCAAACCCCGCCGGGCCGCCGAGGACCGGGACCCCGCTTGGGTTACCGTCCGAGACCTCGTGGAGGCTCGATGTCCAAAGCGCAGCGCCCAGTCGATGGGACCGAGACGCCGCGTCCCGGCAGCCGAGAGGCCCGCCGCGCCGCCCTGCGCCAGCCCAAGCCGTCCTGGCTCAAGGTCAAGATGCCCGGGGGCGACCGCTACACCCGCATCAAGGGCCGCGCGCGCCAGCTCCGCCTCCACACCGTCTGCGAAGAGGCCCGCTGCCCGAACATCGGCGAGTGCTGGAACGCCGGCACGGCCACCTTCATGGTCATGGGCGGCATCTGCACCCGCGGCTGCCGCTTCTGCGCGGTCACCACCCGCAAGCAGGGCATGCCCCTCGACCCCGAAGAGCCGGCCAATGTCGCCGACGCCATCCGCGAGATGGACCTCGACTACGTCGTCATCACCAGCGTCGACCGCGACGACCTCGCCGACCAGGGCGCCGGCCACTTCGCCGCCTGCATCCGCGAGATCCGGGCCCGCTCGCCCAAGACCCGGGTCGAGGTGCTCATCCCCGACTTCCAGGGCGACGCCGCGCTGCTCGGCCTGGTGGTCGACGCCCGCCCGGATGTGCTCGCCCACAACGTCGAGTGCATCGAGCGCCTGACCCCCACGGTGCGCGACCCCCGGGCCGGCTGGGCCCAGAGCATCGAGGTGCTGCGCGAGACCAAGCGCCGCGACCCCGCCCGCTTCACCAAGTCCAGCCTGATGGTCGGCATCGGCGAGACCGAGGACGAGATGGTGGCCGCCATGCGCGCCCTGCGGGCGGTCGACTGCGACTTCCTCACCATCGGCCAGTACCTGCGCCCGACGCCCAAGCACATGCCGGTCGTCGACTTCGTCACCCCCGAGCAGTTCGCCCGCTACGAACAGCTCGGTCTCGAGCTCGGCTTCCGCTACGTGGCCAGCGGCCCGCTGGTGCGCTCCTCGTACAAGGCCGCCGAGTTCTTCATCCGCGAGTACCTCGAGAAGCACGAGCACGGCGCCGCTCCCGGCGGCAAGCTCCTCGCCGCTGAGCGCTTCTCCGACATCGCGGCCTCTCTGCTTCCCGCTTCGGAGTCCCGCCCGTGACCGGCCACGCCCACCTCCGCTCCGTCCTCTCGGTCGCCCTCCGGAACAACCCGCGGGTGCACGTTCTCGGCGAGGCCATCGACCTCTCCCCCGCCACCCGCGGCCTCTCCGACGTGGCCCCGGACCAGGTCCACCTGCTGCCCGCCGCCGACGCGGGGCTGCTCGGTGTGGCCATCGGCATGGCCATGGGCGGCGCCATCCCGGTCGTCGAGCTCGCCGGTCCTGAGGCCCTCTGGGCCGCGGCCGCCCAGCTCGGCCCCGAGAGCGCCCTGCTCACGGGCGACTTCGCCGCGCCCCTGGTCGTGCGGGTGCCCCTGGGCCCCGGCCAGGCCGCCCCCCTCGGGCTGCTCGACGGCATGCCCCACGTCGCGGTGGCCGCCGGCGCCACGGCCCCGGCCTGTGCGGCCCTGCTCGCCGCCGCCATCGCCGGCCGCGGCCCGGTCGTGCTCTTCGAGAGCGCCGAGGCCCTCGCGGCGCCGGACGCGGACGACGCGGCCCCCGGCCTCGGCCAGGCCCGCACCACCGTCGCCGGCACCCACCTCACCTTCCTCGGCTTCGGCGCCGGCACCCGTGCCGCCGAGGCCGCCGCCGCCACCCTCGCGGCCGAGGGGGTCTCGGCCCAGGTCGTCGACCTCGGCACGGCCCGTCCCCTCGACGAAGACCACGTCGCCGCCGCCCTCCACCAGACCGGCCGTCCGGTCGTGGTCGGCGCCCCGGCCTCCGTGCTCCAGTCGGCGACCCGGCTCGGCTTCCTCCGCCTCGAGGCCCCGCCGGTCTCGGTCGCGGCCGACGCCGGTGCGGCCCACGCCGCCGCCCTCTCCAGCCTCCGCTTCTGAGTTTTTCCCCCACCGCGCGGCGCGGCCCCATCCGGCGCGCGCCCAGGAGTCTCCCCATGTTCCGTTTCGAGCTGCCCGAGATCGGCGAAGGTGTCGTCGAGGGCGAGATCGTCGAGTGGAAGGTCGAGCCCGGCCAGGTCATCGACGTCGACACCCCCGTCTGCGACATCATGACCGACAAGGCCACCGTGGAGATCTCGAGCCCCAAGGCGGGCACGGTGGTCGCCATCCACGGCGAGCCCGGCGACGTGATCAAGGTCCACAGCGTGCTCATGGACCTCGACACCGGTGCTGGCGGCGCCGCCCCGGCCCCCGCCCCGGTGCCCGCGCCCGCCCCCGTGGCCGCCCCGGCCCCCGTCGCCGCTCCGGCCCCCGTCGCCGCGCCCGCCCCCGTCGCCGCCCCGGCCCCCGTCGCCGCTCCGGCCCCCGTCGTCGCCCCCGCCGTCGGTGGCAAGACCCTCGCCACCCCCGCCGTGCGCAGCCACGCCCGCAGCCAGGGTGTCGACATCGACGCCGTCGTCGGCTCGGGCAAGGCCGGCCGCGTGACCCGCGCCGACATCGACGCCCACGTCGCCCAGCCCGCCGCCCTCAAGGCCCCGCCGGCCCTCGCCCTGCCCGCCTCGCCCGCGGCCGCCACCGGCGACGAGCGCATCAAGATCATCGGCCTGCGCCGCAAGATCTCCGAGAAGATGACCGAGTCCTACCGGCGCATCCCCCACTTCACCTACGTCGACGAGGTGGACGCGACGGCCCTCGTGGCCCTGCGCAAGGAGCTCAAGGGCCTGGCCGCCGAGCAGGACGTCAAGCTGACCTACCTGCCCTTCATCATGAAGGCCCTCGTGGTCGCCTTCCGCAAGTTCCCCACGGTCAACGCCGTGATGGACGAGGCCGAGAACACCCTCGTGGTGCGCAAGACGGTCAACATCGGCATCGCCACCGACACCCCGGCCGGCCTCTACGTGCCCGTCATCAAGGACGTCGGCAGCAAGTCGCTGCTCCAGCTCGCCCGCGAGATCCGCGACGTCGTCGCCCGCACCCAGGCCGGCACGGCCAGCCTCGACGAGCTCTCCGGCGGCACCTTCACCATCACCAGCGTGGGCAACATCGGCGGCCGCTTCGCGACGCCGATCATCAACGCCCCCGAGGTCGCCATCCTCGGCGTCAACCAGATCCACGACCGGCCCATGGTGGTCGACGGCGAGATCGTGGCGCGCAAGATGATGTACCTGTCGCCCAGCTTCGACCACCGGGTCATCGACGGTGCCGTCGCCGCCCGCTTCGTCAGCGAGGTCAAGGCCATCCTCGAGACCCCCAAGCGCCTGACCCTGGAGGCCTGAGTTGACCGCGGCCCTCACCACCCTCCGCAGCGCCGAGGCCGAGCTC
Source organism: Myxococcota bacterium (assembly GCA_964226865.1). Taxonomy (GTDB): domain Bacteria; phylum Myxococcota_A; class UBA796; order UBA796; family UBA2385; genus CAXQUZ01. The sequence goes on along the minus strand of CAXQUZ010000430.1, from coordinate 12,413 downwards.
TCGGCCCTCAGCCCCCTGCCCTTCCCGCTGCCCCTCGGCGGCGCAGCCCCGGCCCTCGCGGGCGCCATCGGCGGCATGAAGAAGGGCGACTGGCTCGTCACCGGCCCGCGCGAGCGGGTGGGGGCCGTGCTGCGCGGGTGCCGGGTCGCGCGCCTGGTCGACCCCGCCACGGGCGCCCGGCCCTACAAGCTCGCCCCCGTGTCGAGCGCCCCCGGCAGCCGCGCCCTCCACGCGGTCGGCCTCGCGCTCGTGAGCGGCCCGACGCTCTGCCTTCTGGGCCCCGCCTCGGCGGCCAGCGGCGCCTTCCACGAGGCGCTGAACATCGCCGGGAACGCCCAGCCACCGGTCATCTTCGTCTTGCGCGCGCCCCCGATGGCCGCCGACGCGCCGGTGGCCCGCCAGCTCAGCGCCAGCCCCCTCGACCTCGCCGCCGCCGCCGGTCTCGCGGCCACGGCGGTCTCGGACGACGAAGAGGCGGTGCGCGAGGCGGTCTCGGCCGCCCGTGCCTCCGGCGCGCCCACCCTGCTGCTCGTGCGCTGAGCGGCCCCCTTCCTTCGCACACACTCCCGCACACCCCCAGAGAGGGTCACCATGGAAACCCGTGAGTACCAGGCCGTCGTCATCGGCGCCGGCCCCGGCGGCTACCCCGCCGCCATCCGCCTCGGCCAGCTCGGCATCAAGACGGCCATCATCGAGCGCGAGTACATCGGTGGGGTCTGCCTGAACGTGGGCTGCATCCCCTCCAAGGCGCTCATCAACGCCGGCAAGAAGTACGCCGAGCTGAGCAAGCTCGCCGAGATGGGCATCGCGGTGCCCGAGGGCGCGAGCCTCGACATGGGCAAGATGCAGGAGTGGAAGGGCGGCATCGTCAAGAAGCTCACCGGCGGCGTCGGCACCCTCCTCAAGGCCAACAAGGTCGACACCATCCTCGGCGAGGCCTCCATCCCGAAGGCCGGCGAGGTCAAGGTCGCCACGGCCGACGGTGAGATCCTCATCAAGGCCGAGCACATCGTCATCGCGACCGGCTCGCGCCCCATCGAGATCCCCGGCTTCGCCTACGCCGACGAGCGGGTGATGGACTCGACCAAGGCCCTGGCCCTCGACCACGTGCCCGAGAACCTCGTCGTCATCGGCGGCGGCTACATCGGCCTCGAGCTCGGCACCATGCTCGCCAAGGTCGGCAGCAGCGTGACCGTGGTCGAGATGCAGGACCAGGTGCTGCCCGGCTTCGACCCGGACGTCATCAAGATCCTCGCCCGCAAGCTCAAGAAGAACGGCATCAAGGTGCTGCTCAACGCCAAGGCGCTGGGCTGGGAAGAGGGCGACAACGGCGGCGTCGTGCGCGTCGAGACCAAGAAGGGTGTCGAGGAGCTTCCCGCCGACCGCATCCTCATCACGGTCGGCCGCCGGCCCAACTCCGAGTTCGTGGCCGACCTGGGCCTCGAGATGGAGCGCGGCCACATCGTCGTCGACAAGCAGCTCAAGACCAGCATCCCCGGCATCTACGCCATCGGTGATGTGGCCACGGGCATCATGCTCGCCCACAAGGCCACCCACGAGGGCGAGATCGTCGCCGAGGTCATCGCGGGCCACAAGTCCTTCAACGACGCCCGCACCGTGCCCGCCGTGGTCTTCACCGATCCCGAGATCGCGACCGCCGGCATGCAGGAGCACGAGGCCAAGGCCGCCGGCTACGACGTGAAGGTGGGCAAGTTCCCCTTCGCCGTCAGCGGCCGCGCCATGTCGACCATGTCGACCGACGGCTTCACCAAGGTCATCCTCGACGCCGCCGACGACCGGGTGCTGGGCGTGACCATCATCGGTCCCAACGCCTCGGACCTCATCAGCGAGGGCGCCCTGGCCGTCGAGATGGACGCCGAGGGCCTCGACATCGGCCTCACCATCCACCCCCACCCGACCCTGGGTGAGACCGTGATGGAAGCCGCCAAGCACGCCCTCGGCGAGGCCGTGCACCTGATGAACCGCTGAGGATGCCGGTCGGAGGTCGCCTGCTGCGCCTCCACTGGACCCCGGGACGGGGGGGCCTGCTCGCGCGGGTCCCCCCGTCGTGCGTTCCGCCGCTGTCGCCCGCCCTGCGGGCCCGCCTGCCCCCCGAGGCCCGGCCCATCGACGACCCCCACATCACCCTGCTGCGGGGGGCCAGCATGGCGCCCCTCGTCGGGGTTCTCGACGCGGGCATCACCGCCCGGCTGCCGCCCCTGCCACTGCCCCGCTTCTCGGCCGTGCTCCACCGGGCCACCCGCGGCCCCCACCCGACCAAAGACCCGCCCGGCAGCGCCCTGCCCCGCACCACCTGGTTTCGCGCCGTCGTCGAACAAGACCGCTGCCACGCCGTTCTCGCCGAGATCGTGGCGATGCTGGCGGCAGAGAGCGGGCGCCCCTTTCCCCACCCCGAGCCCGACCGCTTCTTCCACCTGAGCTGCTGGAACGACCGGGGCGGCGACGGCATGCGCAGCATCGGCGACATCGGCCCGGGCGACCTCGGGGCCCCCGTCCTTCAGCCCACCGGGTAGCCGAGCGCCGCGGCCGTCTCGTCGAGCCGGTCCCGCCAGGGGGCGAGCGGGCCCTCGTAGCGGCGCCACTTGCCCCGGGCGGCGGTCGTCACCGGGCGCACGACCTGGGCGTAGGAGGGCGTCGAGATGTGGGCCCCGGCGAGCCCCTCGCGGTAGCGGGCCACCGCCGGATCCCAGCCGAGGCCGATGGCGGCGAGCAGCCGCGCGCTGACCGCCTCGTGATCGGCGACGAGGTCTTCGTAGCGCACCACATGGAGCGCCCCAGCGAGCACCGGGCGCACGGCCGCCAGCACGGCAAAGGCCCGGGCCTGGACGTCGACGATGGTGTCCATGTCCATCATCAGGTCGTTGGTGGCCCCCGGGGCGAAGTCCTGCTGGAAGCAGGAGAGCGCCGTGTCGCGGGGGTCGCGCAGCAGCACGACGAGGGGCGACCGGGGAAAGAGGGCATGGAGCAGCGGCAGGTGGACGAGCGAGAGCGGCACCTTGTCGATGATGCGGCGCCCCGGATCGAGGCCGGGCCGCACCTCGTCGAGGATGGCCAGCCACGCGGCCCGGCCCCGGGCGCGGGCGGCGCCGTCGAGCTGGTGGAGGCCCGCCGGGTAGGGCCCCACCCCGGGCAGCAGGGTCTCCCAGCGCCGCAGGACGAGGTCGGTGACGGGCAGCTCGTCGGTGGCCTGGAGCGCCGGGTGGGCGCCGAGCATCACCTCGAGCAGGGTCGTGCCGGAGCGGGGGAAGCCGACCACGAAGACCGGGCTGCGGCCGTCGTCCGGCGGGGTCCAGGGGCGCCGGGCGGACCGGGCCAGGGCGGCCGCGTCGGCCAGGATGGCGTCGAGCATGGCCGACCACCGGGCTGCGTGGGCCGGGTGGACCCCCGGGCGGGCCCGGGCGTGGGCGTTCATCTCGACCGTGGCGGCCCAGGCCGCATCGACGGCCCCCAGCGCGTCGAGACAGAGGGCCCGGTCGGCCGCGCGGCGGGCGGCGTGGTGGGGCACCAGCCCGGCGACCGGCAGCGCGTCGAGCAGGGCCAGGGCACGGGCGGGATCGCCCTGGCGGCGCCGCACCCGGGCGAGGGTGAGGGTCGCGAGCGGGGGGGCGGGGGCCCGGGCCCGGGCCGCCAGGGCCGCCGCTGCCGCGTCATCGAGGGCGTTGAGGCTCTCACAGACCGCCGCGAGGTTGGCGTGGCTGTCGGGATCTTCGGGCAACAGGGCCACCGCGCGGGCGAGGTCGCTGCGGGCCGCCTGGCCCCGGCCGGCCCGCATGGCGGTGATGCCCCGGAGCAGCCAGGCCGCCCCGTCCCCCGGATCGCTGGCCACGAGGCGGTCGAGGGCCGCCGTGGCCGCGGCGAGGTCCCCGGCGTCGGCAGCGAAGCGGGCGAGGGCGTGGTGGCCCGGGCGGTCGAGCAGCCCCCGGCGCTGGGCGGCCGTGAGGATGCCCACGGCCTGGGCAGGGCGGCCCTGGTCGGCGACACAGGCGGCCCAGCCGAGGAAGGCACCGGGCCCGGGCTGGCGGCGGAGGGCCTGCTGGAAGGCCTCGGCCCCGGGACCGGGCTGGCCCGCGGCCCGGAGGGCGAGCCCGAGGGCCAGCCAGGCCTGGGGATCCTGGGGCCGCTGCTCGACCCCCCGCAGCGCCCGGGGCAGGTCGCCGCTCATGGAGCGGGGGTCTCGTCGGGGGCCGCGGGGCTCTCGTCGGCGCCCTCGGGGCTCTCGTCGCCGAAGACATCGAGCGCGCCGAAGTCGTCGTCACCGGCCGGCGCCGTGTTCTCGGCGGGCGCCGCGTCGAGGTCCAGCTTGCCCGGACACATCTTGAGCCAGCGGGGCGTCTTCGGCAGCTCGACCCAGGCCCCGGTGATGGTGCCGTCCGGGCAGCGCACCTGGGCGAGGTGGAGGCCCGGCAGGGCCGTGCTGTCGACCGCGACCGGGCGGCCGTCGAGGTAGGCCTCGAGCCCGCCGTGGCGGGCCGGCAGCCCCAGGTCCACGGGGCTCTTGCTGCCCACCTCGCTGCGCAGGGCCTCGAAGAAGCGCCACTCGTCGCCGCTGCCGAGGAGCTCCGGGTCCCAGGCGAGCCCGGGGTCCACCGCCAGGGCCCGCCGGAAGCCCACCCCCGCGGCATCCGTGCCCTCGCCCGCCTTGAGCGCGAGGGCGCCCTGGAGGAACCAGAGGGCCGCGACGCCCTCGGGGCGCACGATGCGGGGCTGCTCCGGCGCCCGCTCCTCGGCGAGGGCCAGGGCCCCCCGGGCCCGCGCCAGGGCCCCGTCGGCCAGGGACTCCCGGATCTTGGCCGTGCGGCCGCGCAGGGGCCGGGGCGGCTTGGACTTGGCCGCCTCAGCGGTCGAGAGTCCCACCACCAGGGCCATCCCGACCCATGCCATCCGTCGCAGCGCACCCATGCCCACTCCCTCCCCGGCGATCTGCGGGGCCGGTGTCAGGACCCCGACAGTCCGGGGCTCGCCAACACCCCGCCAAGAGGCCGTCCGGCCGGATATCCTGTCCCTCCGCCAACCACGACGGATCCCCCGTGTCCCACGGTGATTTCGTCCCGCGAATCTCGGAGCCCTGCATGTCCTCCCCCCGCCTCGGTGCCCTCCTCCTCGTCTCGCTGCTGACGGCCTGTGCCGCCAAGACGGCCGACACCACCACCGGCGCCACCGACGACGGCGGCACGGACGGCAGCGACGGCACGGACGGCAGCGACGGCACGGACGGCGGCGACGGGGGCGACGACGGCCCGGCCCCCGCGCTGCTCTTCACGATGGATGCGCCCACCACCGGGGTGTTCTCGGCCGATGCTGAGGTCACGGCCTCGGGCAGCTGGTCGGGCGGCCGCAACGCCGTGGCCCTCGTCAACGGCGTCGACGTGGGCGCCGAGGGCGACTGGTCCCTCTCCTCCCACCACGACGACACCCTCTGGCCCGACTCGCCGCTGTGGCCCGTCATGGGCGAGGCCAGCGACGAGACCGGCCAGTGGGCCCGCGCCCGCGCGACCCTCATCCACGGCACCGCCACCGACGCCGAGGCCCCCATGCCATCGGCACTGGTGCTCCGGCTGACCGACGAGCTGCTCTACGATCTCGGCCCCCAGATCGACAGCATCGTCGCCGGCCTCGACCTCGACGGCCTCATCGAGACCGAGGACCCCATCTGGTCCGACTACGGCCTCAGCGTCTACTTCGACGGCCTGTCCATCGGCTCCATCGGCGCCGACCTCGACTTCCAGTCCTCGGGCCTCCACTACACCATCGAGGCCAGCCCGGTCGAGATCGCCCTGACCATCGACGCGGGCTTCCTCGGCAGCTACCCGACCGACGTCTACATCGAGACCCTCGCCATCTCCGGCGACCTCGTCATCGGCACCTCCGGCGGCGGCCTCACGGCCACCCCCCAGAACACGGCCGTCACCACCACCGGCCTGGAGGTCTTCGGCTTCGAAGACAGCTTCGGCATCGTCGACTCGCTGCTCGGCGACACCCTCGCCACCACCATCGAAGACCAGCTGGTCGACACCTTCAGCGGGCTGCTCGAGGCCCAGGAGAGCCTCCGCGAGCTCGACTTCTCGGGCGTCACCATCCTCTCCGACTTCACCAGCGCCGTGCACGACGAGGGCGGCGTGAACATCTTTGCCGAGTCCACCCTCGACGCCGGGGACGTGGCCCTGGGCGAGCGGCTCACGACCGACCTCGGCTTCTCGGCGCCGACCGGCTCGTCGAGCCCCACGGGGGTGCCCTACCAGGCGGCGCTGCTCCTCGACGACGACCTGCTCAGCGCCATCGGCGCCGCCCTGCCGGCGATGGGTCTGCTCGACCAGACGGTCGAAGGCGACGCCCTCGGCTCCATCTCCCTCGACACCTCGCTGCTCGGCGGCCTCATTCCCGGCTTCGACCAGCTGCCCCCCGGGCTGCCCGTCACCCTCCAGACCCGGCCCACCGCGCCCCTCGTCGGCGCGCCCGGCGGCGACGGCGTCGCGGCCGAGCTCCACCTCGGCGGCCTCGAGATCGACTTCCTCACCGATGCCGACGGCGACGGCGAGGACGAGGTGGTCATGACCACCGTGGTCGACGCCATCGTGGGCATCAAGGGCGGCGAGGAGGGCGCCCTGGTCGACATCGAGCTCATCGACAGCAGCGCCACGGTCATCTCGACCACCTTCGAGACCGACCCGAAGGCCGTCGACGAGGGCCTCGGCACCCTCATCTCCCTGGCCGTGCCGGCGCTGGTCGGTGGCCTGGTCGGCGACGCGCTCTCCTTCGACCTCGCGGGCATCGCCATCACCGTGGTCGACGGCGACGCCGTGGGCGACCGGGCCGGGCTCTTCCTCGACCTCGACCTCAGCGGCCTCAGCCTCTGATCCCCGCGCCGTCGGAGCCCCCATGACCTCCCCCGTCCCCACCCAGACCAACGTCGCGCCGCTGGTCCAGCAGCTCAACGCGAGCGGCCGCACGGTCGACGTGGTCTTCGCCTGCCCGGTCACCGGCCGCCAGGTCCAGGCCCGCCACACCCTGCCCGCCGACCGCTCGGTCGGTGCCCAGGTCGGCCAGCGCATGCAGCGCTCGCTGATGTGGAGCATGCGCAGCGCCATCGCGTCGGCCATCCGGTCGACCATGGGCCACGGCATCGCCGGCCGCATGGCCTCGGATCTCGCCTACACCGCCATGAACGAGGCCACCCGCACCCGCTCCTCGAACAGCCTCTCCCGGCGCGAGCAAGACCAGGCCGTGCTCGAGGCCTTCGCCGCCGTCCAGGGCCAGTTCATCTGGGACCCCCAGCGCGCGGGCTGGGTCTCCCGCGACGCCGCCCAGGAGCTCATGTCGGACTTCGACCAGCAGCTCTCGACCCACCCCGTCCAGCACCCCTACGACCGCCTCATCATGGCGCGCATGCTCGTCGAGATCGCCCGTGCTGACGGCGTCTTGAGCAGCGAAGAGCAGTCGTGGCTCACCGACCTCATCACCCCCGATGTCGGCTCGATCGGCGACCTCTCCCAGCGGCCTCCCCTCTCGGCGGCCGAGCTGGGCCAGTCCTCCCAGGGCGGGGTGCGCGACAGCATGCTGCTCATGGCCTGGGCCCTGGCCCTCGTCGACGAAGAGATGGATGCCGCCGAGCAGCGGGCACTCCAGGGCTTCGCCCGGGGCCTCGGGCTCTCCGCCCAGCGCGAGGACCGGGTCCGGCGCATCGCCCAGGGCTGGATCCTCGACCAGGCCCTCGACCGCATGTTCGCCTGGGGCGGCCACGACCAGCACGCCCGCCAGCAGCTCTTCACCCTCGCCCAGCGCATCGGCATGGGCGAGCGGGAGGCCCTCGAGGCCGAGGCGCGGTTCCAGCGGCGCAAGGCCCTCGGCTGATCAGGCGGCGGGCCCGGCAGCGGCGCAGGCCCGGGCGACGAGCTCGGCCAGCCGCTCGGGCTCGTCCACGTGCACGCTGTGGCCACAGGGAAGGTCGTGGCGGCCGACCACCTGGGGAATGGCCGCGATCCGGGCGTCGATGCCCTCGATGCCCGGGTACCAGCCCGCCGCGCCGAAGACGAGGTGGACGGGGGCCTGGATGCGGGCGAGCACCCGCAGGTGGCGGTCTTCGTCGTAGGCCACGGCCGCCCGGCTCCGGTGGCGGGGGTCCCAGGACCAGCGCAGCCCCCCGTGGCCGTCCCGGCGGGTCGCCCGCGCGGCGAGGGCGCGGGCCCGCGGCGCCGAGACGGCCGGGTTGACGCGCTGGATGCGGGTGGTGGCGGCGTCCAGATCGGCCAGGCCCCGGTGCACCGGCGGCCGCTGCTGGGCGTCGAGGAAGGCCACGAGCTGATCGACGGCGTCGTCGTCCGAGACGGCGGGCGGGCCCAGGCCGTCCACCAGCACGAGCGACGAGACCCGACCGGGGCGCAGGCCTGCGAAGAGCCCGGCGATGGTGCCGCCCATGGAGTGGCCCACGAGCACGGCGCCGTCGAGGGAGAGGGCGTCGAAGAGCCCGTCGACATCTGCCACGTACTCGGGGAAGTGGTAGCCCGTGCTCGGGTGGCCGTGGTCGCTGGCGCCGTGGCCGCGGTGGTCCCAGCTCAGCACCCGCCGACCGGTCGCCGCCACCGCCCGGGCGACCGTGTCCCAGGCGAGGGCCTGGTCGAGCCAGCCGTGGAGGATGACGACCGGCGGGCCCGCCGCATCGGCCGGCCCCCAGCGCAGCACCCCGAAGCGCAGGCCGCGCACGCGCACCGTCTCGGCCGTGGGCGCGGCGCTCATGGGGTCGCCGGGGGGACGCGGGCAGGACCAGGACAGCGAGTCGGCATGGGGGCTCCGGCGGGGGACGGGGGCGCCCTATCCCGGCCGTCGCTCAGCCCCCGTTCTTCTCCAGGGCGGCGATGCGGGCCCGGAGGGTGCGGATCTCGGCTTCTTGTTCCCGGATGCGCCGCATCAGCGAGCGCACGAGGGTCGGCGCGGGGCGGGCGGCAACCAGCTTGCCCGTGTCGAGCTCTTCGGAGGGCGGCAGGGACGGCGGCAGCCCGAGATCCGTGCGCTCTTCCTCGGCGACGACCAGCGCCGGCGCCAGGCCCACGTCCGTGGCGCCCGCACCGGGGTCGATGGTGGGTTCCTTGGGCACGGCAGGAGACTCCGGACGCGAGAGGGGGCAGCGCAGCCAGCTGCCCACGGCGACCGCACGGGGGTCGCCCCCGAGGGCCTCGGTGACGGGCACCGCGGGGCGCGAGCGGCCGTCGGCGTCGAAGCGGAGCAGCATGCGGCGCGCGAGGTCAGCCTAGCGCAGGCCCGCGACCACACCCGAGGCGGCCGGGCCTGCGACGGGGCCCCACCCGGCGGGCAGCCGCAGCTGGGCGGTGCCCCCGTCGGCACGAAAGCGCACGCTGAAGACCGGCGGATCCGCCGGCTCGCGGCGCAGCCAGAGCTCGAAGGACGCCACGGCTCAGTGGCCCGGGCTGTCCGCGAGGCGGGAGCGCAGCCGCGACACGGCGATGACCAGCTGGGGGTCGTCGGGCTCGGCGTGCTCGGCCCGGGCCAGCATGCCGCGGGCCCCCTCCATGTCGCCTGACTCGACCAGCCGCGTGGCCTCCTCGAGGTAGAGCGCCGCCGCCTCGTTGCCCTGGGAGCGGTCGGCCCCGGAGAACATCACCCCGAGCGCCACGACGGCCGCGACCGCGAGGGTGGCGAGGGAGCTGAGCACGGCCACCCGGGCCCCGGAGCGGGCCGGCGCCGCGGCGGCCACCGGGACCTCCTCGGGCCGGATGGTGGGCTCGGAGCCGCCCTCGTCGACGGGGCGCTCGGCCTCGGCGTCGCTGGAGCCGCTGACCAGCTCGCCCAGAGAGGGCACCCGGCCGGTGTTCGCGGGGTTGCTGCGCTGGCGCAGCGAGAGCTCTTCGTCCTCGGTGAGGGGCACCGTGTCGTGGACCCACCGGGCGATGCCGTCCTTGCTCGACGACCACCGGGGGTGGCTCAGGCAGAAGGCCTCGAGCATGTCGGCCATCTCTTCGCCGCTCTGCCAGCGGGCCTCGGGCTTGTTGGCCAGGGCCGTGAGGATGACCTCCTCGAGCTCGGGCGGGTAGCCCTTGATGAAGCGGCTGGGGGGCGTCACGATGCCCTTGAGCCGGGCCTTCCAGAGCTTGGTCGGGTCGTCGTCGTGGAAGGGCGGACGGCCCGTCGTCATCCAGTAGAGGCAGACGCCGACCTGGTAGATGTCGGAGCGGTGGTCGGCCTCGCCCTCAAGCTGCTCGGGGGCCATGTAGTGGAGCTTGCCCTTGAGCAGGCCCACCTGGGTGACGTTGCGCTTGTCGGCCCACTGGGCGATGCCGAAGTCGATGACCTTGGGCACGCCGTCGCGGCCGAGCACGATGTTGCCGAGGCTCACGTCGCGGTGGACGATGCCGAGGTGGCGGCCCTCCTCGTCCTTGAGGTCGTGGGCGTGGGCGAGGCCGCGGCAGACGCCGGCGAAGATCGAGGCGATGTGGCCGTAGGGGCGGTCGATGCTGCCGCCCAAGAGCTTCGTGACCCGGGCGAGGTTCGGCCCGTCCACGAACTCCATGACCATGTAGGGAATGCCGTGGTCATCGCCCACCTCGAAGACCTGGGCGACGTTGTTGTGGTGGAGGCGGGCGCTGAGCCGGGCCTCGTCCAGGAACATCTGCTCGTAGCCCTCCTCGCCGACATGGTCGGGGTGGAGGATCTTGACGACGACCCACTTGGTGAAGCCGCCGATGCCTTCGAGCCGGCACTTGTAGGTGAGGGCCATGCCGCCGGCACCGATGCGGTGGTCGATGACGTACCGACCGATGCGACCCGGGAGCTGGGCGCCGGGGAGCGGGGAGAGCATGGGGCCTCCGGGAAGGGGGGTGGGAGCGGGGCCAGTGGGGGGCGGCCGCCGGTGGGGGGGACAGGCCGGTCGGGTCTGTGCGCCCCAAAAGCTTTGGACGATACCAATGGTCGCCATGCGGGTCAAAGCACTGAAGGGGGTCGCCACGACGGTTGCATTCCGTTGCAGTGCCCCCGAGCGAGAAGGACCGGCCCCGCGTCGATCTCTCTTCGGGCTATGCCCCGGGGGCCCGCCGGTCCGTCGCTGCACGGGGCGCCCGATCCGGCGGCGCGCCCCCCCCTCCCCCGCCGGAGGCACCGTGGCCCGTCCCCCTGTCGACGTCCGCTGGCTCGGTCGCCAGCCCTACGCGCCGGTCCATGACCAGATGCGCGCCCTGCTCCAGGCCCGGATCGCCGGGGAGGTGCCCGACACCCTGCTGCTGGTCGAGCACGAGCCGGTCTTCACCGTCGGCCGCCACCGGGACGCGGCCGCGAGCCTGCTGGCCACCGGCGAGGTGCCCGTTGTGGACGTGGAGCGCGGCGGCAACGTCACCTTCCACGGCCCGGGCCAGCTCACGGCCTACCCCATCTGTGCCCTGCCCGAGGGCCGCCGCGACCTGCACCGGTGGCTGCACGGCCTCGAGGCGGTCTGCACCCGGACCATCGCCCGCTGGGGGGTCGAGGGCCGCGCCGACCCGCGCAACACGGGGGTGTGGGTCGACGGCCAGAAGATCGCGGCCATCGGCATCGCGTGCCGCCGCTGGGTGACCTGGCACGGCCTCGCCATCAACGTCGACGTCGACCTGGGCTACTTCCGGCGCATCCGCCCCTGCGGCCTCGCCCAGGACACGGTCACCCGGCTCGCCGACCACTGCCGCCCGGCCCCGACCGTGGCCGAGGTCGGGGCGCACGTGGCCGCGGAGTTTCGGGCCTGGCACCACGCCGAGGCCGACCAGATCGCCGCCCCTCCGGGCGCGGATCCGGCGCCGTCCCAGGGCTGATGGCTCATGCCCACGGCGTTCTCACCGCCGCCGGGCAGGGCGCCCGGCCACTGAAGAAATCCGGCCACCATCTGCTTGCCAGCCAGCGGGGGGCTGAGTATAAGCGTGGGGCCCGCCGGGAGGTGTGGCCGAGTGGTCGAAGGCAGCGGTCTTGAAAACCGCCGTTCCCTTGGGAACCGTGGGTTCGAATCCCACCGCCTCCGCCTTTCCCTGTCGCTGCGACAGGGCTGCTGTTTCATGGAGACGTGTCCGAGTGGCCGAAGGAGCGGGATTGCTAATCCCGTGTAGGTGTATGCCTACCGAGGGTTCGAATCCCTCCGTCTCCGCCACCTTGACAGCACAAACCAAAGACCTTAGACGGCTTGCCGACTGAGGCACTCTGCACCCATAGCTCAATTGGATAGAGCGTCGGACTACGGATCCGAAGGTTGGGGGTTCGACTCCTCCTGGGTGCGCTCTGGCCCCTCGAAGTTCACGCTTCGAGGGGTCTTTCGCTGCCTTTTTGTTTGCAGCCTCGTCGACGACATTGCAGCGTTCTGCACCCATAGCTCAATTGGATAGAGCGTCGGACTACGGATCCGAAGGTTGGGGGTTCGACTCCTCCTG